>JBIIEC010000027.1:0-23440 GCA_044238045.1 Pirellulaceae bacterium | reverse complement strand
CAAAACGCACCTCCGACAACCCGACGAACTCGTTGGGGTTGCCGCTCAACGCCGAGATCAGGTCGAACCGCACGCGACGCGCGTTGAACGGCTTCGTCGTGAAATCAAAAACCTGCGCCGCGACGGCACCGGAGCCCTCCTCGGGCTGCAGGCGGAGCTTGCTGACCAGCGTGAAGTCGTCGGCAGACTCCGAACTGCTGGCGAAGACCTCCATCTCGTCGACTCCGCGAAACGGCGCGGCGGCGGGCCCGAAGAAGCCGCCCTGGTTTTGCTGCCAGATGTGGACCTTCGTCAGTTGGTGACTCTTGCCCAGGTCGAACTCCAGCACCTGACGATCGACCAGCCCGGCCGTGAAGGGATCGCCGTCGCCATCCAGCGCGCCGGCCGCTCCGGCAAGACCGGCCGGGAAATCGCCCGCATGCCAGCCGTTCGTCGAAAAGATATCGTTGTCGTGCAGGTCGTCCAGCGGATCGGTCGGCGTGCCGTTCACATCGGCCAACCCGCTGCCGTTGATCAGGTCGTCCACGAACACGTCCGAGAAGTTGCCGTCGCCAAACACGTCGACCGCTCCGAACTGACTCGTCCCGGTCACTCCCTTGATTGGCGCCACGGCGGCCCGCGTCGATCCGCCGGCCAGTCCCATCAGCAACACTCCGCACCCCAGCATCACTCTCAGTCGCATCGCAAAGTACCTTTCTGGTCGGAACCGACGGAACGCAGGCCTACCCGGCCGCACGCACACCTCCCTGCACTCGAAACAAAACACACCACCCGACGCCAAACACACACCCAACGACAAGGCTTCGTCCGCGATCGCCTAGAGCTTCCCCAGCACGATCTGCAGCATGCGCCGCAGCGGTTCCGCCGCTCCCCAGAGCAACTGATCGCCCACGGTGAAGCAGGTCAGGTATTCGGGACCCAGCGTCATCTTGCGAAGCCTGCCCACGGGGATGTGCAGCTGGCCGGAGACGGCCGCGGGAGTCAGCTGGCGGATCGTTTGTTCGCGTTCGTTGGGAACGAGCCGCACCCATTCGTTAGCCGCAGCCAGCGTCGCTTCGATGTCGGCCATCGGCACCGCGCGGGTGAGCTTCACCGTGATCGCCTGGCTGTGGCACCGCATCGCCCCCACGCGCACGCACTGCCCGTCGATCGGAATGAATCGCTTCGTTTCCAAAATCTTGTTCGTTTCGTTCTCGCCCTTCCACTCCTCGCGCGTCTGGCCGTTCTCCATGCCACGATCGATCCAGGGGATCAGGCTGCCGGCCAGCGGAACGCCGAACTGGTCGACGGGGAAATCCGTCGCGGCCTGCCGGGCGGTGACAAGCCGTTCCAGTTGCAGGGCCGTCTGGCCTGGCGTAGCACAGCCGGCGAGTTCTTCCATCTGGCGCACCAGTTCGATCATGTTTTGCGCACCGGCCCCGGAAGCGGACTGGTAGGTCATGGTCGACATCCATTCGACCCACCCCTGCTGGAAGATGCCCATCAGGCCCATCAGCATCAGACTGACCGTGCAGTTACCGCCGATGAAGTCCTTCTTGCCGGCCGCCAGCGCCCGGTCGATCACATCGCGGTTCACCGGATCGAGGATGATCACCGCGTCGTCGGCCATGCGCAGCGCGGACGCGGCGTCGATCCAGTAGCCCTGCCAGCCGGCCTTGCGGAGTCGCGGGTGCACGTCCTTGGTGTAGTCGCCGCCTTGGCAGGAGACGAGAATGTCCATCGAACCCAGCGCGGACAGATCGGAAGCGTCGCAGAGCGGCCGCGCGCCGTGGCCCACGTCCGGTCCAACCTGGCCGGTCTGGGACGTCGTAAAGAAGGTCGTGTCGATGCCGGCGAAATCTCCCTCGGTTCGCATCCGATCCATCAGGACCGAACCCACCATGCCGCGCCAGCCGATCATGCCCACTTTTGTCATCTGCATCGCTTTCCTGTCAAATTCCTGAATCGTCACACCCCGTCTCAAGCCCCGGGGATCCCGGCGAATCCGCGATTCTGTCCGCCCGACCAGGGTGTCGCAAGTGGCAAAACAGAACCGTCCGATCGGTTTGTGTTTCCTGCTCCCGGCGATGCCCCGTCTCCCGCAGCGTGCGGTTCCACAGGGCATGCCTCCGCAGGAAGATATCGCCAGCCTGCGAACCGCCGTCCGCGCCGTACCGTCGCGCGGCGGCCTGGGTCGCGCGACGCCCTCTCCTTGACGTCAGGGAAGCTGTACCGAGACGGCGGTCGCCTCGCCGGGTTTCACCACCAGCAGAATCGCATGGCGTCCGGCCGGCAGCTGCGCCGTGCCGTCCTGCCATGGCTCGCCATCCACCCAGACCGATACGCCCGTGGACGGCGACAGCAACAGCCGATGGGTCGCATCGCCAGCGGCCAGTTCCACTTCGCCGCGCAACACGACGACACGCTGCCCCGGACCGACGGGCACTGCGGGCAGGCCCGACGTCGGCAACTCGCCGGATACCAGCGAATAGACCGGCTCCCAGGTGAACTCCTCCGGCTTGCCCGCCGCCTGGGCCACTCCGAGTGACGACAACTGGTCTGCGTTGGCGTCGGAGGACAGCAGGACCTGCCAACTGCGGACATAGGTCTCGCGAGGCAGGTTGTAGGGGCCGCCTACCTTGCCCAGCTCGGACAGGAACCGCACGAGATCCAGCAGCTCATCACGTGTCAGCTGGTCGAGCAGTCCGTTCGGCATGAGGCTGCCGCCGTCGGAGCGTGCCGCGATCGCGTTCAGCGGAACCGCGTGCTCCACGTTCTTCGCGTCGCGAAGGATCAGCGCCTGGTCGGTCTCGCGGACCTTGATGCCCGTGACCACATCGCCATCCTCGGTCTCGACGATCAGCGAGTGATAGTTCTCCTTGATCTTCTTGCCTGGTTCGAGGATCGATTCCAGCAGGTAGTCCGGCTGCGCGCTGGCGCCGATGCTGGCGAGGTCGGGGCCTACCTGGCCGCCTGCGCCACCGATGCCATGGCACTGCTGGCAGGTAAGTGCGGCGCGTCGGTAGACCTGTTGTCCGCGGGCCGCATCGCCGCGTGCGAGCGCATCGGCCAGCAGTTGTCGCTTCTCATCCTCCGAGAGATTCCAGGGCGATTGCTGCAGTTGTCCCGCGCGGCCCAGTGCCGCGACAAGATCGGGAAGCGACTGGCCGGAACGTTCGACGGCGCGGAGTGCGCGGGTGGCGACATCGCGGGGCACTTGACGTTCCTGAAGCGCCGTGGCCAGCAGGGCGGGAGCACCCTTCACGGCCAGGCACGCTTCCAGCACCGGCGACGGATCGGCCGAGGCATCGAGATCCGACAGCAGGTCGACCATCGCGGGCACGCCGCGCGACACGTCACCCTGCAGCAGCGCCGCCACGGCCCGCATGCGGAGATTGGCGGCGAGTTCGCCGGAGCGGGCGAGGCCTTCGAGTGTTTGCAGAGCGTCGGGTCCGCCCAGGTCGGCGAGGGCCAGCATCGCGGTGGCGCGATCGTCCTCGGCCGCTTGCGAGTCACTTGCGATGGCGGCCACCGCGGGCTGCTCGCTCGCCACTCGCCAGGCACCGATCAGACGCACGACCTGCTGCCGCGTCGCTGGCGACGAATCCGCCAGCAGGCGTCCCACGGCTTCCAGTCCCTCGGCTGGCTGCACCTTGCGTTCCCGCGCCGCGGTCTCCAGCAGGGCCAACAGTTCCTCGCGCTGTGCGGCGGAACGTTCCGCGCGCATGGCGCCGTCGAGCACGCGGCGGAGCTGCGACGCGTCACCGATGCGTCCGAGAATCGCTAGGATCGCCTGTTCGCGAGCGACATCCTCCTTCGCCACATGATCCAGCAGTCCCGCCACCACTTCGGCAACGTTGGCGGAATTGACGGCCTGCAGCGCGTAGATCAGGTGGTCCGCGTTGCCCGCAAACGAGATCCGTCCCTCACGAAGCGCCGGCAACCAGATCGGCTCCAGCTCCCGCGCTGTCGTCCAGGTCGCGAACTCCAGGAACTTGTCCTGGGGCAGGTCGAGGGCCCGCATGGCGATCTCACAGGCCTCCGGCACCTTCTGGCGTCCCAGCGCCCGGACCGCTTCCAGCCGCACCCGCGCGTGCGAATCGACCACGCGATCCTTGAGCCAATCGAGCGTCTCGGGGAAACGATGTCCCTCGTGGTACAGTACGCGTACCGCCGCCGCGCGCACTCCCGGGTCGTCGGCGGCGAGCGTCTTGCCAAGCAGCGACGCGGGAATCCGATCGAGCGACTGGTAGATCCAGAGAGCTTCCAGCAGCCCTTGGTCAACGTTGGTTCCCGCCGTCGAAGGGGCGTTGAGCGCAGCGACCCACTGGTCGAGGGCCGGTATCACGGCGGTGGCGCCGCGTTCCTTGAGGACGCGGCGAGTCTGTTCGCGGCGCCACGTCTCGGGCGAATCCAGCTGCTTCACCAACTGCTCGGCCGACATCGCCCTCAGGTCCACCGGTGGAACCGTCGAGCGTCCCTTGGCCGTGACGCGCCAGATCCGTCCGTGCACATGGTCGCGACGCGGATCCCGGAAGTCGACTTCCCCATGCTGGATGATCGGGTTGTACCAGTCGGCGATGTAGATCGCGCCGTCCGGGCCTTGCTTGACGTCAATCGGCCGGAAGGCCACGTGCCGCGACTTGACGAGCTCCTCTTTCTCTTCCGACGCGTAGCCGCTGCCCGACTCGGTGACCACATAACGGCACACGCGATGCGCGCGGAAGTCGTTGGTGACCAGATTGCCCTGCCAGTCGTCGGGCAGTGCCGTACCCTCGACGATCTCCAGCCCGCACAACTTCGGCTTGCCCGGATTGAGGCCGGGAAGGATCCGAACAGCACCAGGCGAGGTGAGGCCAACGAAGCCGGGGAACACATAGTTGATACCTTCACCTCCCGCGCCATCGGTTTCAAAGGAGACGCCGGTACGGTTCCACGCGTGTCCCCAAGGATTGACGAGTCCCAGCGTGAAGGTTTCCAGTTCCAGCGATTCGGGCTGGAAACGCCACACGCCCGAACCGTTCATCCGGCGCACGCCATGGGGCGTTTCGATGTGGCTGTGGATGTAGATCGACTGGTTCATGTAGAGCGCACCGTCGGGTCCCCAGCGCAGCGTGTGCAGGATATGGTGCGTGTCCTCGGTGCCAAACCCGGACAGCACGACCCGGTTGCGATCGGCCTTGCCATCCCCATCGGTATCGGCGAGGTGGATCAGTTCCGTGCTGTTCGCGACGTAGCAACCGCCGTCTCCTGGAAGCACTCCCGTCGGAATCAACAGACCCGACGCGAAGACGGTCGTCTTGTCGGCTCTGCCGTCGTGGTCGGTATCCTCCAGCACCAGGACTTTGTCGTCCGCGACCTGGCCCGGCTTGATCTGAGGGTAGACTTCGCTGGCAGCGATCCACAAGCGTCCCTGGTCGTCGAAGTTCATCTGGATGGGCTTGGCCATCAGCGGATCGGCCGCGTAGAGCTGGATCTCAAAGCCCTCCGCAACCTCCAGCTCGCGCCGCTCCAGTTCGGGATCCGGGTCAGGAATGTCCTGCAGGTCGCGTTGCGCCCTGGCATGGTTGCCAGTGCCGAGCAGCACCGCGAACGCGAGCGCCACTACCAGGTGCGGCACGCGCCGGCGTTGTCCGCGCAGACCCTGCGTCGCGTCACTCTTCATCAGTCGAACCAGCATGGAAGACATCCTTCTCGAAGTTGGATTCAAGGGGCCGGGAACCCGGCCGCATACGCTTTCTCGCTCCGGGGGCTGCGCCGCGGGATGGCCAGCGTCCAGGACACGCAGGATCTCGAACAAACACCGGGCGATCACGGACCCCCAGGACGGGCCCGCGCCAATCGCCCCGCTCCATCAGGACTCCACGCGCAACACATAGGTGCGCGTCCGCGGCACGCGCAGCTCGCCGATCTGCTTTTCGACATCTTCGATCAAGGGATCGAACTGCGGGATTTCCACCGCGTTGTTGCCCTGCTCATGCTTGCGGAACAGAAAGAGATAGGTCTCGTTCTGCGGTCGCCAACGATGGAAATAGAGTTCGTTCTTCTTGCCGATCGCCTGCAGCAGCGAGGTGGCCTGGTCCGCTTCGGGCCCGCGCCGGATCGCCAGTCCATTGGCCCACTCCTCGGCCTTTCCGCGTGCCACCGGCTTGTCATCCACGAGCAACTGGTAGTTGCCTGGCTTGAGGCCCGTGACGCGCAGCCAGCGCGCGGCGCTGGCCGTCGCGACGGGTGCGGCAATGGGCAGCGTCTGGTCGCGCACCGAGAAACGCGCCTCATTGCCGGTGAGCTGCAGCTGGTCCGCGTAGCAGCCGCTGGTCTTCATGGTCCGGTTGGCGACATCCACTTCCATCCGCACGCCACCGCGGAGCAATCCGAGTTCCGACGCCAGCACCTGGCTTGTCAGCCAGTAACCGCGATCGTTCAGGTGCAGGCCGTTGTCGGTCCAGGGAACCAGCTCGGGCTGTCGAGCCGCCATTTCCGGCAGTTTGTGGAACAGGTCGACCAGCGGATAGCCGCGGGCCTTGGCCGTTTCCGCGATCGCCTGGCTGTAGAGACGAAGGTTGTCGTTGGCCGGCGAAGGATCGGGGACGGCGGAGGTCGCTTCCTGGGGCGGTGGAGTCACCAGCACCAGCCGCGCGCCGGTGCCTTCAAGCGTATCGAGCAGGTTCAGCAGGCCTTCTTGAAACGACTCCAACCCCGCCTCTCCGGCAAACGATTCGTTCGTGCCGTACGCGACCAGCACCCAGTTGGGACGCTCCGCGAAAACGTGCGTCTCGAGGTGATCAAAGCCATCGGCGATCGAACCGAAGCGGGCACGCGCGTGTCCGAACACGGTATCGCCGCTCCACCCCAAATTGCGAAAGATCACCGGTCGATCGGGAAGCGAGGTGGTCCAGACCGCTTCCCAGTAGCCATGTCGCTGCATGCGTTCGATGAGGGTGGAACCGAGCCAGAGGATGCGGTCGCCGGCCTGGACCGCGAGCGGGCCATCGCCGGTTCTTCGCGTTGACTGCAGCGCCGTGACCTCCGTGGCCGCCGCGACTTCCCCCCAAGGAGCACATCCCAGCGGCCCGAGCGCCACGGCCGACTCCCAAGGCGTGCGGGCCTCAATCGACGGATCCCAGGTGCCCGCCCGCTGCAATCGAGTCTGCCAACTGGCGTCCGTGACGATCTCCACCTCGGGCGTCTCGCCGCCTTCCTGCTTCTGCACCACCAGCCGCAGGGCCAGCCCCGCCGGCCCCCCCTCGTTGCGACAGCGGACCTGCAGCGAGTTCTCGCCCTCGACCAGCAACGCGGTGACATCGTAGGCGTCCCACCTGCCGAACTGCCCACCCATGCCGATCAGCCGCCCGTTCAGTCGCAGCACGTAGTGGTTGTCGCAAGCAACCTCCAGACGACCGGCGACCGCCTTCGGCAAGGTGAACGTTTTGCGAAAGTCACAGCGCCCCGCCTCGGTCTCCCGCGCCGCTTCGGCGTTGCCCCAGATCCACTGCACGCTGGATACGGACTTCCCTTCCGCCTGCCCCGCCGCATTCCCGACCTCCTGCGCGGAAACCATGCCCGCGGAAAGAAGCAGGAGCGCACCCGCAGCCATCCACAGCAGGCAGGCCCCGATTTCGCCTCCAAGCCAACGCGCGGCGAACGGTCCGGGCAAGGCGACTCCGCCAACCGAATGCAGCGGAGCGACGTTTCGCGTGCCGCCGCGACTGCACGCGCCGCCAGGTCGAAAGCATGAACGGGCCGGCATCGAAACTGCGATCATAAAATCTCCGTTCACTCACGGGGAGTTGATAGCCTCGGGCACGCGACGTTTGCATCGCGCGAACAAGGGCCGACACGGTGGCCAACGGCCAGTGCGTCGTGGCCTTGGGCCCGTCATTATGCAGGTTCACGATACCGATTACAAATGCCGGTCCACATTCGACGGCTCGATGAGCACCCAAGAAAACTGCCCGCCAGACAAGGAGTTGAGTGGCCCCGGCGTTCGCAAACTCGGCCCCAGCCCAAGGGGCCCCATCGTCGATCCTCGTCGCAAGCCGCAAGCCGACTCTGCCTGATCCTCACAGACGGTATTCCCGGGACGCCCTCGGCTGGTGAGAGCCCCGCGGCACTCGGTACCCCATCGCCAGACGACCGACTAGACTAGCCACTGAGCAGGCTGCCGTGCCCGCGTCGAAAGGACACGAGTTCCGGCAACTAGGTCAACGCGGTGTACGCAACGCGATCTCCACCAACCATCAATGCCAGGGGCTGGAACCGAAGCCGGCCTGACCCATGCACGACGAACTGTTCTCGGTCCGCGACCAAGTGGTGCTCGTTTCGGGCGGAACCCGAGGCATCGGCCGCGCCATCGCCGCCGGATTCGCACGGCGCGGCGCTTCCGTCTTTGTTACGGGACGTGAACACGACCCGACTCACCGAGCCGCCGAAGAGTTGCGTGAGGAGACTCGCGGTTCGGTCACCGGAGTCGCCTGCGATGTTTCGAAAGCGAATCTTATCCGGCCGCTGGTGGAAGAGATCGTCCAAGCTGCGGGACGCATCGACACCCTGGTCAACGTCGCGGGTGTCAATCGACGGAAACCGACGGAACAGGTCACCGAAGACGACTACGACTTCGTGGTCGATACGAACCTCAAAGGCGCGTTCCTGCTGTCGCAAGCCGTGGGACGCCACATGCTGGAACGTCGCGCGGGCAGCCAGATCCAGATCGCTTCCCTCAACAGCGACCGGCCGCTGAAGAACGTCGCTCCCTACGCCATGAGCAAAGCCGGACTGGCCACCCTGACCCGGGCGTTGGCGTTGGAGTGGAGCGACCGCGGCGTCCGCGTCAATGCGCTCGCCCCAGGCTTCATCCTCACCGACCTCACGCGAAAACTCTGGTCCGATCCCCAGATGCTGGAATGGGGCCAGGCGAACACGCCCATGCGGCGACTGGGTGTGCCAGAGGACATGGTAGGCACCGCGATCTTCCTCGCCTCCGCGGCTTCCCAATTCATGACCGGCCAGGTGCTTTACGTCGACGGTGGCTTCACGGCCGGATGGGCTTGGCCCATTCCCGAATAACCCGCGAGGCCTCTTCACCTTCGCCCCCTGAACGCGCGACGGACTCAACCTGCCTGGGCCCCTGAACGGCGGTGCGAGACGCGGTCTCACCCAACCCTCGAATCGTTAAGATTTGACAACGAACGCCAGAAAACGCGATGCAGTCTCTCCAAGTTCCGCCTTGCGTCACGCCACGTGCCACTGAGCCACATTCATTTGAAAAAGCCGGGCAAAGTAAAGCTCCACGTTCCATGACTTGGACGACAGTGAAGTTTTTTTCATTCTTCTTCGGTCACACTAGAGTACTTCACGATTTCTTCACAATCGACTGCTATCGTGCTAACGGGAAACAAGGCGGGAAGCGTCCCGGTATTGACCTTGGAGACGGGCGGGCCGGGTGTTGCACCCAGAGCCGCTGTGGTCTCATGTTGGATCCATGTAGTTCAGCGGAGGAAGGCATGATGCGTCGTCTGTCAGCAAGTGTTCTCGGGGGGCTTCTCTGCTCTCTTCTCGTGGTGGTTGGCTGTGGCGGTTCGGGCGGTGCTGTCAGCGACGAAATCATCCGGGTTGGCCGCCAAAACAACTCCGGCACCTACGACTATTTCCGCGAGGAAGTGCTCGGCAAGAACCGCGAGTTCAAGAGCGGGTCGTATGACCAAAGCGGCTCGAAGGACGTCGTGGAACTGGTTTCGAAGACCCAGGGCGCGATCGGCTACAGCGGCATGGGCTACGCGACTTCCGAAGTGAAGATGCTGCCGGTCTCGAAGGAGGATGGTCAGCCGGCCGTTTCGCCCTCCATCGAGAACGCGAAGGACAAGTCCTACCCGTTGGCCCGTTATCTCTACCTGTACTCCGCAGGCGAAGTGAGCCCGACGTTGAAGCACTACCTGAGCTGGACCCAATCGGAAGAGGGGCAGGCGATCGTGGCCAAGATGGGCTACGTTCCTGTGGACCCAGTCCCGATGGCCGACGCGGCGGCTCCGCCGGACGGCGTGATCAAGGTCGGTGGTTCCGACACGATGGTCAATCTGGCGCAGGCTTGGGCGGAAGAGTATGGCAAGAAGTATCCGAACGTCCAGATCCAGGTATCGGGCGGTGGTTCGGGCGTGGGTATTGCCAAGCTGACCGAAGGCACCATCGACCTGGCCAATTCCAGCCGCGAGGTCAAGCCCGACGAGATCACGAAGCTCGAGGCACGCGGCAAGGTTCAGGGACTCTCTGTCGCCATGGATGCGTTGGCGATCTATGTCCACAAGGACAACCCGCTGACGTCGATCTCGATGAAGCAATTGGCCGAAATCTACGGAGATGGCGGCACGCTCACCCTCTGGTCCCAGCTTGGGGGCTCGGCGAAAAGTGGCCAGTAGTTCGCTCTCTCCACCAGCGAAGTCTTCCAAAGTGCCCGGCGGCAAGTCGAAGTCGGCGGGCATTCGTCATTGGCTGAACGCGGGACAGGACGCGGCCGAGCCGCTTATTGAATGGGTGATCCGCCTGTGCGGCTGGAGTGCGATTCTGTTTGTGCTGGCGATCTTCGCCTTCGTTTTTCGTGAGGCATTCCCGCTGGTTACGAAGAATTTCGACTTCCTTGCCTTCATCTCGGGCACCGAGTGGCGACCGGACTCGCGGATCAAACCGCAGTATGGCATCGTCAAGCTGTTGGCTGGTACGGGCGCGGTGACGCTGTGCTCGATGCTGCTTGCGGTCCCCCTGGGACTGGGCGCCGCCGTCTTCCTCTCCGAATTCTGCTCCAAGCGAATGCGTGAGACATTGAAGATCGTTATCGAACTGCTGGCGGCGATTCCGTCGGTAGTCTGGGGCTTCATTGGTGTGGTCGTCCTGGGGCCGCTGATCGTGAAGGCAACCGGTGCTCCGGTGGGTGTGAATGTCCTGAACGCCAGCATCGTCCTCGCACTCATGAGCGTGCCGGTAATCGTCTCGGTGGGCGAAGACGCCTTGAAGGCCGTGCCGGACTCCTACCGCGAAGCGGCGACGGCGTTGGGCGCGAGTCGCTGGGAGGTGGTCTATCGGGTGCTGTTCCCAGCGGCGAAGAACGGCCTGCTGGCGGCGGTGCTGCTGGGTGTCGGCCGGTCGATCGGCGAGACGATGGCGGTGCTGCTGTGCACGGGCCATGCCGTGAACATACCGGACAGCCTGCTCGATCCGGCCCGGACGCTCACCGCGACGATCGCGGCCGAATTGGGCGAAGCCGTCCGCGGGGGCGAGCACTACCAGGTGCTGTTCCTGATCGGCGTGGTGCTGTTCGCGATCACGTTCTTGGTGAACCTGACGGCGGACATTGTGGTGAAAGGCATTCGAGGTCGAGACCATGACTGAGCAGGTCCGGACGCCGGAGATTTCGACGCGGCGGATTTTCGTCTGCAAGACTGGCAACGGCCAACCCCACTTGGGAAAGGCCGGGGCCACGCTCGTCTATCCTTCGTTGGAAACAGCGTTGGCGTCGGAATTGAGTCAACGGGAGGCGGAGTCGACCGGAAGTCGCGAGCGAGCGGCGGTGGATCGAGTGTCGCTGCGCGTCCCCACAGGGCAGAGCGACCCGAAGTCTCAGGTACAGGATGGCCCGGAACGCTTCGAAATCGGCTTTGTTCCCCGCGTGGACACGGAGACGCCCAAGGTGCGTCCCCGGTACCGATTCTTTTACGATACGCACCTGCTGGGCTCCATGGGCGACGGTTCCGAGCGGGATCCATGGCCTGACATGCCGAGTGCCTTGCGAGGCATCCAGCAGCTTTACGAGGATGGACAACTGAAGCCCCGTGATGGCGACGGGATCCTGCTGGAGCGCCGTGAAATCTTCACGGCAACCCACCACGAACGGCGCAAGCAGATCCATGAACGGATCGCCCAGGTCGTGTTCGGCCTCATGGCCGCCCTGCTGGTCGTACCATTGGTCAGCATCCTGGGCTACCTGCTGTATAAGGCGGCGCCGGCCCTGAGCTACGCGTTCCTCACGGAGAACCCGCGTGACTTCATGACGGCGGGCGGCATCTGGGCTCCGCTGGTCGGTACCTTCTTCTTGGTGCTCATGTCCCTGCTGATCTCTGCACCCATCGGGATCTTGGCGGGGGTCTACCTGAACGAGTACGCGCGGGACAACTGGTTCACGCGGATGATCAATCTCGCCGTCGTGAACCTCGCGGGCGTGCCCAGCATCGTGCATGCGTTGTTCGGCGTGGGAGCGTTCGTGCTGGCGGCGAAGATCGGTGAGTCGCTGCTGGCGGCGGCCTGCACGCTGGCGATCATGACGCTGCCGGTGATCATCACCAGCACTCGCGAGGCCCTGGCGGCTGTGCCGCAGTCGTTTCGGGAGGCGTGCTGGAACATGGGTGCCAGTCGCTGGCAGACGATCCGCACCATCGTCCTGCCGAACTCGATCAGCGGCATCCTGACGGGCGTGATCCTGCAGGTCGCTCGTTCAGCCGGCGAAACTGCTCCGATTCTTTTCACCGGCGCGACTTTCTACCAGCGCGTCGCGGACACGGGCTGGGAGTCCTACTTCCCCTACGGCTTGCGTGACAAGGTCATGGCACTCTCCATGCACCTCTACACGCTGATGACCCAGGTGAACAACGCTCCCGAGGCGATCGTCTACGGAACGGCGGTGGTGCTGATCGGCTTGGTCCTGGCCGTCAACAGCGTCTCCATTGCCCTCCGCGTCTACCTCCGCTCGAACAAGAAGTGGTAGTCTCCCCCAGGAACGGGAACCCTCGTCATGCCCGGCGCCTCGATCGAGTTTGACCGCGTCACGGTTCGTTACGGCGACCATGTGGCACTGCGTGACATCAGCCTGAAGGTACAGCCGAATACGATCCTGGGCGTCATCGGCCCGGCGAACTCCGGCAAGACCACCTTCCTCAAGTGCATCAACCGCACGATCGATTTCGTCGATTCGGCCCGTGTCGTGGGCATCGTCAAGGTCGGCGACCAGGACGTGCGTTCCATGCGGAACGTCTACGAATTGCGTCGGCGAGTCGGCATGGTGTTCCCGTTGCCGGTCGGCCTGCCCATGTCGATCTACGAAAACGTGGCCTACGCGCCCCGACGCGCGGGACTCTACGAAACGGGTGAGCTCGACGCCCTCGTCGAACTCTGCCTCCGCCAGGCCATGCTCTGGGACGAAGTCAAGGACCGCCTGCATTCGCTGGGCACGAAACTCTCCGGAGGCCAGCAGCAACGGCTCACGCTGGCCCGCGCCCTCTCCCATCGCCCGGACATCCTTTGTCTGGATGAGTTCTCGATCGCCATCGACCCGGTGACGACGATGAAGATCGAGGACGTGCTGCAGAAGCTGAAGACAGAGATGACGATCGTGCTCGTCACCAACCTCGTGCAGCAAGCCCGCCGCCTGGCCGACCAGACCGCGTTCCTGAACCGCTCCGAACTGGTAGAGATCGGCGAGACCGAGAAGGTGTTCTCGCAGCCCGACCAGCCCCTCACGTACGAGTATGTTACCGGAGGCTTCGGTTAATCATGGCGACTCCCTCCCCCTCCAGCACCAAACGCCCCGCGGCCGACGCCCCGGCGGTTCCGGCCTCCCATGCGCCGCCTCCGCGGCCCGTGGACCCGCCCGCGCCGCAACAGCAGCCGGCACCGGAAACCGGCGCCTCACCGAACTACAGCATCGTCGTCAAGGACGTCAGCCTCTGGTACGGAACCTTCCAGGCGTTGAAGAGCGTCAGCGTCAACATCCGCCAGGGCGTGATCACCGGGCTGATCGGTCCCTCGGGATGCGGCAAGACGACCCTGTTGCGGTGCCTGAACCGGATCAACGAACGCTACGGAAACGTCACCACGACGGGCGAAATCCGCGTCCTCGACAAGAACATCTACGACGAAGACGTCTGCCTGAGCGAACTGCGGAAGTCGGTCGGGATGGTCTTTCAGCGGCCGAACCCGCTGCCGATCTCCGTCTACGAAAACATTGCATTCGGCCTGCGCGTCCACTCGCGCCGCGGCGAAATCAAGGCGTCGCGCCGCGATGAGATGGTCGAATCGGCGCTCCGCGAAGTCAAACTCTGGGATGCCGTCAAGGACAAGCTGCACCGTCGAGCGACCAGCCTCACGCTGGAGCAGCAGCAGAAACTCTGCATCGCCCGCCTGCTTCCCCTGAAACCGCGGGTCATCCTGATGGACGAACCCTGCTCCGCGCTCGACGCCGAAGGCATTGAACGCGTCGAGGAGATGATCAGCAACCTGCGCGAGAAGTACACGATCGTCATCGTCACGCACAACATGGCCCAGGCTCGCCGAGCCACCGATGAGTGCATCTACATGCTGCTCGGTGAGATCGTCGAGCACAACAAGACCTCGGAACTGTTCCTCAACCCACGCAACAAAGAGACGGAGATGTACATCGAGGGTCGTTACGGGTGATTTGCCCGCCTCGGCGTCCCACGATGCTCCCGCGATCCTCGCCCCCTTTTTCGCGCTGGGGATTCGCTGCATAACCACCCCCCAGCAGTTCCGTGTGCAACAGGAAGCACCCGCCATGAAGAAACTCGAAAACGACCTGATGCTGCTGCGACAGAAGCTCGTCGAGATGGGAAACCTGACCGAGCAAATGGTCCTGCAGTCCACGGCGGCCTTGTCCAACCAGCGTGTCGCCGAGCTGGATCGCGTCATCAACGAAGAAGAAAACCGCCTCGACCTCATGCAGCTGCAGATCGATCGTGAAGCCGTCCGGCTGCTGACGGTCTACAGCCCGGTGGCCGGCGACCTGCGAACCGTCCTGTCGATCTCACGGATCACGGCGGAACTGGAACGCATCGGTGACCATGCCGTGAATCTCTGCGAGAGCCTGCAGCTCATGGCCTCCAAGACCGAACTGGAGGTCCTGCCCTCGATCCTCCGCATGGCGGGCATCGTCAACGAGATGGTCCAGGGTGCATTGAACGCATTCGCCCAAAACGACGTGGCCAAGGCTCATTCCACCATCGCGCACGACAACATGGTCGACGCCCTGAACGACCAAGTACTCAGCGAACTGCTGCGGGTGGAAATCATGCGGAAGGCGTTTGAAGGCGAGGAAGACATCGCGACCGCCCTTGCCCAGCTGCTGATCGCCCGCTCCCTGGAACGGATGGCCGACCAGGCGACGAACGTCAGTGAAGAGGTCGTTTACATGGTGAAAGGCGACGACATCCGGCATCGCTCCGTGGCAGGATCCTCCGGTATCGCGTCCCGCTGAGCCCAGCGGTTCCCGGTCCAGCCTGGGCGGCGGGGTGGATCGCGGACGGCCGATGACGTTGATGGCGCTGATAACGCCCCGGGCGTTGGCCACGCGAAACAGGCTCCCCGGGTGGAGCCACCTTTCCTCCCCAACCAGGCACCTTTGATTTGGTAGATGCATGCCCAGCACGAAAATCCTGCTGATCGAAGACGACCCCTCCATCTCCGAGGTGATCAATTACAACCTCCGGCAAGCCGACTATCAGGTTTTGATCTGCCACGACGGACGGGAAGGACTGGAGACCGCCCAGCGCGAACTGCCTGACCTGGTCATCCTCGACCTGATGCTGCCGTCGATGGACGGCATCGAGATCTGTCGTCGCCTGCGGTCCAACTCCTCCACCCGCGACGTGCTGATCTTGATCCTGTCCGCCAAGGCCGAGGAGAACGACCAGGTCGTTGGTTTCGCGGTCAACGCCGATGACTACGTGACCAAGCCCTTCAGCGTCAAGGTGTTGCTGGAACGCATCCGCGTCCTGCTCCGCCGCCGGGAAGCTCCCCCGGGAGAACGCGACATGTCGTCGCGCCACGGAATCACCGTAGATCGCATGCGACATATCGCCACCGCGGGCGGACATCCGATCGACCTGACTCCGACCGAGTTTTCGCTGCTGGACGTCTTCATCCGCCAGCCGGGCCGCGCGTTCACGCGATCCGACCTCATCGATGCCGCCATCGGCGTCGATACCGTAGTGCTCGACCGCACCATCGACGTGCACATCCGGTCGCTCCGCAAGAAACTCGGCGACTACGCCCAGTTGATTGAAACCGTGCGGGGAGTCGGCTACCGCCTGCGTGACGAGTAGTTGTCCGCCCGGCAAGGACTCCGCAAGCGTCGGACGACCGCGTGAAGCGGCCGGTGCTTTCTTCCCCGGACATCCCCTCCCGCGATCAGCCTCCGTTGGGAACCGGCCGTTACAATCGTCGGCATCGCCCGTCCGGTCGGCGAATGGTCGAGTTCCTTGCGTCGGAGTCCCGTCATGGATCGCCCCACCTTCTCGCGTCGCGTCTTCCACCGACGGATCGCCACCAACGCCGCGATGTTCTGGCCCTGCCTGCTTGACCATCGTCACGCCTCGGCCGCTCCCGCCCGCGAGCCTTCCCGGGGCGCCGTGGCTACCGTTCATCCAATCGCCTCCCAAGCAGCGCGGTCGGCCATCGAACGTGGAGGCAATGCGATCGACGCGGCCGTCGCCGCAGCGCTCATGCTGGGCGTCGTCGACAGCCACAACTCAGGACTGGGAGGCGGATGCCTGGCCCTGGTCCGTCGAGCGGACGGTGCCTTCCTGGCCTTCGATGGCCGTGAAACGGCTCCCGCTCGCGCTCATCGCGACATGTTCCTCCGCGACGGAAAAGCGGTGGGATCGTGGAGCCAGATGGGAGCCCTGGCCGCCTACGAACGACTCCTGAAGTCCGCCGGTCGACTGCAACTGCCGGACCTGCTGAGGCCCGCCGCCGATAGGGCGGAACAGGGGTTCCCCATCGATCGCATCCTTGCCAGGAATCTCCGCGAATCGGCCGACTCCATCCGCCGCTTTCCGGCCACGCGCGCGCTGCTCTTCGGTACCGAGGACCAGATTCCCGCCGCAGGCGACACGCTGCGACAACCCGACCTCGCGCGCACCTATCGCGCCATCGCCGACCAGGGAACCGACTGGTTCTACCGCGGTGAGTATGCCCGGCAGTTGGAATCCTGGATGGCGGCGAACGGGGGCCTGGTGACTGCCGACGACCTGGCACGCTACGAACCGGTGAACCGCGAGCCGGTTTGCTCGACCTATCGTGGATACACGATCGTCGGTTTCCCGCCGCCGAGTTCCGGTCGGCTGCATGTCGCGCAGATCCTCAACATCCTGGAACGCTTCGACCTCGCCGCCCTCTACCGGGACGATCCGGCCACCATGATTCACGTGGTGGTGGAAGCCATGAAGCGAGCGTTCGCCGACCGCGCTCACTGGCTGGGGGACAGCGACTTCACGTCCGTGCCGCGCGGCCTGCTGAACCCCGGCTATGCAGCGAAGCTGGCGGCGCAGATCGACCTGCGGCAGGCGTCAACCGTGCAGCAGCATGACCTGCCGCCCGATTGGCAGACGGATGTCTTCCGCAAGCACACGACCCACGTGGCGACCGCCGATGCCGAAGGCAACTGGGTCGCGCTCACCGCAACCGTGAACACCTCGTTCGGCTCCAAAGTCGTCATCCCCGGCACGGGACTGGTCCTCAACAACGAGATGGACGACTTCTCGATCCAGCCCGGAGTGCCCAACGCGTTTGGACTGGTAGGCAGCGATCAAAACGCGATCGCCCCGGGCAAAAGGCCGCTCTCCAGCATGAGTCCCACGATCGTGCTTCGCGAGGGCCGTCCCGTGCTGACCCTGGGTGCCGCGGGCGGACCCAAGATCATCACCCAGGTGGTGATCGGGCTGATCCGATTCATCGACCTGCAGCAGCCGCTGGACGAAGCCCTCGCCGCTCCCCGCTGGCACCATCAGTGGCGTCCCGACCGGGTGCTGGTCGAGGCCGAGTTGCCAGCGGCCGTCGCCGACGCGTTGCGAGACCGAGGCCATGTCGTCGAAGCATCGACGGCCGCCGGCGTATCCCAGGCCATCGAGTTGCGGGGGGATGGCACGTTCAAGGCCGTACACGACCCGCGTGTTCCGGGAGCGTCGCTGATGTGGTGAAACGAACGGCCACCATCGCCGACGCAGGGGCGAAACCTCCGGTCAAGTTGCAAGCCCCCAGCCGATCACGGAAACCGCCAGCCGCCCGCTGTTCCAGCCTGATGCGCGTCCAACGCCTCCGAAGCCAACGCGCGCCAGCATTACTGGTCCGCTCCGGGCCAAATCACTGATCCGCCAGCTCCCCCGCCACCCGCTCCGCCTCGCGCAGCACGCGGACCATGTTGCCCCCGAGCACCTTGCGGATATCGTCAGGCGAGTATCCGCGATCCATCAAGGCCTGCGTGATTTTCGGGTAGGTCGACACGTCGTCCAGCTGCTCGGGCAGCGCGTCGATGCCGTCGTAATCGGACCCCAGCCCCACATGGTCGATCCCCGCGACCTTCGCGATGTGGTCGATATGGTCGATGACATCGTGAATGGTCCCGCGCGGCATCGGATGCAGGTTTTGCCACACCTTCAGCCGCTGGTCGACCTCCTGCTTCGGAAGTCCCTCGTCGGTCAAGCGGCGTTTCAGCTCAAGCCACGCCTTCGAACGCTCCGCAGCCGCTGGCACGACGAACGAAGGGTAGTAGTTGACCATGACCACTCCACCGTTCTTCGTGACCCGCCGCAGCACGTCGTCCGGCACGTTCCGCGGATGGTCGGCGACGGCCCGCGCCGAAGAGTGCGAGAAGATCACCGGCGCTACGGTCACCTCCAGCGCGTCGTGCATGGTCGCCGGCGAGACGTGGGAAAGGTCCACCAGCATCCCGAGTCGGTTCATCTCGCGAACCACCTCCTCGCCGAACGCCGTCAGGCCGTCGTGCCGGGCTTCGTCCGTGGAGGAGTCGGCCCAGTCCAGGGTCGCGGAGTGGGTGAGTGTCATGTAGCGGGCGCCGCGCTGGTAGAGCTGCCGCAGCACGTTCAACGAATTCTCGATGCTGTGGCCTCCCTCTATCCCGATCAGGCTCGCGATTTTTCCCTCGCGACGACTGCGTTCGATATCCTCGCTGGAGAGTGCCAGCTGGAACGTCTCGGGGTATCGCTCCACCATCGCATGCACCAGGTCGATCTGCTCCAGCGTCGTCAGCAGCGCCTGGCCGGACTGAGCCGTATCGGCGGGCACGAAGACCGACCAGAACTGCGCGCCGACGTTACCCTGCCGCAGTCGCGGAATGTCGGTGTGCATGGTCGGTTGCGGATGGGCCAGATCCAGTTCGCGAAAACTCGGCTGGCCGCGTTCGCGCACCTGCCACGGCAGGTCGTTGTGGCCATCGAAGACAAGACACTGCTGGTGCAGTTCGCGTGCGGCTGGCGAAACCACCACCAGGGACCGACGTGCCGAGGCGGCTTCCGCATTTCCCAACAATCTCGGATCGGACTTCTCCAGTTCCTTCCACGCATGGCGGAACAGGTTCCGCGAGTCGGCGTAGCAGGCCGTGTCGGAGTCGGCCCCGAGCGTCACGACCACTAGCCGATGTTCACCGCGCGTGCCGCAAGCGACCAGGCAGGATCCCGCAGCGTCGGTGGTACCTGCCTTCAGGCCTTCGTACCCGTCGAGGCCAAGCAGTTGATTCGTGTTTTTCCACAGCAGGTTGCGACGATAGCCGGCCTTCGACACCACCTCGCATCCGCGTTGGCGCGTTCCCGCGACATCACGGAGCAGCGGAAGGGACAGGGCGTGCGTGGCCAGCCGCACCAGGTCTTGGACGGTCGAGAGGTGCTCGGGGTGCGTCAGTCCGTGCGGATTGCGAAACTGGGAATCCTGCATCCCCAGGCGAACGGCGGTGCGGTTCATCCGGGCGACGAAGCGGTCGAGCGGATCGGTCGACGAATCCTCCTCCTCCGGCGCGTTGCCGCCCTCTTCCTCCGATCGTGGTGCAACGACCGGGCACCGCCCGCCCAGATGTTCGCCAATCGCGACGGCCGCGTCGTTGCCCGACGGCAGCATCAGTCCGTAGAGTGCCTCGCGCAGCGAAACACTCTCGCCCTCGCGTATCTCCGCCGTTGATCCGGGCATCTCGTCCGCGCGGCGTGAGAACACCAAGGGCTCTTCCAGCCACTCGGGATGCTCCCTGACCATCTCGCAAGCCACCACGGCCGTCATGACCTTGGTGATGCTGGCCGGGTGACGTCGTTCATTCGCCGCGTGGCTCCACAACAGCCCGCCGGCCGCCGCGTCCGCGATACCCCAGGCCGCAGCCGTCACGATCGGCGGCCCCTCCAGCGACTCCGCCGGCTCGCGCGTCAACGGCTCCCGGTTGACGACATCGGGCGTCGGAGGCGGCGGTCCTTCCTCCACGAGCGTTCCCAGAGCGGCCCACGTGGGGGCGTCCATCCTGCCCGTCGCCTCCAACTGCCGCGTTCGCTGCCACGCACGAACGGCCTCCGCCGTCCGCGGTCCGAAGTCGCCATCGGTGGAAAGATTTGGAGAGGGCTGCAGGCATGCGTTGAGCGTCCGCTGCAGGCTCGCGACCAGTGACCCCGTGGCACCTTCCGCCAGCACGGGCGCGACACCTCCCCTCGCCTCCGCGGGCAGGCATACCGCGCATGCCGCTTCCGCAATCCGCCCGATCAACACCTGGGCCTCGTTCGAATCTTCCCATGACTGGTCGCGATTCTCGGCCGTCAGCACGCAGATCACGAGGTCGCCCGCCGAACTCCGAATCACGCCCGCGTCACAACGCACCTGCGATACGGCTCCCGACTTGTGCGCCACCTGCAGGCCGGGCGGCAGGAACCGCACCAGCATCGTCCGGTCCTCGCACGCCGCCAGATGCTTCCACATCGCCTTGCTGGATTCCTCGTCGACCAGTTGTCCGCGCGCGAGCTTCTCGAACAGCTGCACCATCTCCCGCGCCGTGGTGCTGCCGAGCCCGAAGCGTTCGCTGCGCTGTGGATCGATCGACGTATCACGCCGAAATACCTTCGCATTCAGGCGCGTCTCGGGCAGTCCCATTTTGGCCATCGTGGCCGTCGTCGCCTCCAATCCGACCTGGTCGAGCACCAGATTGGTGGCCGTGTTATCGGAATGGGCGATCATCAGCTGCACGAATCCGCGCAGCGGCAGCTCCGTGCCCTCCGGAAAATGAGGCGTCAACACGCCCGCGCCCGGGACTTTGTGTCCATCCTGCAATTCGATGCGACGCTGCAGGTCAAGCTGGCCCTCGCGGGCCTGCCGATACACTTCCACAAGCACCGGGAACTTGATCAGGCTGGCCGTCGGCATCGGCTCGTCCGCCTGGTGATAGAACTCCTGGCCGCTTCCCAGGTCCTTGATGGCCACGGCCACCTTGCCCGCATGGGCCCGGACCAGCGGCAGGATCCGGTCGGCCAGCGAATCGGCGCGGCCCTCGGAAGCGGACAGAAAAGCGAACAGCCAGCCCAGCAGCAGGAGCAACGAGGTTCGGACCGGTAAACCGAGATGCACTGGTGAACTCCCCGAGGCAAGGAAATGAGCGAATCACCCCTGGGGCCATTGCCAGGGGCATTCAATCGGCAGCCAATAACCCGGCTCCCGTTCCACTCTCCTGCGAGTAGTGGCAGATACCACGATCGACGCGCACGCCAGACGCGATATCTTTGGCCAGCAGGCAGGCGCCATCCATGTCGACATAGTCGAGCAGCGGCAGCAGCTGGGCAATCGCCGAGATACCCACCGTCGACTCGGTCATGCAGCCTACCATGACGCGCAGCCCCAGTCGCCGGGCCTCCTCGATCATCCGCAGCGCCGGAGTCAAACCGCCGCACTTGACCAGCTTGATGTTGACTCCGTGGAAGAACCCAAGACAACAAGGCACGTCCGCTTCGACCTGGCAGCTCTCGTCGGCCATGATCGGCAGGCAGCTTCGGCGATAGACGTACTGCTGTGCCTGCCACTCGTGAGCGGGCAGCGGCTGCTCGATGAACTCCACGCCCAGGCCGGCCAGCACCTCGGCGTTGCGCAACGTCTGGTCGGCCGACCAGGCGCAGTTCGCGTCGACCCGGAACACCGCGTCGGTATGCTCGCGCAAGCGACGAATGATCTCCAAGTCATGCTCCGTGCCAAGCTTGATCTTGTACACGGGCCAACCCGGCATCTCCTTGAGCTTCGCGATCATCACGTCGACATCGTCGATGCCGATGGTGAAGTTCGAAGCCGGCCGATCGCCCTCCGGAAGGCCCCACAGCTGGTAGCATCGCTTTCCGGCACGCTTGCCAGCCAGGTCATGGGCCGCTTCGTCGAGCGCACACAGCGCGAAGGGATGGTCGGCCAACGGCTTCCGCAACGCCTCCCACAGGCCCTTCGGGTCCGTGTCACTCCACGATTCCACGATGCCGCGCACCGACTCGACCGACCGCGCCAGGCTCTCGGAAGTGACACCATAATAGGAGTTCGTCGTCGCCTCGCCAAACCCGTGCTGGCCGTGCGACTCCAACTCCACGATCACCGTGGGCTGGGTCGCGATCGCCTCACGGGAGATTCGGAACGTGTGGCGCAACGGCAGGGCGAAATGGTGGATATTGAGTTTCAACCGAAAAGCTCCGTGCGAAGATTCTGGACAGCATGAACCAGGTCGTCCGGTCCATGTCGGTAGACGTCACACACCGGCAGGCCGAACTCGGCCTTGACCCTCGCCCGCTCCACCTCGGCCTCCTCCGCGCTCACCAGCCGGCTGTTCATGGCGATGCCAATCACGCGGCACGGGTTCATCAGGTTCGCCATCGTCTCGTAGACATGGATCAGGTGCTTCATGCCCACAAGCGAGATCTGGTCCATGTTATGGAAGTGGGTCCGACCGACTTCGTAGCACATGATCAGTCCGTGCGGCATCGAGCCATGCAGCAGGCCCAGCGTGACACAGGAATAACGCGGGTGCGCGAGCGTCCCCTGGCCTTCGATGACCAGGATCTCGTGCTCCTGGTTCGCCAGCACCAGTTTCTCGGCGGAACCGTTCACGAAGTCCGAGATCACGCGGTCGATGGGGCACCCGGAGCCGGCGATCATGATGCCGGTCTGCCCCGTGGCCACGAACTGCGCATCGTGGCCGTGGCGACGCAGACCCTGGGCAAGTTCAATCGACGTCACCATTTTCCCGCAGCTGCAGTCGTTCCCCACCGTGTGAATCCGCAGGCAGTCCTCGCGAATCCCCTGGCGGTTCGCCACGTCGCGTTCTTCGTTGTAACGCACATCGGTCAGCTTCGTCCCATGCTTCCGCGCCGCTTCCGAAAACTCGGGATCTTCCGCGAGGAACTGATGCAGCCCCGAAACCACATGCATGCCACGCTGGATGGCGTTCAGGATGACGGGCCGCCACGAGGCCGGAATCCTGCCTCCCGGCGGTGCGATGCCGATCATCAGCGTGTTCGCGGTCGGAGCATCCTCCAGTCGGCCGATCACCGGTATCGAGCCTCCAACGCCGAAAAGATCCCCCGCAGTCTTCCCCACTTCGCCGCGATCGAAAACGGCCACGACATCCTCAGGGCAATAACGCATCACCGACACGCCCGTCTTCGCGGTGATCGGCTCG
>JBIIEC010000345.1:0-6708 GCA_044238045.1 Pirellulaceae bacterium | reverse complement strand
AGGACTGCCGCCGGAAACTCGCGTCTGCTATTCCGGCGACCTCGTGCGGCGCGATGACGAAGGCTATCTCTACTTCGTGGGCCGTCGCGACAACCAGATCAAGACCTCCGGCTTCCGGGTCAGCCCGACGGAGGTCGAAGAGGCATTGCACTCCACGGGACTCGTGACGCAGGCGGCCGTGATCGGCGTGCCCGACGAGATGCTTGGACAGCGGATTGTCGCTTTCGTGATTCCCAAGCGGGCGGAGGGCCTCGAGGCCGGGCAGACGGAGGCGGAGATCCTGCGGTGCTGCGCCGCGCTGCTGCCCGCCTACATGATTCCGCGACACCTGCGCCTCGTCGACTCGCTTCCCCACACCGCCAGTCGCAAGATCGACTACGGGAGCCTCCGCGAACTCTGGTCGATCGGAGAACCCTCCAGTTCCGAGGATGCGGCGCATGAGTGATCCCAATCGTCCGGAGGACCTCCATGCATCCGCAGAGCCCACGCTGGCCAGCGCGCTGGTCGCGCGTCTTTTCGGGCAGCGCGAAGGCGTGCTGCTGGTGGACGACCATCCGGTTACCGAACTGGTCGAAGCCTTCGGCACACCGCTCTACGTCTACAGCCAGCGCGTGCTGGACCAGACATGGCAGACACTGCGCGCGGCCTTTCCTGCGGCGTTCGACATCTACTACTCGATCAAGGCCAACCCGCATCCCGACTTTCTTGCCTACTTCCTGCGCCACGGCTGCGGACTGGAGATCGCTTCGGGTGGCGAACTGACTCGCGCCCTGCGAGCTGGTTGCGACCCGCGTCGCATCCTGTACGCTGGCCCCGGCAAGACGACCGAGGAGCTGCGGATGGCGATCGAGGCGGGGATCGGCGAGATCCACGCCGAGTCGCCGGGCGAGGTGGCGCGGATCGAGCAGGTGGCGGCGGCGGCGGAGCGGACGGTGGGCGTGGCCCTGCGTGTGAATCCCGCGCCCCAAGGCGCGGGCGGCGCGATGCTGATGGGCGGCCGCGCCACGCCTTTCGGGATGGATGAGGAGCAGTTGCCCGACGTCCTGGCCCTGGCGCGTTCGTGCCCCCACATCGACCTCGTCGGTCTGCATATGAACACCGGCACGCAGTGGCTGGACGCCGTGACGCTCGCCGATCTCTACCGACAAGGATGGCGCATCGCCGCGGGACTCCACGCTGCCTTTCCCCAAGGCCTGCGCACGCTCGATTTTGGTGGAGGCCTGGGCATTCCCTATTTCGCCGGCGAGCAGCCGCTGGACTTCGCAAGGCTGGGCGTCGAACTGTCGTCGCTGGTGGAGGAGGTCGAGACGGGACCGGTGCGTCCATGCCCTCGACTGATGATCGAGCCGGGTCGCTATCTGGTGGGCGAGAGCGGATTGTATGTGACCCGCGTCGTCGATGTGAAGCAATCGCGCGGACAGACCTTCGTGGTGCTCGATGGGGGCATGCACCACCATGCCGCCGCGACCGGCAACTTTGGCCAGACGCTCCGCCGTCCCTTTCCCCTGGCCACCCTCAACCGGCTCAACGCCCCCTGCGACCAACGCGTCACGCTCGTCGGCCCACTCTGCACGCCGCTCGATACGTTCGCGCGGAACCTCGCCTGGCCGGAACCGAGGGTCGGGGACCTGGTGGGCGTTTTCCAGTCTGGAGCGTACGCGCGGGCCGCGAGCCCGCTGCAGTTCCTCGGCCATCGCACCCCGGCGGAAACCTGGGTCTCCGCCCGCGAAGCACGCCTCATCCAGCCCCGCGGCGCCTGGGCCTGATCCACAAAGGCCGATCGGCCCCGCGTTCCCCATGGGGCTCTCTTACCGAATTCGGCCGCGTTCTGTTGCCTTTTGGCAACGCCTCTCCTCCGCCGCCGCTCGACATCTCCCGATCTGCAGCCCGTCGCGGGCTCCGTCCTATACTTCCTCGGACCAGTCTGTCTTCGAGACGCCCCATCCCCTGTTCCCGCGGGGCTCGACGGAACTCCATGCGGCTTTATTTCTCCGCGCGCCACGATCCGGATCCCTACCATGCACCACGAATCGCCTTTCTCCCTCCTGAGCGGCAAACGGGTTTTCCTCACGGGACATACCGGATTCAAAGGATCCTGGCTGAGCCTTTGGCTGCAGCAACTGGGAGCCCTCGTGACCGGTTATTCGTTGAGTCCTCCGACGACCCCCAATCATTTTGAGGTGGCCGGCGTGGGCGATGGCCTGCACGACCACTATGTCTGCGACCTGCGCGACCGCCCGCGGCTCGCGTCGGCCGTGCGACGCGCGCGGCCCGACCTGATCCTCCACCTGGCCGCGCAGTCGGTGGTCCGCCGCGGCTACCGGGAGCCGTTCGAGACGTTCGAGACGAACGTCATGGGGACGGCTTCGCTGCTGGAAGCGGTGCGGCAACTGGACCGCCCCTGCGCCGTGCTGTGCGTCACCAGCGACAAGTGTTACGAGAACCGCGAGCAGGTGTGGGGATATCGCGAGCAGGATGCCCTGGGCGACCATGACCCGTACGGCGGCAGCAAGGGCGCGGCGGAGATGGTCATCCGCTCCTATCGCCATTCGTTCTTCCACCCGGACCAGTACGCGTCGCACGGCATCGCTCTGGCCAGCGCGCGAGCGGGCAATGTGATCGGCGGCGGTGACTGGAAGGCGGACGGCCTGCTGCCCGATGCCGTGCGGGCCCTCACCCTGGGCCGGCCCATACCCGTGCGGAACCCCAACGCCTTCCGGCCCTGGCAGCACGTGCTGCAATGCCTCAGCGGCTACCTCACGCTCGCCACGCAACTGCTTTCGGAACAGCCGGCTCCGTACTGCCGCGGCTGGAACATCGGCCCGCTGCCCGGCAACGAGATCCCCGTGCAGCAGGTCATCGAATGCTTCTTGCGGGAGTGGGGCGGTGGCGACTGGGTGTACACGGGCGATGCCGACGCGCCGCGTGAAGCCAACATCCTTCGCCTGTGCATCGACCAAGCAATGTGGCAGCTGAACTGGCGGCCGGCCTGGAACACCGAACAGGCGATCCGCCAGACGGCCCGCTGGTATCGGCGCCATCTGGAGGATCCGGCCGGCATGCGTGATTTCAGCATGGAGCAGATCCACGAATACAGCCATGCGATGAACGGAACGAATGCCAGGAGCCACGATGCACCGGACTACAACACCTCTTCCTGCGTCGACGCCTGGGTGAACCGATGATGACCATGAAGCGCGAGCGGCCTGCCGCGAAGCCGTCCGTCGGCGACCAGATGCTGCAGCTGATGGCGGATCTCTTTCCGCTGCACCGGAGCCTGCTGGGCGAGGGCCTGGACCTGACGCTCCAGCGGCTGGCGCGCGAAGTGCCGCTGGACCTGCTGCAAGTACGCTCCGGTACGCGCGTCTTCGATTGGGTCGTGCCCGACGCCTGGCGGATCCACGGCGCCACGATCCGTGATCCATCGGGCCGCGTGCTGGTCGACTACCGCCACAGCAACCTGCATGTCGTGAGCTTCAGCAACTCCGTGAGGCGGCGGATGAAGTGGTCCGAACTCGCCGCGCACCTGCACACCGATCCCGCGCATCCCGACTGGGTACCCTACCGTGCCAGCTTCTTTCGCGACACCTGGGGATTTTGCCTCTCGCATCGCCAATGGCTGCGACTGGCGGAGAACCCTGAGGCGGAGTTCGACGTGGAGATCGACGCGGAACGCCAGGCCGGGGCCATGACCTTGGGCGAGTTGGTGATCCCGGGCGAGTCGACCGATGAAACGCTGTTCTACGCGCACACCTGCCATCCCTCGCTGGCGAACGACAACCTTTCCGGCATCGCGGTTGCGACCTACCTCGCCCGCTGGCTGCTCGAGCGGCCGCGCCGACGGTGGACCTACCGCTTCGTCTTCGCCCCCGCGACGCTCGGCGCCATCGCCTGGCTGTCGCTGCGGCAACCGATCCTGTCTCGCATCCGCCAGGGGTTGGTCCTGTCCCTGCTGGGGGATGGGCAGCCGTTCAGTTACAAGCAGTCCGAACAGGGCAATGCTTCCATCGACCAACTCGTCGGCTACTGGATGCGGGAACGCGAGTTAGCGCACCGGGTGCATCCGTTCGAGCCCTGGGGTTACGACGAGCGACAGTTCAACGCGCCGGGCTTTCAACTGCCCGTCGGTCGACTCACGCGCAGCCTGCCGGGCGGCTACCCCGAATACCACACGTCGGCCGACTCGCTTGAACTGGTGCGTTCCGACTCGCTGGCCGAATCGCTGGCGGCCTGCCAGCAGATTGTCAACCTGCTGGAAGACAACCTGGTCTATCGCAACGAAAGTCCCTACGGCGAACCACGCCTGGGCGACCGGGGCCTCTACCGAGGCTACGGCGAAGAAAGCCAGCGCGGCCAGTTCCAGCAGGCCCTGCTCTGGACGCTCAACCAGTCAAATGGCCAACGCCCGCTGCTGGCGATCGCCCAACGTGCGGGCCTTCCGTTCGCGATGATCGCCGAAGCGGCCCGAGTGCTGGAAAGCGAAGGCCTGCTGTCCGTCGAACTGCCCCACCGCCGGACGCCCGGCGGCGACGCCGCGTCGGTGCCATCCGCCTCCTTGCCCCAAGTGAACACCCATCCATGCTGAAGATCCCCATGCCCCAGCCCGACCTGTCCTGCGAGCGGCCCTGGAAGACCTCGGCGGAAATGAGCCTCGACGTCCGGCCATGCCGCTTCTGCGCCACGCCGCTGGAACATGTCGTCGTCGACCTCGGCATGCAGCCGCTGTGCCAGAGTCGTGTCACGCGCGAGCAGCTGAACGAGCCGGAGCGGTTCTATCCGCTCCGCGCCTATGTCTGCGATCGCTGCTGGCTGATGCAGGTCCACGACCATGTGGGTGGCGAGGAGATCTTCAGCCACTACGCCTATTTTTCGTCGTATTCCGCCTCCTGGCTGGAGCACCATCGCCAGCAGGTCGACCGCATCGTCGACCGCCTGGGCCTCGGCCCCGACAGCTTCGTCGTTGAAGTCGGCAGCAACGACGGCTACCTGCTGCAGAACTTCGTCCGCAAGGGCATTCCCTGCCTGGGCATCGAGCCTGCGGCGAACGTCGCGGCGGTCGCGGAGTCGCACGGCGTGCCATGCCTCGTGAAGTTCTTTGGCACGGAGACGGCCCGGGAACTGGCGGAGCAGGGAAGACGCCCCCAGCTGATCGTGGGCAGCAATGTCCTAGCCCACGTCCCCGACCTGAACGACTTCGTTCGCGGCTTCAAGACCCTGCTCCACCCGCACGGCGTCATCACCATCGAGTCGCCGCACCTGATGAAGCAGTTCGAGGAGAACCAGTTCGACACGATCTACCAGGAGCACTACTGCTACTTCTCGCTGCTGACGCTGCGGCAGGTGTTTCGCAAGCATGGGCTCGAGATCTTCGACCTCGATCTACTCGATACGCACGGCGGCTCCCTGCGACTCTACGCGCGACACGCCGAGCACGCGGATGAACCGGTGCGGGCGATCGTCGAGCAGTTCGAGCAGGAGGAGCGATCACGCGGCCTGGACACGCTGGAGACCTTCAAGCAGTTCGCCGAGCGTGTAGCCGAGACGAAGCGGAAGCTGCTGTCCTTTCTGATCGATGCCAAACGCCGCGGCCAGCGCATCGCAGCCTACGGTGCTCCCGGCAAAGGCAACACGCTGCTCAACTACTGCGGCATCCGCGAAGACTTCATCGACTACACCGTCGATCGCAACCCGATGAAGCAGGGAACCTTCCTTGTCGGTTCGCGGATTCCCGTCCACTCCCCCGAGATGATTCGCGCGACGCGTCCCGACTATGTGCTGATCCTCCCCTGGAACCTTCGTGACGAAATCATGGAACAACTGGCCTGCATCCGCGAATGGAACGGCCGCTTCGTCGTCCCGATCCCCGAACTGCAGATCCTCGACTGACCCACCGTCGCTTCCCCGCGGCCCAGGGCCGCCTGAACGCACCCAAACACCCAGCACTTTATCCCCAAGGCCCATCCCATGAAGGTCGTCCTTTTCTGCGGCGGTTACGGCATGAGAATCCGAGACTACTCGGAGTCCACTCCCAAGCCCATGGTTCCCGTCGGCTACCGGCCGATCCTCTGGCATGTGATGAAGTACTACGCGCACTACGGCCACAAGGACTTCATCCTCTGCCTGGGATGGAAGGCCAACGTCATCAAGGAGTACTTCCTGAAGTACGACGAGTGCGTCTCGAACGACTTCGTGCTGTCCTCCGGCGGCAAGAACGTTTCACTGCTGGGCAGCGACATCCAGGACTGGAACATCACGTTCGTGAACACGGGCCACGGCGCGCTGATTGGAGAACGGCTCAAGGCGGTCGAGCGGCACCTCGACGGCGAGGAGACCTTCCTGGCCAACTACACCGATGGCCTGTCCGACGTGCATCTCCCCAGCATGATCGACTTCCACCAAAACCACCGCGGCATGGCCACCTTCCTGTCCGTGCGTCCGCCCCAGACGTTCCATACCATCTCGATCAGTGACGAGGGACGCGTGACGCAGATCTGCGACGCGCGGTCGACCGACGTCTGGGTCAACGGCGGCTTCTTCGTGCTCAACCGCGGGATCTTCGACTACCTGGGCAAGGGCCGCGACCTGATGGGACCGGCGATGGCCGAGCTCATCGACGAACGCCGGGCTTACTCCTATCGGCACCAGGGCTTCTGGAGCTGCATGGACACCTACAAGGAGAAGCAGACGCTGGACGAGATGTACGACCGG
>JBIIEC010000026.1:0-23595 GCA_044238045.1 Pirellulaceae bacterium | reverse complement strand
TCATGAAGCCCCACTCCCGCGCCGGCTCGCCCGCGTAGAGCCAGTAGCCGGCCGCGTTGAGTAGCATGGCCTGGCCCGGCGAGTCGGCGTCGATCCGCGCGAACCGGTCCAGCATGCGCTGCCCCAAGTAGTTCAGCACCAGGATGCCCTTCCGCTGCCCCAGGGCATCCGTGACGGGGGAACCGAAGCGTATCGTCGGCTTGTACGGCTGCTCAATCTTGCCATCTTCCACGTTCAGGTCGAACGGCGACACAAAGACCTGTCCCGGCTGCAGGCGTGCGGTCTCGCGGAAGTAGTAACGGTCCCGCTTCGATTGCAGCAGACGCTGGTCCACCACCTCCGCCGCGCCCTCGCGAAAGTTCACGCGCACGATCTCCAAGCCTTGCGCGTCGAGGATGCGAATCTGGTCATAGACCTTCTTCTGCTGCGAGAAACGCCGCAGCTCCTCCGCCAGCCCTCGATGGCCCGCACCGTTGCCTGCGCCGCCCTCGCCATTGACTTGGCCGTCGGGTTTCCCGGTGAGCGACCGCTGCACCGAATCGCTGTGAACCAGCACCATCAGGTCGGTGAGCACCGCCTGGAAGTCGTCCGTCAAGGACTCCTTGAGCAGGGCGACATACTTCTCCTCTGCCTGGCTGAGTTCCTCGAGTCGGGCTGAATACGACAGTCGATAGCTGATCGCCAGAAATCCCAGCACCAGCGCGCCCAGGGGCAGCAGGTAGCGCAGGAAGCGACGAAGAAAGGGCATGCGGTCGGACATCCGGCGCACCTCGCGGGCCAAGGAGGAACCGGGGGTTGGATGCTTTCCCCGTCCCCGGTGTCCAAGTATCTTATCTCGCCAGCCCGCCGCGCTCAAAAATGATGCCAAAAGGCATCTCGTCCACCGCCGCTGTGTATCATGGCCGGATGAAATGGAGCAAGTCCCGTGGTCGCTCCCGCTACTTCTTCCTCAAGGATCCTTCCCGTGACGCCGCGCCTCGTTCTCTGGTTGCTGGCTCTCGCGTGGGCTGCCACTCGATCCGCCGGCGCGCAGACGATTCCCGGGCCGGTCAGCTTCGCCCGGGACATACGCCCCATCCTGTCCGACCGCTGCTTCGCCTGCCATGGTCCTGATGGCGAGCACCGCCAAGCGGACCTTCGCCTGGATGACGAGGAGTCGTCGAAGCGGGATCGCGACGGCCATCGGGTAGTCCATGCCGGCGACGCGCAGGCCAGTGAACTGCTGCTGCGCGTCACCAGTGCCGATCCCAATTTGAAGATGCCTCCCACCGACAGTGGCAAGTCGTTGAGCGACGCGGAGACTGCGTTGCTGCGCCGCTGGATCGACGAGGGAGCGACGTGGGGCCAGCACTGGGCGTACGAACGTCCGATGTCGCGGCCGCTGCCCGAGGTGGACCCGCGCACGAAAGACTGGGCGGAGACTTGGATCGATCGTCACCTGCTGGCAAAGATGCAGGCCGCGCGATTGCAGCCTGGCGTCGACGCCGAGGCCCGCGCGTTGGCCCGCCGACTGGCTCTCGACCTGACCGGACTGCCACCCGACCCGCAGCGGTTGGAGGCATTCGAAGCAGCTTGGCGCAGTACCGACTCCACGACCGACGCGGGCCTGCGTCCAGGATCCTCGCGCGGCCAACTGGTCCGCCAGCTCGTCGACCAGCTGCTGGCTTCGCCCCACTTCGGCGAACGACTCGGCGAGTACTGGCTGGACCTCGTGCGCTACGCCGACACCGTCGGCTACCATGGCGACCAGGAACACAGCATTTCGCCGTACCGCGACTACGTGATCCAGGCCATGAACGACGACCTGCCGTTCGATCAATTCACCCGCCAGCAGTTGGCGGGCGACCTGCTGCCCGGCGACGATCCCGATCGGCACATCGCATCGGCCTACAACCGCCTGCTGCAGACATCGCACGAGGGCGGTGTCCAGCCCAAGGAATACATCGCCATCTACGCGGCCGATCGCGTCCGCAACGTGTCGCTCGTCTGGATGGGCGCGACACTCGGCTGCGCCCAATGCCACGACCACAAGTTCGATCCGTTCACGACGCGTGACTTTTACGCCATGGCGGCCTACTTCGCCGACATCGACGACGAACGACACCTCGGCAGCGGCACGAACAGCGACGTCACGAAGCGCGAGCCTGAGATCGCGACGATGAGCCGGGTGGAGCGTGAGCGGCTGGCCAAGCTGGGCCGCCACCTGGAAGACGCGCGGCGACGCCTAGAGTCGACGACGGAGGCAAGCGAGCGTGAAGCCCTGGAGCAGCAGATCGCGCGCTGGGACGCTCGCCAGCGCATCTGGCAGCAGCAGGCGCGGCTGTGCATGGTGACGCAGTCGCTGGAAACGCCGCGCACCGTGCGGATCCTGCCGCGCGGCAACTGGCTCGATGAGTCCGGTCCGATCGTGCCGCCCGCGCCGCCCGCCTTCCTGGAAATGAGCCCATCGTCGGCGGCACCGCCGGACGCGTCTCCAGAAGCATCGGCGGCACAGCGAGCGGCGAACGCCGATGCGCCCCTGCCCCGTGCCTCCCGCCTCGACCTCGCCAACTGGCTTGTCGACGACCAGCGCGGCGTCGGCCAGCTCACGGCCCGCGTCATGGTAAACCGCCTCTGGTATCTGCTGTTCGGCGCCGGCCTCTCGCGTTCGCTGGACGATTTCGGTGGCCAGGGCCAGCCCCCCGAACACCCCGAACTGCTCGATCAACTCGCCCGCGAATTCACGCGCAGCGGCTGGGACCTGAAACACATGCTGCGTCTGATGGCGACCAGCCACGCCTATCGGCTGGTGTCGGAGGAGACGCCGGAGCAGCGGTCGATCGACCCGCAGAACCGCTGGCTCACGCACCAGAATCGCTATCGACTGCCGGCGGAGACCGTGCGTGACATCAGCCTCGCCGTCAGCGGCCTGCTGGTTCGCGAAGTTGGCGGCCCCAGCGCGAAACCATACCAGCCCGACGGTTACTACCGGCACCTGAACTTCCCCGAGCGGACCTATAAGCACGACGCCACGGCGCAGCAATGGCGGCGGGGCGTCTACGTGCACTGGCAGCGCACCTACCTGCATCCGACCCTGAAGTCCCTGGACGCGCCGACGCGGGAGGAATGCACGGCCGAACGAGCTCGCTCCAACACTCCGCTGGCCGCTCTCGCCCTGCTGAACGATCCATCCTTCGTCGAAGCCGCCCGGGTACTGGCTGCGCGGTTGCTGGAGGAGTCGCCCGGCGCGACCGACGAGCAGCAGTTGCACAACGGCTTCCTCCGCGTCCTGTCGCGTCCCCCGGATTCGGTCGAGCGCGACGAACTGCTCGCGCTGCTGGCCGACGAGCGGAACTACTACACGCATCACTCCGAGGAGGCGACCCGGCTGCTGGGCATCGGCCAGTACCCCGCGCCTCCACTCGTCGGTCAAGACGCGTCCACCGCGGTTGCGCCCTCCGAAGTTGCCGCCTGGACCTCCGTCGCCCGCGCACTGCTGAACCTGCACGAGACCATCACGCGTCACTGACCGCCGGTGGTCACACCGGGTCGCCCGGTCATGGACCCAACGCATCCTTCGCTCCCAGCCGATCTTCCTTCCCCGCTGTTGCCCCGGAAGTCTCCACCATGCATCGCGACACGCACTCGCCCGCTCTGCCCACCGACATCGCGCGCCGCACGTTCCTGCGCGCCGGAGGTGTGAGCCTGGGGGCCGCCGCGCTCGGTTGCCTGCAGCAGTCGGCGTTTGCAGACGCGGACGCGCGTGCGCTGCCACGGCCCACACATCGACCGCGGGTGCGGCGCGTGATCTTCCTGTGCATGGCCGGCGGTCCCACGCATCTGGAAACATTCGACTACAAACCGGAACTCGCCCGACGTGACGGCCAGCCGATGCCCGAATCCTATACCCAGGGGCAGGCCATCGCCCAATTGCAAGGGCAGGAACTGAAGTGCCTTGGCCCGCTGGTGAAGTTTCGGCAGCACGGCCAGGGCGGCCAGTGGATCAGCGACTTCCTGCCCTGGCACGCCAAGATGGCCGATGAGATCTGCGTCATCCGCTCCATGCGCACCGACCAGATCAATCACGATCCCGCCCATACCTTCATGAACACAGGCACGGCCATCAGCGGCCGACCGTCCATGGGCTCCTGGGTCACCTACGGCCTCGGTTCCGAAGCCCAGGACCTGCCCGGTTTCGTCGTGCTCACCAGTCGCGGCGGCCGCAGCCCGCAGCCCATCGCCTCCCGCCAATGGGCCGCCGGGTTCCTACCCAGCCGATTCCAGGGCGTGGAGTTCAGCGCGACCGGAGAGCCGGTACACTACGTTCGCAACCCGGCCGGCATCGATGCCCGACAGCAACGCCGCCTGATCGACTCCGTGCAACGTCTCAACCAGCACCGCCACGAGCAGACGCACGACCCGGAACTGGAGACGCGCATCGCCGCCTACGAACTAGCCTTCCGCATGCAGACCGCCGTGCCCGACCTGATGGACATGAGCGACGAGCCGCGGCATGTCCTGGACCTCTACGGAGCCAACCCCGGCGACGGCTCCTTCGCGTCCAACTGCCTGCTCGCCCGCAGGCTGGCCGAACGCGGCGTGCGCTTCATCCACCTGTATCATCGCGGCTGGGACCACCACGACAAGCTGACGCACTACATGGACATCTGCACCCGGCTGACCGATCGCGCCACCTGGGCGCTGGTGCACGACCTGAAGCAGCGCGGCATGCTCGACGACACGCTGATCGTGTGGGGCGGCGAGTTCGGGCGCACGCCCATGGCGCAGACAAGCAAGGGGGATGTCGGACGCGACCACCACATGAAAGGATTCAGCATGTGGGTCGCGGGCGGCGGCATCCGCGGCGGCTCCAGCTACGGAGCGACCGACGAACTGGGCTACGCGGCCGCCGAGAAGATCGTCAACGTCCGCGACCTGCACGCCACCATGCTGCACATGCTGGGCATCGATCCCGAACGATTCACCGTCAAACACCAGGGCCTCGACATGCGTCTCACGGGCGTCGAGCCCGCTCGCGTCCTGCACGAAATCCTGGCTTAGCGTCGCTCCGTGAAGTCAGCTGCCGATCACGCGACGCGGCGTCGCAACCTGCGCGCATGAAGGCCCGAGGCCAGGCCCAGCAGCGTGAGGACCAGCGACGACGGCTCCGGCACCGGCAGGATGCTCACCCGCGGCCCCTCTTCGAAACCACCCTGCTGGAAGGCGAACAGCAGGTCGCCCGAGTTGAATTCAGCGTCGCCGTTCCAGTCGCCCGTCTCCCACTTCGAATTGCCAACCGCCGCGTCCTCGTACTGCCCCGCCTGGAACAGCAGCACCAAGTCACTCGTGTTGAACTCGCCGTCCAAGTTCGAGTCGCCGATGTAGGTATGGAAATCCTTGGGCGACGTGACGGTCACCACAATGTCCTCCACGTTCACCAGCCCATCCCCGCTGCGATCGTACAGCTTCGTGTTCGTGCCCGCCTTCACCTCGCCCAGCAGCAGGTTGATGTCGACCACGTTCAGGACGCCGTCCCGGTTGAAGTCGCTGGGCTGGAATTGCGGACCGACCAGCGTAATGTTGTCGATGCCCACCCGCGCCGCAACAGGCGTGCCTGTCGCGCCGGCCGGATCGTTATCGTGGCGGAAAAGCACGCGTACCACATTCGACATCATCGCGTCGTACGTCGCCGAACCGGCCACGCGCTGGATCGTCTCCGGAGAAATCGGAAACGACAGACGCCGCCACTGACCGTCCTTCGGCACCTTGATTGCCTGCTTCGACGTCCAGCGATTGTTGGTATTGTTCGGTCCGAAAAGGACTAGCCGCATCGACAGTTCCTGCGCGGAACTCGGATGATTCACCATGTCGAAGTCGAGCGACGTGATGCCCGCCGTCTTGAAGTCGCCAATCCACTCCGGCTTGCGGTTGTACGCAGCCAGGCGAGACCCCACGCCGGAACCGCCATCGGAGACGATACTGAGATGGCTGTCGTGCGCGCCCAGCGGTCCGCCCGCGGAAAGCACCGCCATCTCGCCACCTTCCCAGCCGTGCGGCGCCTCGAAGGTATCCATCACGCCCGGCGTCACCGCCTCGGCCGATGTCGCAAATACCGAAACCGCCAGAGCCAACGCCAACGCGGTCAGTCGCAGGGTGTGTCGCATGAATTCTCTCCTCGGCTGGAATGGGAACAAATAGACGTCGCGGCTTGCTCTCGACGACGGCGCGGCGGACTGGACGCGGATCCGTCTCGCCAATCGAGCACGCCAAATCCGCGCCATTCTGCCGATCTTCTCAGGACAATGCCAAATCACGGTCTACTTTAGGCCGGACGACGTCTTTTCGCCAGCGACAACCGCTCGAAATCGTCTCCGTTCCGCCGCCAACTCTCCATGTCGCGTTCTTCCCAGACAATCCACGTCCGCTCATGTTTCGAGAACCTGACGATCGACAAGCAACGCTGCGATTACGTTCCAAGATGGCTCCGAAATGCGAGGGATCTTGCCAAGTCTGGTTTCAACCCGCGGTCGACTCGCGCTAAGATGAGCAACCAGGGGATCGGTGATGGGGCGTGCGATGCGGTCGCGGTGGGCGATACAATACCCCACCGTGCCAAGCAACGTGAACGCGGACCGATCACGACATCGCTTCTGGGAGTAGGTCGAATGCAACCGTTCGTCTGCCTCGCCGCCCGCGCTGGAGCTACTGCGCTCCATCGCTCGTCCTGCGTGACGGCAACCGCCGCCGACCACTGCGGGGCCCACGACGGCCGCTCGCGGAGCTTACGCGTCCTGCATCTTCTGACGGCGCTGCTGATCCTGCTCGCCGCGTACGACGCATCGGCGGAAACCCTCGTCGGCTTATCGCGCGTGGACGTGACGCCCAGCTACCCGGTGCGGCTCAGCGGTTTCGGTTTTCGCCGCGAGGAGTCGGAAGGTGTTCGGCAGCGGATCTTTGTCAAGGCGATGGCGATCGGCGCCGACGACTCGCCTGGCGGGCCGGCTCTGATCCTGGCAGCGGACAACCTGGGAATCCCCGATGTGATGACGCGCGAACTCGCGCGTCGCCTGGAACCGCTGGGCGTCCGCGCCGACCGACTCGTCGTCACCGCCACGCACACGCATACCGCACCGATGCTCAACGATGTCGCGCCCACCTTGTTCGGGCGACCGCTGCCCGAACAACATCGCAAGCATGTCGACCGGTACTCACGTGAGTTTGCCGACCATCTGGTCGAGGCCGCCAAGGCCGCGCTCGCTGCTCGCCGGCCCGCGAAGCTGCGCTGGAGCAGCGGACGCTGCGGTTTCGCCGTCAACCGCCGCACGGAGGGCGGCCCCGTGGACCATGACCTGCCGGTGCTCGCGATCTTCGACACCAGCGACCGCGTCATCGGCATCTGGACGACCTACGCCTGCCACTGCGTGACGCTCTCCGAGAACCGCATCGGCGGCGACTGGGCCGGTTATGCGCAGGAGCACCTGGAACGGATCTATCCTGGCAGCGTGGCCCTGGTTTCCATCGGCTGCGGCGCCGACGCGAATCCCCGCTCCGGAGTCACGGGCGACAAGGCGGAAGTGGCCGACGCGCAAGGCTTGGAAGTCGCACGCGAGGTCCAACGCCTGCTCGAACAGCCCATGATCGAACTCACCGCGCCGATCACCACGCGTCTGCAGCGCATCGAACTGCCGCTCGCGGAACTTCCCGCCCGCGAGGAGTGGGAACGTCGACTGGCCGATGCGGACGACGCGATCCGCCACCACGCGGCCATCCAGATGGAGCGTCTCAACGGCGGTGTGCCGCTGACCTCATCGATCCCCTATCCCGTGCAGACGTGGACCTTCGGCGATCAGTTGGCCATGGTGTTCCTGCCGGGCGAAGTGGTCGTCGACTACAGCTTGCGACTGAAGCAGGAACTGGATGCCAAGCGTCTCTGGATCCACGCGTACGCGAACCACTGCCCCGGCTACGTGCCCTCAGACCGCATCCTCCGCGAAGGCGGATATGAAGGAGGCGGCGCGATGGTCTACTACGACTACCCCGGCCCCTACGCGATGGGCACCGAACAGCGGATCGTGGAGGCCGTGACCAGCCAACTGCCCGCCAGTTATCGCCCCACGCCTCCCCAACCGGACTTGCAGAGCCAAGCGTCCCGGACAACCGCGGCAGCGGATGTGCCCGCTGTGCCGCTCGAACCCGAAGCGGCGTTGGCGGCGCTGCGCACGCATGAGGGCTTGCGTGTCGAACTGGTGGCCGCCGAGCCGCTGGTGACCAGTCCCGTGGCGATCTCCTTCGCGGCGGACGGACGCCTGTACGTCGCCGAGATGTACGACTATCCGAGCGGCGTGGATGGCAACTTCGCGCGCGGCGGTCGAGTCAAGGTGCTGCGCGACACCAACGGCGATGGGCGCATGGATGAGGCCCAGGTATTCTTGGAGGACATTCCGTTTCCGACGGGAGTGACTGTGTGGCGGGACGGCGTGCTGGTCTGCGCGGCGCCCGACATTCTGTTCGCACGCGATACCAATGGCGACGGACGCGCCGACGAGACCAGAAGAATCCTCCACGGCTTCGGCACCGACAACTTCCAGGCACGCGTCAACAGCCTGGAGTATGGCCTGGACGGCTGGGTCTATGGCTCCTGCGGTCTCTTCGGGGGCACGATCGAGTCGCTGGAGGGTCGCAGCGTGGCGCTGGGCGACCGCGACTTCCGCTTTCACCCGGACACGGGCGAACTGGAACCGGCGACCGGTCGCACGCAGCAGGGCCGCGTCCGCAACGACGCGGGCGACTGGTTCGGCTGCGACAACAGCAACCTCGTCTACCACTATCCCTTGGACGACCATGTGCTGCGCCGCAATCCGGCGGTGATCGCCCGCGAGACGCTCGTGCACCTCGCGGGCGGCGAAGCGGGCGCGACGCTGTTTCCCATCTCGCGACAGGTGCTGTTCAAGCTGTCCGGACCTCCGGGACGCGTCACGGCCGCCTGCGGACTCGGCATCTATCGCGACCAGTACCTCGGCGCGGAATACTTCGGCAACGCGTTCACCTGCGAGCCCGTCAACAACGTCGTGCATCGCCAGGTGCTCACCCCCGAGGGCGTGACGTATCGCGGTGAGCGGTCCGCGAACGAGCAGGATCGCGAATTCTTGGCGTCGAGCGATCCGTGGTTTCGGCCCGTGCAGGCGCGCACCGGACCGGAAGGCGCCCTGTGGATCGTGGACATGTATCGCTATGTGATCGAGCATCCGCGGTGGATTCCGCCGGAGTCGCTGGAGCAGTTGGACGTGCGTGCGGGAGCGGACCGGGGTCGCATCTACCGCATCGTGCGCCGAGACGCTCCGCCACGACGGCCGGTATCCTTGCAAGGCCTGTCCGCGCCGGAGCTGGTGGATGCGATCGATTCGCCGAACGGCCCGCAACGGGACCTGGCCCTGCAGTCGCTGGTCTGGCAGCAGGCGTCGGCGTCGCGCGATGTTCCGGCGAGCGGCATTCCGGCGAGCCTGGCGACGCAACTGGAGGGACTGCTGCAGCGTGCCGGCTCCGAGTGGACGCGTCTGTCGGCCCTCGTCGCACTCGACCAGCTTCGCGCGCTGCGCGTCACCCATTTGCAAACGGCCCTGCAGGACCGCTCTCCCGCAGTGAGGCGCCACGCGGTGCGACTGGCGAGCAACGATCCGCCCAGCCATCTGCCACCCGATACGTCGCCCACGTTGACGGCCGAACTGCGTCGCGCGGTGCTTGACCTCATCGACAGCAATGACGCCAACTACACCGACCAGGCCGTCCGCATGCAGGTCGCGATCAGCCTCGCCGGGTATCCCGTGCAGGAAACGGCCAACGCCCTGGCCTCGCTGCTGCGGCAGGCCGAGACGCCGATCCAGCAAGCCGCAGTGCTCAGTTCGCTCCATGCCGACAACCTGCCGGCGGTTGTCAGCGCGTCGCTATCCGTTCCCCGTGTGCTGCCTGCCCGTTTCCTCGACAACCTGCGCGAACTGGCCGTGCAGGCGGCCTTCCATCGCAGTGACACGTCCTTGTCCGCAATCGCCGGTTGGATGGAGCGTCGCGAGGACCTGGCCGATGTCGACCGCTGGCGGATTGGAGCCGCCTGCTTCGAGGGCCGAGCGCGGGCCGGCGCGACCGACCAGCCGTTGCCCGCGCCGCTGCTTCAGGCGTTGGCCGCTTCGCTGACCAGCGCCCGCCAGACACTCGCCCAGCCCGCAGCGCCGCTCGAGACACGCCGGGCCGCAGTGCGTCTGCTGGGAGTGTCCGAACTGGAACAGGAAGCGAATCGCCGCGAGCTGCTCCTGTGCCTCGGCGGACAGTATGGCGCGGATCTTGTCACGGAGTGCATCGCCGCGTTGGAATCGCAGTCGTCGGCGGAGATCTGCGAGCAGATCCTGCGGGCGCTTCCCGAGGCCAGTCCGCGTACGGCCGAACTGCTGGTGTCCGCGCTGCTGCAGCGGACCGCCTGGACCGCGCGGCTGCTTGACCAGCTCGAAGAGAACGCCCAGCCCGCTCCCCTGCCGCGTTCGCTGCTGGGAGCGGCCGACATCGGGCGCCTGCGGCAGCATGAGGACGAAACGATTCGCCGACGGGCCGAACAGCGATTCGCCGACCGGCCAATCTCCAGCCTCGACCAGCTCGATAAATACCTGCAGGCTCTGCAATCGCCGGGTGAGGCGAGTCGCGGGCGGGAGGTGTTCGTGCGCCACTGTGCCGGCTGCCACCGGTGGAAAGACCAGGGACAAGCGGTTGGGCCCGACCTGGCCAGCTACCAGCAGAAGCCGGCCGAGGCGATCGTGATCGCGGTGCTGGACCCGAACCAGGCCATCGACCCGCGCTACGTCAACTATAATGCGACCACCGTCGACGGCCGGACTTTCAGCGGCATCATCCAGCAGGAGACCGCCACCGCACTGACGCTGGCCGATGGCAAACGCGAACCCGTGACGCTCGCGCGTCCCCAGATCGACTACCTGCAGCGCACCGGCTTGTCGCTGATGCCCAGCGGGCTGGCGGCCGAGATCACGCCCGCGGCGATGGCCGATCTCATCGCCTACCTGCAGCAGCCTTGATACCTGTTTTCGACGACACACGCACGCGAGAAATCGCGAGCCGCCTGTCCGCCCATCGCTCTCACCAGCCCACTCACCCCCAGCCAACCCCTCTCCCATGAAGATCACTGAAATCGTCTGTCAGATCCTCCGCGGCGGCGACGTCACCCAGAAGACCGCCAGCTGCCAGGATTCGGTCCTCGTCCGCGTCCGCACCGATGCGGGCATCGAAGGCATCGGCGAAGCCGACTCGTCGCCCGAAGTCGTCAAGGCGGTCATCGACGCGCCGTTCAGCCACAACATCGCCTGCGGCTTGCGGCAGCTGCTGATCGGCGAGAACCCGCTCGAGATCAACCGCCTCTGGCACAAGATGTACCGCGGCACGCTGTATTACGGACGCAGCAGCGTCACTCTCACGGCCATGGCTGCCATCGACGTGGCACTCTGGGACCTGAAGGGCAAGGCGTTGCAGCAGCCGATCCACTGCCTGCTGGGCGGCAAGATGCATCCGAAGTTCCGCGCTTACGCGTCCATCCTGTTCGGCAAGGACGGCGCGGCGACACAGGACATCGGCCGGCGCATCGTGGATCGCGGCTACACGGCCGCGAAGTTTGGCTGGGAGCCGATGGGACAGAGCGAGGCGTTGGACCGCGAGCTGGTAGCAGGTGCCCGCGCGGGTATCGGCGACGACGCCACGCTGCTGATCGACGCGGGCTGCATCTGGGACGCGCGCACGGCGCTGCGCCGCGCGCATGCGTTCGCAGAGCAGGGAATTGAGTGGCTGGAGGAGCCGTTGCGGCCGGACGACGTGGAGGGCTACCGCTGGCTCCGCGACCGATCGCCGGTTCCCATCGCGGGCGGCGAGGAGGAGTGTGGCCGGCAGGCTTTCCGGCCGCTGCTGGACGCGCGAGCGTTGGATGTCTACCAGATCGACATCAGCCGCTGCGGCTTCACCGACGCCGCCTACCTGCGCGACCGCGTCGAAGAGATCGGTGCCCGCCCGTGCAACCACTGCTACACCAGCCCCGTCACCGTCGCCGCCAGCCTGCAGTGGCTGGCCACCTGCCGCGACGCGTTCCTCTTCGAGGACTGCTTCGAGGACGAACCGATGCGTACCGAACTGACGCGCGAACGCATGCAGGCCGTCGATGGCTGGATCACCGTCCCCGACGGTCCCGGCCTGGGCGTGACGCTGAACGAGGAGTTCGTGCAGCGACATCTGGTGGCGGAGTCACGCTGACACCTTCGATCGCCCGATTCGGAAAGGCGTGAACCACGGAGGACGCAGCGATCCTCCGTGTTCTCCGTGGTGAAACACCCCCACGCATCCGTCCTCATCGCATCGCGGCACCTCAGCGTCCGCCGATGCGTTGCAGCACGGTGCCGAGGGTTTGGCGAAGGACGTTGCCGCTGTTGCGCAGCTGCTGGGTTTCCTTCGGCCAGAGGTCGATTTCGTGGCGAGCGACGCAGCCTTTGCGACCGACGACGGTCGGGACGGACAACGCCACGTCACGAATGCCGTAGCAGCCTTCCTGCACGGTCGACACCGGCAGCAGGCGATGCTGGTCCAGGGCGATGGAGTGGATCACGTCCCGGATTGCGATGCCAACGGCGAAGCCCGCTCCGCCCTTCTTGGCGATCACCTCGGCGCCGGAGCCCTTGGTGCGCGTGAAGAGATCGGAGGCGACCTGTGCGTTCCAGCCGGCGTACTTCTCCAAAGGCAGGCTGCCCAGCGTGGCACTCGACCAGATCGGCACCATGCTGTCGCCATGCTCACCCAGGATCAGCGCCTGCACCTGCGTCGGCGCGGCGTTCAGGTGGCGAGCGATGAAGCTGCGAAAGCGGATCGTGTCGAGCTGCGTGCCCAGACCGATGACCTGCGACGTCGGCAGCTCCAGCCGCTTGGCGGCCAGGTAGGTCAGGATGTCGACCGGATTCGACACGACGTGGACGATTGCTTCCTTCTTGTATCCCGCCGTGCGGATGCCGTCGAGGATGGACAGGAAGAGGTCGACGTTGCGGTTGATCAGGTCGAGCCGGCTTTCGTCCGGCTTGCGGCGCAGACCGGCCGTGATGCAGATCACGTCCGAATCGGGAATGTGTTCGTAGCCGCCCGAGACAATGCGTTGGTCGGCCGTGCTTGGTCCGCCGTGGATCAGGTCCAGCGCGTGGCCTTCGGCGGCCTGCGCGTTCACGTCCAGCAGCGCGATCTCCCGCACGACTCCGCCGCACTGCAGCGCAAACGCCGCGCACGAACCCACCAGGCCGCCCGCTCCAATAATGCTTACCTTCATCGTACGCCTCCCGCCGATTGACGCGCCAGTTCGCTCAAGACACGCTCGGTGATCGCCTGCACCAGGGCCTCCCGCGGATCGCCCGTGGCGACGCTGGCCACCGGAGCGGGACTCGGGGCGGCGCCAGCTGAAGCGCCCATCGTTGGCGGTGCGTCGAACGCCCTGCGTTCAATCCCGCCCTGCGACCAGCTCTCGCGGAAGATGTCGTTCGCGCAGATGTCGCAGTTCTTGTATTCCGGCGTGTTGCGAGGATCGCTGAAGCCCCACTTGGCCTTCAGTTCCAGCAACTCGCGTTCCTTGTCTTCCGAGAAGTAGTTCACGCGACCGAGGCTCTTGGCGAGCATCAGGATGCGGCAGTAGGCGTCGAGGATTTCGGTCCACCAGTAAGCTCGCTCGACGTCCTCGCCAAAACTCACCGTGCCGTGGTTGGCCAGGATAATGACGTTGGTCTTGGAGACGAACGGCAGGATCGTGTCGGCGAACGCTTGGCCGCCGGGCGTTTCGTAGCGGGTGATCGGCACGTCGCCGAGGAACACCTCGACTTCCGGCAGCACGCACTGCGGAATCGGCTCACGGGCGACGGCAAACGCAGTGGCATGGGGCGGATGGCAGTGCACGACGCTCTTCACGTCGGGCCGCTGCTTGTAGATCTCCAGGTGCAGCAGCGCCTCGCTCGACCGCTTCTTGCGACCGGCGATTTGGTTGCCCTTCATGTCGACCGTCGCGATATCCTCGGGCTTGAGGAATCCCTTCGAGTGCATGGTGGGCGTGCAGAGCACTTCGTTGTCACTGACACGCACCGTAATGTTGCCGTCGTTGGCGGCCGCGAATCCCTTGTCGTAGATGCGGCGACCGATCTCGCAGATGTCTTGTTTGATCTTATGGACGTTCACCATGGGATCTCATTCCGTTCACGAAAGTCAGGGACCGTCAGGAGACGGCCGGGCCTAGTTGGATCTGATCGAGGATACCGGCGTTGTACGCATCCACCGGCTTCATGTCGGGATGGAAGGGCTGGGCAGCCTCGCCGCCCTCGCTGAGCATGATGCGGCTCCCGGCCCCCGCGCCATACTCGTCGTACACCACCAGCTCCTCCGCGTCCGGGACCAAGCCCGAACGCAGGTCCGCGAGGCTCAACGGCACAGCCAGCTTGAGCGGCCCGCCGCGCAGCGCAGGATGCACCTGGCTGAGGGTGACCGTTCCGAGGACATGGGCGATACGCATCGTGGATTCCTTCAAGACTGACTGCGGTTGTCTGCTGTGGCGGTCTGCTGTGGTTGCGGGAACGCGGGTATGTGGAGCCAAGGGGAGCGGGAACGTCAACTGCTGGGCGCTGTCCTGCTGGCTCGCACCCGCGCGGCGCAGGCCTGCACGATCGCTTGCACCGAGGCCAGCGACTGCTGGGTCGAGTTGACGACCAGCACCTGCGGCTGCAGCTGCTGCCAGGCTTGTTCGAGCGTGTCGACCGAGTGCACGGCGGCAGTTCGCAGGCCCGTGTCGCGGCCGATCTGCCAGGCCAACTCGGCCCACCGTGGCGTGACGACCACCGCGTGGCGATACGCGCCTTCCGCGGAAGAACTCAGCGGTGCGAGCAGTTCATCCAGGCCGCGCTGGACACTCCACGCGGCACCGGTCCCCTGCGTTACCGCTTCGACCGTCCAGCGAGCTTCATCGCGCACCAGCAGTCCACCGACGCACGAGGCGACGTGTGTGGCGACGAGCGACGAGGTAGCGCGTTCCAGGCGGATCCCCAAGCGGCGCAGCTCATCGCGAACGAGCGGCGTGACGACCGTGCGCGGACCGACCTGGACCAGCTGGATACCCGACAGGCGACCGCGGAGCAGTTCCCAGGTGACCACCGGATCCGTCAGCTTCAGCGAGCCGGAGGATCCGGCAACCGCGGGCACGGCGACCGGCGCGACGGCAGCGGGCGCAACCGACGACGACGCGTGCTGCAGCTGCTGCAGCACGGCCTGCACGATGGATGCGATCTGTTGCGGGTCGACGTTCATCGGTGGATGTTCGCGGGAACCTTGTTTGTCTGGATAACGACTTGGTGGTCTCGGTAACGACTCAGTCCTGGATGCCCACGACCGTCCAACGAACCGGCGTCGCGCTGGCTCGCAGCCAGTCGCGGGCGAATCGTCCATCGCTGGTCAGGATCACGGTCTGTCCGATGCCAGCTCCGACGCTGTCGATCGCCACCAGCGGCTCACCGTCGGGCTGGACGCCATCGGCCAGGTACGGCTGCACGATAAGCAGCTTCTGCCGTTCCATCGACGCGTGCTTGACGGTCGAGATGGCGGTGCCGACAACGGAGCCGACGAGCATGGGAGGGTGCTTTCGTGGGGCGTGAAGTTGGTTGCGTGATGGGGAGCGTCTGGTGTTGGCCGGCGCGATCCGCGGGCTATTTGCCGAGGATGCACAGGTCTTCGATGATCGAGCAGCGTCGTTCGCGGGTGAAAGTCAGCGGCGTGGTCACGCCTTCGCCGGTGGGCGTGGCGATCGAATACGAGATGTAGCCTTCACCGCCGACGCCGAGGGCCGCGAAGCACGGGCCGTTCTTCACGAACAGCGTCGTGTCCATGATGCGTCCCATGTGGGTCATGTTGCGGACGTTGTTCGAGTGGATGATGGCCGTATGGCGGAAGCCGTGTTCATAGTGCTTGGCCTTCGCGATCGCTTCCTCGACGTCGCGGCAGCGGACGAAGGGCAGGAACGGCATCATCTGTTCGACCGGCACGAACGGGTTGTGCTCATCGGTTTCGGCGAAGATCAGTTCCGTCTCGCGTCCGACGTTGCGGCCAGCGGCGGCGGCAAGGACGGCCGCGTCTTTGCCGAGCAGGTCCTTGTTGGGCGCGAAGTGGCGGTGCGAACCTTCGCCGACTTCCACCATCGCGGCCTTGGTGAGCCGGTCGGTTTCGGCGGCCGAGAGGCGCACGGCGCCGGCTCGCTGCATCGCTTCCATCATGGCGTCAAACACGCTGGCGACGACGAAGACCTCCTTCTCGGCGATGCAGAGCAGGTTATTGTCGTAGGAGGAGCCGGCGATGATCGAGCGTGCGGCGCGGTCGAGGTCGGCCGTCTCGTCGACGACGACGGGCGGGTTGCCCGGGCCCGCGACCACGGCCCGTTTGCCGGAGTTGAGGGCCGCTCGCGCGACGGCGGGGCCGCCGGTGACGCAGATCATCGCGATGTCCCGGTGCTTGAAGATCTGGTCGGCCGTCTCCAGCGTCGGCTCGGCGATCACGCAGATCAGGTTGTCGATGCCCAGTTCGCGGAGGATCGTTTCGTTGAAGCGGCGGACGCCTTCGGCGGCGATCCGCTTGCCGCTCGGGTGCGGATTCACAACCAGGGTGTTGCCGCCCGCGATCATGCTGATGGCGTTGCCGGTGATCGTGGGCAGCGAGTGGGTGACGGGCGTGATCGCGCCGATCACGCCGAAGGGGGCGTGTTCGATGACGGCCAGGCCGTGGTCGCCGCTGAAGACTTCGCTGCGCAGGAACTCGACGCCCGGCGTGCGGGTGCCCAGCGTCTTGAGCTTCTCGATCTTGTGCGTGAGGCGACCGATCTTGGTCTCCTCCATTTCGGCGGTGCCGAGTTCAACACACTGGTCGATGGAGATGCGGCGGATGATTTCGATGATCTTCTTGCGGTCTTCCTTCGTCCGGGAGCTCAGCTCCTCGAAGGCATCGCGAGCGGCCGCCACGGCCTCCTGCACGCAGGTGAACACGCCGTGCCGACCGCGGAACCGCTGGCCCGACACGGGACTTCCCATGCCAGGCGACTGCTGCCGCACCTGGGCCAGCACCTGGGATACCACACTGCGAATCAGCGTCTCATCAACTTGCATGATCAATCTCTCCCTGCATGTCCATCGGTCATGGCTCGTGAACCGCCCCGCCGGGCCGACATCGCAGGCCGAAATCACGGCCCGGCATGGCAGCCCGAGGTGGCGGGTTAGTCTTTGTCTTCTTCGCGTGAAAAGACTCGATGGCTTTCCACGTGCACACTGTCCACAATGCCCACCACCACGGTGTCGATGGGCAGGTTCTTGGTTTCGGGCGTGAGTCGCGCGCTGGACCCCTGCGTGATCAGCACATACTCGCCCTCGCCCGCGCCGACCGTGTCGACGGCGATGAAGGTGCGACCGGTGGTGACCAAACTGCGGCGGTCCTTGGGGTCGAGCCGGTAGGGTTCGACCACCAGCAGGCGATGGCCCACCATGGAGTCGACCTTCTGCGTGGCGACCAGCGAACCGGTGACTTTGGCGACAAACATGGCTCAGCCTTTCAGGATTTCGTAGGTCTGTCGGGCGACGACCAGTTCTTCGTTCGTGGGCAGGACCCAGACCTGCACGCGACTCTGTTCGCCATGCAGCGTCGTCTCGCCCCGCGCCTCGGCGTTGCGCGCCGGATCAAGCTCGATGCCGAAGGCCTCCAGGCCCTGGCACACGGCCTGCCGGATCTCGACGCTGTTCTCCCCGATGCCTCCGGTGAAGGCCAGCGCGTCCAGTCCGCCGAGTTCGACCAGCAGGCCGCCGAGATAGCGGCGGATCTCACTGGTGTAAACATCGAGGGCCAGTTGCGATTCGGCGTGTCCCTTCGCGGCCGCCTCCTGCAAGTCGCGAATGTCGCCGCTCGTCCCGCTGATTCCCAGCAGGCCGCCCTGGCACGCCAGGTCGTCCAGCACTTCCGGCAGCGAACGTCCCGTGCGTTCCATCAGCAGCGGCAGCACATACGGATCGAAGTCGCCCACGCGGTTGTTCTGCGGCAGTCCCGTCTGCGGACTCATGCCCATCGAAATGCCGACGCTCTTGCCGTCGCGGATTGCGCACAGGCTGCTCGATCCGCCCAGGTGGCAGCTGATGATCCGCAGGTCCGAGCGTCCGGTCAGCTGGGCCATGCGGCCGGCGATGTACCGGTGGCTGGCTCCATGGAAACCGAAACGCCGGATGTGGAACTCGTCCGACCACTTCTTGGGAATCGCGTAGTAGCGCAACCGGTCAGGAATCGTCTGGTGGAAGCCTGTCTCGAAGGCGGCCACGAGCGGAATCTCGGGCAGCTTTTCGGACAGCAGCCGCATGGCCGCGATGTAGGGCGGGTTGTGCGCCGGCGCGACGGTGTTCATCGCTTCCATCGCCGAGAGCACGTCCGCGTTGACACGCTGCACGCCGCTGAGTCGTCCACCATGGACCGCCTTGAATCCGATTCCCGCCACCTCGCTGGCGTCGCGCAGGCAACCATGGTCGGGATCCGTGAGCTGGCCGAGGCACTGCCGCACGGCGACGGCATGGTCGGGGACGACCGCCGTCAGGTCGCGGCGCTCGCTGCCGACCTGCACGAAGCATTGGCTGCTTGGCGAGCCGATCCGCTCCACGCCTCCGCGCGCCAGCTGCCGTTCCCCTGCCATGTCGAACAGGCGGTACTTGAAGCTGGTGGAGCCCAGGTTGGCTACGAGAATCTTCATGGTCTGCTATCCCTAGACGAACTATCCTGAAAACGCATCTCGCGGCCCGCGCCGCGAAACCCCTTGGAACAAGTCCGCGAACGGGGCAGGCCCGCTGCGACGGACGTCGGCCTGGAGCATCCCGGGGGACTGCAAGGCCAAGTCGTACTTCGCGCGGCGGTCGGAGCCTCCCTGGCCCGTCCGTGTTCCGCGCGCTGAGCCCGTGCGACTCCGGTCAGCGGCGAGCTGGCTGGAGCGAGCCGAACTACCGGGTGCCGTTCTAGGCCAGGTAGGCTTCAAGCAGGCCTTCGGCGGGGCGCGGGATCACGTGGCTGGCGGCCAGTTCCCCGACCTGCGAGGCGGCCTGGGCACCGGCTTCCACCGCCGCGCGCACGCTGCCGACATCGCCTCGAACCACGGTGGTGACCAGTCCGCCACCGATCGAGATCCGCTTGATGATCTGCACGTTGGCCGCCTTGGCCATCGCGTCCGTGGCCTCGACAAGGCCGATCAAACCCTTGGTTTCAATCAATCCAATCGCGGTGTTCATATCGTTTGGTCTTTCCAGAAAGAGAGTGTTCAGTGATCGAGGATCCCGCGGCCCTCAGTCGGCCTGCGGCGAACTCCCGAGTTCATTCGATTGCAGTGAGGACCGATTCGCGCCGATGCGCCGGCAGTGCGGCGCCTGCAGTCCGGCGGTGCGTCGGCTTAACCGAGCGACGAGTCGCTGGACTTCTTGCCAGCCTTCGGGGGCGTGGGCAGCACGATCGAGAGGTCCTCGTGCGGACGCGGAATGACCTGCACGCCGACGACCTCACCGATCCGGCCCGCCGCGTTTGCGCCCGCGTCCGTCGCCGCCTTGACGGCCGCGACATCGCCGGTCACGAAGGCCGTGACCAGGCCGCTGCCGACCTTGTCCCAGCCCAGGAAGTTCACATTCGCCGCCTTCATCATGGCGTCCGTCGCTTCGACCAGGGCGCAAAACCCCTTGGTCTCGATCATTCCCAGAGCTTCCATAGTCTTTGCCATCGCACGAGTACTCCAATAGGTGGAAGGGTTCGTTGGTCTTGAAAACAGGGCGGGTCGTTCCAGGAAGACCCGTGAATCGAAAACGAGCGGTCGGCCGGTCAAGGACCCGCACTGACACGCTCCTGTCAGTGACACTTGCAAGGCACATGCTTGAGCAGTTCGACGCGGGTGGCGGTCTCCAGCGAGCACGCATTGCCTTCGTCGGTGTCGATGTGGATCTCGAGTTTGCTGGTGGCGTCGGCGCGGACGATGACGTCCTCCATCACCATGGTGCAGCCGGGCGATTCGACTCGCAGCCGCATCAGGTCGCCGTTCTGCACGCCCAGTTGCCGGGCGCGGTCGTGGCTCATGTGCACATGGCGAGCGGCGCGGATCACGCCCTGCCGCAGTTCGACCACGCCCGCCGGTCCCACCAGCACGCAGCCCGGCGTGCCCGCGATGTCACCGCTGATCCGCACCGGCGCGTCGATGCCCAGGGAGATCGCGTCGGTGAACGCCAGTTCCACCTGGCTGTGCGGACGCGTCGGCCCCAGCACGCGGACGTTGGGCAGCATCCGCCGCCGCGGACCGACCAGCATCACCGTCTGCTCGGCCGCATAGTAGCCGTCCTGGTAGAGCGGCTTCTGCGGCGTCAGCACGGCGTCGGGTCCGAAAAGCGTGCGGACATCTTCGTCGGTCAGATGGCAGTGCCGCGCCGAAATGCTGACGACCAGGTCGTCCGGTTCCGCCCGGCCACTCGACGCGCCCGCCGCGGGCCCCGCGCCCGACTGGCCGCCGGCCGCTCCCTGCGAAAATACAATCTGCCGCACAATGCGTTCGATCACCGTTCGATCGAGGCCGACCGATGCCATGGGTCAAGTCCTTCCCGTCTCCAGAGACTCTTTGTGCTCTCTCTGTGCTCTCTCTGTGCTCTCTCTCTGTGCATCTCCGTGGTCACACCCGCTCCGTGCTCTCCGCGCACTCCGTGGTTGCCACCCGTTCCTGCACACGCCTCTCCGTCAACCCTCGCCCGAAGTCGGCTTCGCCACGCAGACGCGCACTCCCGCCGCTTCCAACTTGGTCCGCCACTCCGCCGGTATGTCGGCATCGGCGACGAGAATATCGATCTGTTCCAGCGAGCCCATCAGCGCGAGGCTGCGATGGCCGAACTTCGTGCTGTCCGCCAGCACGATCACCTCGTCCGCCGCCTCCATGATGGCCCGCTCGGTCTCCACCAGTAAAAGGTTGCTGTTGAAACAGCCTAGGTCGCTAATCCCCGCCACACTGAGGAAAGCCCGACGGACACTCAGCTGCCGCAGCATCTGGTTGGCATAGGGTCCCAGGCAGACCCCCGTCCGCTGGTGCACGTAGCCGCCGATGAGCACCAGGTCGTGGTTGCCCCGCGAGGTGAACAGCGTCGCGACCGGCAGCGAATTCGTCACAACCTGCAGGTTCCGATCGGCCAGCAACAGAGCCAGCTCATACGTCGTGCTGCCGCCGTCCAGCAGGATCGTGTCCCCGTCCTGCACCAGCTCCGCCGCGCACGCCGCAATCTGCTTCTTGCGCCCCCACTCGTACCGCTGCCGCTGCTCGAAATGCGGCAGCTTCGGCGACGGCCCCGTATAGAAAACGCCGCCATGCGTCCGCTTCGCCTCCCCCGTCTCCTCCAGCGAGTCCAGGTCGCGGCGAATCGTCGAAGGCGATACGTCCAGCACCGAAGCTAGCTCGTCCAGCGAAGCGAACCCCCGCTGACGCACGAACTCCAGCAAACGACTCCGCCGTTCGTCCGTCTGCATAGAAAAAATCTTCCAGCCAAAGACAGATTTCAATCACCGCCTTGCTCCAACCTGCGCAATTATGCGCACACGAATTGCCACACGCAAGCATTTGCTGGTAAAAAGGGGCGATTCGGGGGGAGGTAACGGTCCGGTGGGCGTCATCTGGTTCAACCAACGAATCATGGAACGGAGCCCGGACGAGCGGGGGCCTGCGGCGGGTGTCGAGGCCTCGGCGGCGTTTCGCGTGCGTGGATTCCAGCCGCCGGACGACCTGGCCGGATGGCTGCGTCTGCAAAACGAGGCGTTTGGAAGACCGCGGCCGTGGACCGAAGGCGACTTCCTCCGCGAGCTGGCATCGCGGGCCGACTGGAGTCCCGAACGACTGCTGGTGGTCGAGCAATCCGAACCGCCGCGGGTCGGGAAGCCGGACGGAAACCTGCTCGCCAGCCTCTATCTCGAACTGCCGGCAACGGATCCGGTCGTGCGACTACACTGGCTGGCCGTGCACCCGAAGCGACGGCGCCAGGGGCTGGGGCGACTGCTGGTCGGTCATGCAACTGCGTGGGGTCGGCGCGCACGGAGGGAGTGGCTCGTCGCCGAAACGCTGGAGGCCTGGCCGGAGGCCATGGGCTTCTATCAGGCCCTCGGCTTCACCGCTGGACTGCCGGGGCAGGGACCGGCGTAACCGTGAGAAAACCAAGGCCGACTCGGCCGCTGACCGGGGTCCCTGACCACGGAACGCGCCTCGGACTATAATCCCGCCGAACGCGGGCATGGCAGTTCCACGACGGCGAGTCGCTGCGGCGTCATGGACCGCGGTGGACCATCGAGCGGCTTTCCTTGCCGCCCTCGGTGGTGCGATCGACCCGCACGGCATTCAACGCAACCGTTCGCTGCGGACCGTCCATCGTGGCCCCTTCGACCGGGAGAAGGAACGAACGCATGGCTTCCCAACCAGGCCCATCCACCGGAGGAGAATCCGGTGCTCTTTCGCCCGCCGGGTCCGCGCGGGTGGGCGCGACGAGTGCGCGGCCGGTCGTGGTGGTGGGAGCCGGTTTGGCTGGCCTGTGCTGCGCGCGGGAACTCGCCCGCCAAGACCTGCCCGTGCTGCTGCTCGAAGCATCCTCGCGTGTTGGCGGTCGCGTGCGGACGGAGGTCGTGGACGGCTATCGGCTGGACCGTGGATTCCAGGTGCTGCAGACGGCTTATCCGGAGGCCCAGCGCGTGCTCGACTACCGCGCGCTGCGGTTGAAGGCGTTCGAGCCGGGGGCCCTGATTCGCGCGCAGGGTCGTTGGATACGGATGAGCGACCCCTGGCGACGACCCCGTCGCGCGTGGGAGACATTGACCAACGGGCTGGGAACGTGGAGCGATCGCTGGAAGCTCGCGCTGCTTCGACGGCGCGTCACACGCGGCTCCTGCGAGTCGCTGTTCGCCGAACCCGACTCCACGACCGCCGACTTCCTGCAGCGCGACATGGGGTTCTCACCGACGCTCGTCGAACAGTTCTTCCGCCCCTGGTTCTCCGGCGTCTTCTTCGAGGACCAGCTGGCCACTTCGAGTCGCTTCTTCAAGTTCATCTTCCGCATGTTCGCGCTCGGCGACGCCTCGCTGCCCGAGCAGGGCATGGAGGAGATTCCGCGCCAACTGGCCAGCGACATCCCTGCTTCCGCGATTCGCTGTTCGACGAAAGTGGAGCGGATCGAGGGTCGCACGCTTCAGCTGGACTCCGGCGAGACGCTTGAAGCGGCGGCGATCGTGCTGGCCGTGGAAGGCCCTGAAGCCGCGCGGCTGTCCGGCGGCCGCGTGCCGTCCCCGGCTTCCTGTGCCACGACCTGCCTGCACTTCGCCGCCGATCGCGCCCCCCTGCCCGAGGCGCTGCTGGTGCTCAATGGCGAGCCGCAGTCCGGGCCGATCAACAACCTGTGCGTTCCCAGCAACGTCAGCGGGGCCTACGCGCCGGCGCGCAAGGCGCTGGTCAGCGTCTCGGTCGTGGGCGCCGCACTCCGCGACACCGTGGACCTGGAATCGGCC
>JBIIEC010000344.1:0-6753 GCA_044238045.1 Pirellulaceae bacterium | reverse complement strand
GCGGGGAGAGGGTATCCAGCAACGTCACGTTGAACTGATGGGAGCCAAGTGTCGCGAGGTCGGCGGGAACGTTCCACGGAGCGGGCAGCGGCGCATCGGGGTACCAGGCGAGGTGATCGCCGGCAAAATACAGACCCGCCTTGTCCCCGATCGTCTCGCCCGTCTTCAAGAAGATCGCGTCGCAACGCACGGGAAGACGGGGCAGGTCCGACGCAGGTGCCTGCCGGGGCCAGGATGCGGGCAGTTGACGGACGTAGACAAACAAACGCCGCTGGTCAACCGAGGACAGGACTTCGATGCGGTAGATGAACGGATGCCCATAGCGTTTCGCCGTCTCGGGAGGAACGGGCATGGGTTGCCAGCCGATGGCCTCGCCAAACACCTGGAACAGTCGGCCTCGCGCGCTCTCCGGGGCGGAATCGACGGACTGCCAGTCTGTCACCGGTTGGCTCCACTGGTAACGCTGCCAGGCATCCAAACGATTCAGCACATGCAGCAAGCGATGGATCGGCTCCTGTTCATCGGGTGACATCGGGCTGTCATCGCGAAAGAACGCCCAGACGCTTTCATCCAGTTGGAACAGTCGTAGTGTCTGCTGGAGTTCCGTGCGGTCGAGGGAGGAAGGAGAGACCTGGGCTTCCACCGAAGCCGGCGTAATCGCGAGCGTCCACCCGAGAACCAGGCTGGTCGCGAGGCAGGACAGGAATGTGGAGTCGGACGGTGTGTGTCTCATGGCCCCGCCTCGGTGTTGGGCGAGGCATCGGTTGCCTGTGGGGATTGGATCCGCAGATCGGCCGGAGGTCGGGAACGAGCGGCCACCGCGCCGCTGCGAAAAGCGACGGTTGCCGCGACGACGCCCAAGGCCGCCAGGGCCAGGCAGCCCAGCAGCAGGATCGGCAGGCCCACCGATCCGGGGTTGCTGCCCCGGCCAGTGCGCGGCGCAACGGCTTCCCTGCGAAGGGATGCTTCCATGTTGGCGGCCAGGACCACCGGCGCTACGAGCATCGAATCGCCACGGGCATAGGCCCAACGTTTGTAGACGCAGGCGTGAAGGCGGACCTGCACTGCCATCTCCATGCCCTCCCCTGCCCCGCTTGGCAGGTTCAAGGAGTAGACCACGATCGGCGTAGTGCCACCCGATTCGGGAAGAAGCCAGCACTGCCAGTAGTTCGTGATCCCGTGCTCGTTGGCCGGCGCCTCCATGGCATGGGCTCGGCGAAGAGTACCCTGGAGCTGGACGATTCGGCCTCGGTAGAAATCGGTTTGGCGATAGAGTTGCAAGTAGGTCGCATTCCCCTGGCTGGCCTGCTGCAGTTGAGCTGGCGAAGCGTCTCGCAGGTACGCGAACAACTGGAACCAAGCCTCCGACTCCTCCGGGCGGAAGTAGGTGTCGTCTTGAACGGAACGGAGGAGTTCCGCATCCAGGACGGGCAAAGCCGCGGCGGCGGTCGCATCGTCGGCCGATGCGGGCTCCCACGAAGAACCACCGGGCTTGGCAGAGTGGGCTTCGGGCGTTGGTGCCGAGGGCGTCGTCACCGTCCAGAACCAGTTCCAGTTCGTGGGATTCGAAGCGTGCTGCATCAGGGCCAGGACGAGCATCAGCATGGTGAATAAGCGAATCAGCCGCTGCCGCATGCGACGCTGCTGAGCGTCGGCGGTTCGGGAGCCAAAGAGGGCCCGAGGGGGCTGCTGTGTGAGACGCATTGTCAGACTCCCCCTTTCACGATGGAAACTCTGGCCAGGACCGCGACCGAATTCTACCAGCGAGTCGCGTCGCGAAGAGGGCTCTGCTCACTCGGTGGCCCCCGGCGGTTCAGCGGCCCCGAATTCCCTTCGGACGTTCGTGTTCGCGTGATTGGGTTTGGGCTCTTATTCGTTGCAAACGGATTGGATGACCCGATCCGCACCTGGGTTGTTGTGGAACCAAAGTCTAGGCGATCCCGATGCTTGGGGACGCCGGGATCATGGGGGCACCCCGAATTGGTCGCCGGATCGGGGAAATGGCAAAGTGTCCGCAGACTCTCCGGCTTGGATGGCTGGCTGCAGCGGCCCTCGCTGGAAAGGACGTTTACAGGACGCCTGGGGCCGATTTACGGTCTCAGCATAATTGCCTATTGAGGGGAAAACCAATAACTTGTTGTTTGGCAGGAGGTTGCAGATCGCCCGTACCGGAACCGGGCGACGGCCAAGACGCCCGCACCCCCATTGGGGGCTGAAGGATGCCGGGGGTACTTCGCCGGAGTCCTGCCAGCGGGCTCGAATGATCGGCTCGGCGATCGGCTGCTCGGGGCCGCTTGGGGTGTTCCTTGTCCTTCTGAAGATTTCTGGGGTCATGGTGCAGTTTTGGAGTCCGCGACGAGAGCCTGGCTTGGACGGTCGCCGGGGCGTTTTGCGCCAAGAGGTGCACCGCGCCGGTTGTCCGGTCAGTGGCGTCCTTTCCAGCCGCATGCGAATGCAGCCAGTTTCTCTGCTGTTGCTGATGCTGATCACGATGGCTGGCGCGCGGACGGCTTCCCTGGAAGCACGCGAGCCTGCCGCAGAGTTTCTGCGAGAGCTGAAGTCGCGGGGCTACTACTCCCTGGCCAGCGAATACCTGGACCGTCTGGCGCAGAATGGTTCCCTGGATGCGTCGATCCGGGAGACGATCGACTTTGAACGCGGCGAGGTTCTCGTGCCGGCGGCGATTGCCGAGCGTCAGTTGTCGCGCCGCCAGGAGATGCTCGATCTGGCCAAGCAGGCGTTTGAACGCTTTCTCCAAGAGCATCCCCAAAGCAGTCAGGCCGTGCTGGCGCGGGGGCGTCTGGCCAATGTCCTGATTGAACAAGCGCGTCTGCGGATGTTGGAGGCGAATCGCGACGGGACGTCGGAAGCGGCGCGGGAGTCGCTTCGGCAGCAATCGCGCGATCTGCTGAAGACGGCGGCCGAAACCTACGGCGATCTGCAAGGACAGTTGCGAAGCCAGTTGGAAGCGATCCCCGAGGATTTGGACGAGAAGAAGGATGCGGCCAAGATTCGCCTGCGGGACGACCTGCGGGCGGAATACGTGCATGCGCGTTTCATCGTGGCGATGGCGGCTTACGAACGAGCCCAGTCGTGGCCTAAGAGTAGCGATGAACACAAGGCGGCCCTTCGCGAAGCCGAGAAGTCCTTCGGGGAAGTAGCCAAGAAGTATCGTCGACGGGTGCATGGGATTTCGGCGCTGCTGTTCCAGGGACGCTGTTACCAAGAATTGGGGGACCTTCGCAAGGCGCTGTCGTTCTACGAGGAACTGCTGATGCTGCCGGATAATGAGCCCGTGTTCCGGCCGCTCAAGACGAAGGCCCTACGTGGTGCGATGGAGGCTTGGATTACGCCGGAGGTGAACGATATCGCGAAGGCGCTCGAGAAGTCCAAGGCTTGGCTCGACAAGCAGCGACCGGACGAGCGACAGGACGAGGACTGGACTGCCGTGAAGTGGCTGCTGGCCCAGGCTTATCTGGCCAAGGCCAAGGCGGAGGAGAATGGTCCGAAGAAGACCGAGGCCACGCAGGACGCTCGACGCTGGGCCTTGGAGGTCGCGAAGCTCGACAGCCCTTTCCAATCAGATGCCCAGGCCTTGCTTGCAGACACGGGGCAGGTCCCGGTCGCGGTAACCGAGGATGCAGCCAGCAAAATGTCCACCTTCGGCGAAGCCCTCGCGGCCGCCGAGGAAGCGCTGACGCAGCGGCAGGTGCTGACCCGAACGAGGGCCACGTTGGAGGAGCGTTTGACGCAACTGGCTGACGGAGCGGAAAAGGAAGAGGTGCGGAAGCAGGTAGAGGAGGCCAGTTCGCAGTTGGAGACGCAGGACGGGCAGGCTCGCCAACTCTTGCGAAGGGCGGAGCAACTGGCAACGGAGGAGACAAGTTCCGAGCAGTTGAATCTGGTTCGCTTCTACCAGGCAGCGCTTTACTTCTACGAAGGTGACTATCCCCGCGCGGCCGTCATTAGCGAGTTCTTGGCGACCCGTTATCCGAATTCGCCGGCGGGCCAGCGAGCCGCGCCGGTAGCTTTGTCCGCGTTGGTACAACTGTTGGGCAACGGCAATGAATCGTGGGCGCAGCCGCTGCGATCCCGGATTGGCAGGACGGCGCGGCAGATCGCGGAACGCGATCCGGGACGTCCGGAAGTCGCCGATGCCTTGGGAGTCCTGGTCACGCTGGCCCTGCGCTCCGGACAGCCCGAGGAAGCGGAGTCGTTCACCGAGAAGTTGCCCGAGGATTCGCCGAAACGAGCGGCCGCTGAACTGGCCGTGGGGCAGGCGTTCTGGAACCAAGCGGCCGCGGCCCAGGGCAAGGACGCGGAAACGCTGCGGGGACGAGCGGTCAAGTGGCTGGAACAGGGGTTGGGGCGCGAGTCGGACGAAGTGACGGCGAGCCAGTTGACGGCCGCCTTGCTGGTCGCCCAACATGCGGTAAGCCAGGGGCAGGCACGGCGGGCGATTGAGATACTAGAACAGCCTGGCCGCGGCCCGAAAGCACTGGCCGATGAAAATCACCGACTGTTCGCCACGGGCGAGTTGAAACAACGGACCTTCGCCTTGGCGATCACCGCTTACATCAGCGCGTTGCCGGAGATGAAGGATCCGCAGGAGGGAATCGCCAAGGCACTGGCGACGCTCGACCAGTTGAAGACTGTGTCCCAGGGACAAGGAGAGTCGCAGCGGATGGCTGCCACCTATCTGTCCCTGGCGAGGAACCTTGAGCAGCAGATCAAGGAAGCACCCGCCGAGCGACGGGCGACTCTGGTGGAGGCGTTCGATCGTTTTCTCGACCGTGCCGCGGAGGCGAGCAAGGAGTTGGGAGGTCTGCTATGGGTGGCCGAGTCCTATGTCGGGCTCGCCAAGGCAATCAAGGATGGTGGCGGTGAAGATCCGGGTGCCATGTATGGAAAGGCCCTGAAGACATACGACGAGATCCAGCAACGCGCCAAGGCGGGGCAACTGAAGCTGACGACGCAGGAATCGCTGCTTGTCCGGAGTCGACTGGCGATCGTCTACCGCGAAATGGGAAAGTACTCGGCGTCGTTGGATTCATTCGCCGAAATCCTCGCGGACCAGGAAAACCAGATCCACGTGCAGATGGAAGCTGCCAGGACGCTGCAGGCTTGGGGAGACGCGGGCGAACTTTCGGCTTACGAACGGGCCATCCAGGGAGACCGTCCGGATCCCAAGACGAAGCGGAATCGTGTCTGGGGCTACGGTCGGGTGGCCCGCTCGGTGGCCAGCAATCCGGAACTGCGGGAACTGTTTCTTGAAGCGAGATATTGCTTGGCGGAGTCGCGTTTCCGCTGGGCCGACAAGCAATCCGCGGCGGCGCGAGAAAAGGGCCTCAAGGACGCGGAGCAGGACATTGTGATGACCTTGAAGCTCTATCCCGGGTTCGGGGCGTCGGAACATCGCAAGAGATACGATGCGCTGCTGCGGGAGATCAAGCAGGCGATGGGAAACTGACAGGCAACGCTGTTCAAGCGAGGGGAAGTACCAAGATGCAAAGCTCGAAAGCATCAGGTGGGCGAAACGCTCTGGTGTTCGGGGTGCTGTTGTTCGGGATGCTGGCATCCAGCGTTGCGTTCGCGCAGGATTCGATCACGCTCGACCGTCGGGTCAAAGGCGCCTCGAAGGTTCTGGGGACCATCTCGGCGGTGAGTCCCACGGAGGTAACGGTGACGTCTGCCAGTGGCGAAAAGACCGTTCCCGCCAACCAGATCGCACGTCTCACTCTGTCCGACGACCCGGCGGAACTGCGCCAGGCGCGACAGTCGCTCCTGGCTGGTCAGTATGAGCAGGCAGTGGAAACCTTGGAGAAGGGAGCCCTTCCTGATTCGGCTCGCGATGTGTTGCGGCAGGAGTGGTCCTATTGCCTGGCCATGGCCAAAGCCAACCTCGCGCTGCGTGGCTCGGGGGACGTACAGGAAGCCCTGAAACTAACGGCCGATTTCCTCCGCAAGGAACGCGACTCCTTTCATTTCTATCCGGCGGTGGAGGTGCTCGGACAGCTGGCTGAGGCGGCGGGCAAGTACGACGACGCGGCTCGTTACTACCAGCAGCTCCGCAAAGCTCCTTGGCCCGACTACGCGCTCCGCCCGTACATCCTGACGGCCCGCGCCTTGCGAGGCCAGGGAAAGACGGCCGAGGCCATCGAGCAGTATGAAGAGGCCTTGAAGGCGAACGCTACCGACCAGGAGGCGATCCGACAGCAGACGCTTTCCCGCATCGGCCGGGCGAGTTGCCGGGCTGCGGCGGGGGCCGCCGAGGCCGAGGCGGCCGTGACGGAACTGGAGGAGATCGTGGCGAAGAACGACCCGGACGACCAGGAGCTCTTTGCGGAGGCGTACCTTGCCTTGGGGGATGCCTACCGGCAGTTGCAGCGCCCGATGGACGCGACGCTGGCGTACCTGCACATTGACCTGCTGTTTTACAGTCAGCGAGACGCGCACGCGCAGGCGTTGTACTATCTGACGACGTTGTGGCCTCAATTGCAGCAGCCCGATCGGGCCGTGGAAGCCAAGAAGCTGCTCAACGAGAGGTATCCGGGTACGGTTTGGAGCCGCAAGGCGGGCTAACGGACGCGAAGCCATCCTGTCCTCGGACTGGTGGCAGACGCGATTCGAGACGGATTCACGGGAGAATGGACCATCATTTCTCGCGCGAGTTACGACCTTCGGAAGGACGTACCACGCCCGCGAGATTGGGAGTATCGGGGAGCTGATCATGAATGTTTTGCAGGTGGGACG
>JBIIEC010000343.1:0-6769 GCA_044238045.1 Pirellulaceae bacterium | reverse complement strand
TGAGTCGCTGCTGGACGCCGGTCTGGTCCAGGAAGCCGAACGTCGCTGCGAGTTTCTCGCGTCGCGATTCACCGGCAATCCGTTCGTGGCCTTTTATCAAGGTCGCTGCGCGGCCGAACGAGGCGACTGGCCGCGCGCGGTCGACCACCTGAGTCGCTCCCAGCAGCAGTTGCCCGTCTATCAGCCGACGGCAACCCTGCTGGCCTCCGTCTACCAACAGTTGGGCGACGCGAACCAGGCGAAGGAGCAGCAGCAGCGAGCGGCCTCGGCGTCCCTCCAGCACTGGCCAGATCCGCTGCTTCAGTCGCTTCATCAATTCACCATCGGGGAAGTCGCCTTGCGCACCATGGCCGAATCGTTGTCGGCGGCCGGAAACCTCGCCGGCGCCGAGCAGACCCTGCGACGCGCGCAGCAACTGCATCCCGAATCGCCCGACGTGCCGCTCGAACTGGCCGCGAATCTTGTGGCCCAGCAGCGGTACGACCAAGCGATCCCCCTGCTGCGCGACTATCGCAAGGCCCACGCCGACCGTGTCGAAGCGACCTTCTATCTCGCCGCCGCGCTGGAAGCGACCGGACAGCTGGCCGAGTCGCTGCAGTGCCTCGACGAAGTGGTCGCCCGCTACCCGGCCATGCCTCAAGCACGCATCCATCAGGCTCGAGTGCAGATAAAGACCAACCAGCCAAACGCAGCCGAGCAGTCGTTGCGCCAGGCGATCGCGACTGCGCCCTCCTCGTTCGAAGCCCACCGCAACCTCGCCGTGCTGCTTGCCCAACAGGGTCGCCGCGACGAAGCGTTGCAAACGCTCACGATCGCCGAACGCCTCGCGGCCCAGAACTCGTCCCCACAAACGGCGCTGCGCAACCTGCGCCGCTTGATCGAACGGCGGCTCGATTCGCCCGGCGATCCCGCCGAGATCCTGCCGATCGAACCCGACGCACCCGCCTCAACCTCCGACACCCCCTAGCGGCGTTCCTCGCCATCGAAAGCGTTTCGCCATGGCCGTTCCCCCGTCCGACGATCTCGCGAAAATGCAGCAGGCCGAAGACCTGCTGCGGCAAGGTCGCTTCACGGCGGCCGAGCGCATGCTGCGGAGCGCGTCGACCGAACAGGAGAACTCCCCTGAACGACGATATCTGCGCGGGATCATCCTGCAGCGCGCCGGCCGATCGGAGGAGGCAATGGATCGCCTGTTGCCTCTGGCGCACGGCGATGGGCCGCTGGCGGCGGAAGCGTTTTTCGCCGTCGCGGAGCTGTTCTACTTCGGCGGCCATCTTGAACGCCTCGCCGAATGGCTCGATGCTTGCCCGGCTCGATGCGTCGAGCCTCGCGGGCAGCTGTTCGCAGCCCGACTCGTGGCGGAACGCGATCCGGAGCAAGGCGAGCGACAACTGCATGCCCTGCACGCCGCGCAAGGTTCCTCGCATCTTGCCCGCATCGCCGGATTCGATGCCGTGTCGCTCCGCGATCGCCTGGGACGCCATCGTGAGGCCTGGGAGCTTGCGGCTTCGCTCCACGAGTCGGACGACTTTCACTTCGCGAAAACCCGAATCCTCGATCATGTCGCGCGACAGCGGGAACTGCTCGCCAAGCCCGCCTGGACGTGGCCCCGTTTCGAACGCGCCGAACGAACGGCGTTCGTTGTCGGACTGCCACGCACGGGGACGTCGCTGCTGAACCAGATGCTCGACCGCCACTCGCAAGTCCACGCCATCGGCGAATACGACGGGCTCCCGGAGTGGATCGAGGCAGCGATCGCCAAGGGCGCATGGCCCTACCGGCTCAAATACCTCACCGAGACCGAAGTCCACGAACTGCAGGCCAGCTACCTGACAGACGCCCGGCGCGACGTGGCCTCGGACGCGATGTGGACCCTGGACAAGACACTGCTGGCCTGGTGCTGGATTCCGCTGGTCAACGCCGTTCTGCCCAACGCCCGCTGCCTGCACCTGGTACGCGACCCGCGCGATACGGCGGTGAGCCTCCTGCTGGCGTATTTCCCTCCCGGATTTTACGACTGGACCGCCCGGATCGACAGCCTTTTCGAAGTCATCCAGGCGGAACAACTCCTCATGCCACAGGTCTGGCAGCGATGCGACCTCCCTGCGTTGACCATCCGCTACGAGGAACTTGTCACGAACCCGGAGCAGACCGCGCGCGAATGCCTCGGCTTGCTGGGTGTGCCCATGGAACCGCAGGTCCTCTCGCCGGAAGCCAACCCCCGCGCGATCAGCACGCTGAGTTACGCACAGGTCCGCGAACGGATTCATGATCGCTCGATCGGACGCTGGCAGAATTACGAGTGGCTCTTCGACCAGCGATGGCACACGCTGGCCGAACACGCGGGACACATCAGCTGATGCACGCGGGCCCCGGGGAACCTGTCGGGACGGAGCGGCCTCTCGAGACAGGGCGGCCCATCAAAACGAGTTGGCCAAGCGTCCGCGTTCCGATCGTGCCCAGGGGCGGACGCATAGGCATACCTCTCAAGACGAAGGGTTCGCTCGCGCGTGTAACCTTGCCGGGGGCGGGATGAAGTGCGGGGCGGGGTGAAGTGCGGGGCAGGATGAAGTGCGGGGCAGGATGAAGTGCGGGGCAGGATGAAGTGCGGGGCAGGATGAAGTGCGGGGCAGGATGAAGTGCGGGCGGGACGCCCGCGCTCCGTTATACGACGGCCATCGCGACCAGGGGTTCAAACGTGAACTCGCCGTCGACGCAGTCGATCTTGATGCCGCTGCCGGGCTGGTATTCGCCGCGGAGGATCTCGGTGGCCAGCGGATTCTGCAGCCGCTGCTGGATCACCCGCTTCAGCGGACGTGCTCCGTAGGCGGGATCGTAGCCATCGAGAGCGATCTGGTTGCGCGCGGCGTCAGTCACGACCAGTTGCAGGTCGTTCTCGGCCAGTTGCTTCTCCAGGCGAGCCACCTGGATGTCGACGATGCGACGGATCTGCGAACGCTGCAGCGGATGGAAGACGATCGTCTCGTCGATGCGGTTGATGAACTCCGGCGCGAAATGCCCCTTGAGGCTGTCATGCACCGCGTCGCGGATTTCGTCCTCCGATCCCCCCTGCTCCGTGATCTGCTGGATTGCCTGGCTGCCGATGTTGCTGGTCATGACCACGATCGTGTTCGTGAAGTCCACGGTGTGGCCATGGTTGTCGGTCAAGCGGCCGTCATCGAGCAGCTGCAGCAGGATATTGAACACGTCGCGATGCGCCTTCTCGATCTCATCGAGCAGGATCACACAGTAAGGACGACGTCGCACGGCTTCCGTCAGCTTGCCGCCTTCCTCGTAGCCGACATATCCCGGAGGCGCGCCGATCAGTCGGCTGACCGTGTGGCGTTCCATGAACTCGCTCATATCCAGGCGGACCATGGCGTTCTCGTCGTCGAACAGCACCTCGGCGAGCGCCTTGCAGAGTTCCGTCTTGCCGACGCCGGTCGGGCCGAGGAACAGGAACGACCCGATGGGCCGGTTGGGATCCTGCAGTCCGCTGCGACTGCGGCGCACGGCATTCGACACGGCCTCGACGGACTCGTCCTGGCCGATGACGCGCAGGTGCAGGCGTTCCTCCATGACCAGCAGCTTGGCCTTCTCGGTTTCCAGCATGCGGGCGACGGGCACACCCGTCCAGGAGCTGACGATTTCGGCAATTTCGTCTTCGGTGACGTGCTGCCGCAGCAGTCGCCGTGTGTGCTTCGCGCGATCCACCTCCTCGGCCACCTCCGACTCCGATTCCTCCATGCGAGCCCGCAGCCGACGTCGTTTCACATCCATCTCGTACAGCTGCTGGTACTCCGACTCCTGCACCGGCTGGCCGCTCGACTGCTTCTCCTTGATCGTCGAGTCCAGCTGGCGGAACTCATGCTCGACGGCCTCCATCTCCTGCCGCACCTTCTGGACGTCTCCCATGCCCAGCTTCTCCGCCTCCCACTGTTCGCGAAGGCTGGCGAGCTTGTGGCGCAGCGTGGCCATCTCCTCCTCGACATCGGCGAGTCGTTCGCGGGCGGTGGCTTCTTCCTCGCCGGCCAGCTGTCGCGCGGCAAGTTCGAGCTGCGTGAGTTTGCGCTGCAGTTCGTCGATCTCCGTCGGCACGCTCTCCAGTTCCATGGCCAGTCGGCTGGCGGCCTCATCGACAAGGTCGATAGCCTTGTCGGGCAGGAAGCGATCGGTGATGTAGCGATGGGAGAGGTTCGCGGCGGCGACGAGCGCGGAGTCCTTGATCTTGACGCCGTGATGGGCCTCGTAACGAGGCTTCAGGCCGCGCAGGATCGCGATCGTGTCTTCCACCGACGGTTCGCCGACGAGCACAGGCTGGAAGCGGCGTTCCAGCGCGGCGTCCTTTTCGATGTACTGTCGGTACTCGTCCAGCGTCGTGGCCCCGATGCACCGCAGTTCGCCTCGCGCGAGGGCCGGCTTGAGCAGGTTGGCGGCGTCGGAACCGCCTTCGGAGCGACCCGCGCCGACGACCGTGTGCAGTTCGTCAATGAAGAGGATGACCGACCCGCTGGCCGACTCCACCTCCTTCAGCACCGCCTTCAGGCGTTCCTCGAACTCGCCGCGGAACTTGGTGCCCGCGATCAGCGCGCCCATGTCCAGCGAGACGACGCGTTTGTTCTTCAAGCTCTGCGGCACGTCGCCCTGCACGATGCGCAACGCGAGGCCTTCGGCGATGGCCGTCTTGCCCACGCCGGGTTCGCCGATCAGGACGGGGTTGTTCTTGGTGCGCCGGGAGAGCACTTGGATGACGCGGCGGATCTCGCTGTCGCGGCCAATCACCGGATCGAGCTTGCCGGCGTTGGCGCGTTCGACCAGGTCGATACCATACTTCTGCAACGCCTGGAACTTGGCCTCGGGGCTCTCGTCGGTAACGCGCGCCGAGCCGCGGATCGTGCGAAGGGCGTTCAGGATATCGGTGTCGCGCACGCCGCTCAACTGCAGCAGTCCCTGCGCGGTCGACTTCACCTTGGTGAGCGCGAGCAGCAGGTGCTCGGTCGACACGAACTCATCGCGCATCTGCGTCGCCTCGGCCTGCGCGCCGACCAGCACCTGGTTGAGCGACTGGCCGACCGTGGGCCCGGCACCGCCCGAAACATGCGGCAGGCGCGTCATTTCCGACTCCACCGTGCCCTGCAACTGGCTGCGATTCACGCCGACCTTGCCGAGCAGCGGCTGGACGATGCCATCCGTTTCGGCCAGCAGTCCTGCCAGCAGGTGCAGCGCCTCGATCTGCGGATTGGCACGATCCAGCGCGATCTGCTGTGCCTGCTGGACCGCTTCCTGGGCCTTGATCGTGAACTTGTCGAATCGAACGCTCATGCTTGCCTCCTCCGGCCCTGCGGCGATCGTGCCGCATTCGGCCGACGTTGTCTTGAGCCAACTTTCTGAGCTGCTTCACCAGTGCTGCCTGGTGGGAACCACCTGATCGCAGGCGGTCTGGTATCCGTCTCCCGGGCCTGGAACGCCGGACGCTTCGCGGTGAGTCCGAAAAGCGTCCCGCATCCGACCGTCGCTCCCGGCCCACCCGCCGGAATTCTACGGTCGACGACTCGCGTCGGGCCAATCATGCCTCTGTATTCGCAAAGCACCCTGGCTGCGGGGCAGCCAGGGTGCTTGAAATGTCCAACGACACTGGTGCAGGGAACCCGCTTGCGCGGCCCCGGGCACCCGTCTCGCGATCAGTCCTTCACTTCGAACTCGGCGTCGATCGTGTTGTCATCCCCGGCCGAAGCGGCATGGGGCTGCGAAGCGGCTCCAGCCGCCGCTCCCCCTTGCGTGTTTTCGTACAGGGCCTTGCTGAACGCATGCGACGCCTGCTCGAGATCGCTGATGGCCGACTTGATGGCCGTCACATCCTCGCCCTTCGCAGCATCGCGCGTCTTCTGGATCGCCCGCTCCAGCGGAGCCTTGTCCGAATCGGAGAGCTTCTCCTTCTGCTCCTTGATCATCTTCTCGACTTGGAAGCAGAGCTGATCGGCCTGGTTTCGCAGTTCGACCACTTCGCGCTTCGCCTTGTCATCGGCTGCATGCTCTTCCGCATCCTTCCGCATGCGGTTGATCTCTTCATCCGAGAGGCCGGACGACTGTTCGATGCGGACGGTCTGTTCCTTGCCGGAGCCGAGGTCCTTGGCGGACACGTTGAGGATGCCGTTCTGGTCGATGTCGAACTTGACTTCGATCTGCGGCACGCCCCGCGGCGCGGGCGGAATGCCGTCCAGGTTAAAGTGCCCCAGGAGCCGGTTGTCGGCCGCCATCGGACGCTCGCCCTGGAACACGCGCACCGTCACCGCCGTCTGGTTGTCCTCAGCCGTGCTGAACGACTGCTTGCGTTCGGTCGGAATGGTCGTGTTGCGTTCCACCAGCTTGGTGAACACGCCGCCCAAGGTCTCGATGCCCAGGGACAGCGGCGTCACGTCCAGCAGCAGCACGTCCTTGCGGTCGCCGGCGAGCACGCTGCCCTGGATGGCGGCGCCCACGGCCACGACTTCGTCCGGATTCACACCCTTGTGCGGCTCCTTGCCGAAGATCTCCCGAACCAGCGCCTGCACGCGGGGAATGCGGGTCGAGCCGCCCACGAGCACCACTTCGTCGATATCGGAGGGCTTCATCTTGGCATCGTCCATCGCCCGCACCACCGGTTTGCGGCACCGCTCGATCAGTTCGTCGGCCAACGCCTCGAACTTCGCGCGACTCACCGTCAACTGCAGGTGCTTCGGGCCGTTCTGGTCGGCCGTAATGAACGGCAGGTTGATGTCCGTCTGGGCCG
>JBIIEC010000342.1:0-6770 GCA_044238045.1 Pirellulaceae bacterium | reverse complement strand
TCCGTGACCTTCTCGGGAGCTGCAATGCCCGGTGCGGGCTTCGCGGAATCGCCGCCGTCGGTCTCCGCGGGATCCTCCAGCGGATTGATCAGCTCCATGCCCGGTTCGCGCTCGCGAGCGGCCACCGCAGCGTCGCCCTCCGGCGACTCGATCGACTCGGTAGCGCCCTCGACGGACGGCGAAGCCGACGACGCATCGCCGTTCTCATTCGCCGCAGCGGCCGGCTCTTCGGCCAACGGGTTCAGCAGCCCGCCCGCGGCCGTCTCGGCCTCCGCCATAAGCGCCGCCGAGGGTTCGGATGTCGACGATTCGGGGGAAGCGACGGGAGCGGCCTCGTTTTCCGCAGCGACCGACGCGGAACCTTCATCGGCTGGAATGGAAGTCGCAGGCGAAACCAGATCGGCCTTCGGGATCTCCGTGTCGATGGCCTCCGACGCGGCTGGCCCGTTGTCGGCCGCGCTTGCGCCCGTATCGCCGGAAGGTTCCGTCGCGGGCGAGCTTCCCGCCGGCCGCTCTGCGTCCGCGCCAAGCGAAGGGCTGGCCAGGGCAGAACGAGGATCGGAGCCGCTCGCATCTACGCTGCGTGCATCCGCGCTGATCACATCAGCGCCGCGCGAATCGGCGGCTGGCGAAGTCGCCTCGTCCGGAACGGCTGCGATCGGCGAGTTTCGGGAGATCTTCCCTCCCCAGCGTTCGGCGAGTGGTTCGACGTAGTGGGCCAATGGATGATCGTGGTTGAAGGGGCCCATGCCTCGCAGGGCCGCCAGCAGCAGGCAGATGCTGATGCCCGCGATGGTGGCCAGCGACTTCCACGTGCGTTTACCGGCCTGCTTCAAATAGTCAGGGGCGGTGGTCCAGTGCTCGTCCGCATCCCAGCCATCGTCGGCCGATGGGGCAACGGCCCGCGCCGACCGAGCCGGAGGATCGACGCGCAGGGCCTCACGCGAAGCTCCCATGGCCGAGCCGCTCAACGATGCAGTCCGCGAAACGCCAGAAGCTGCCCCCGGTTTGCTCGCCGACTGCTTGGAAGCTGCATCCCGGGAAGCTGTCTCCTTGGTTTGCGACAACTGGATCAAACGCCGCCTCAGCGAGGCAGGCGTCTTCATCTCCTCGGACAGCACTCGCGTCAGGATCTGGTGGCAGGCGGCCACTTCGCCAAGATGCGCGTCGGAGTCGAGGCAGATACGCTCGAAATCGGAGACCCGCTGGGGCTCCATCGTATTGTCGAGATAGTTGGCGACATCGTTGGCGTCCGCTCCGCCGATTCGAACGGCCGCGGCGTGGCGATCGGCCTGCAGGGCTCGTATCCGTTCGATCAACTGCGACGCCAGTTCGCTCTCCGCAATCTTTCGCTCCAGATCCCGCGCGTCGGCGGGGGCAAGAATGCCGTCGAGATAGGCCAGCAGCGTTCGCAACGTTAATCGCATCATTGTCACTCCAAGTCGCCATCAATGCCTGCACACGGCTGCGAGCACGCATGCGGGACAGGAACGGGCAGGCGAGCGTGTCCCCGGGGAACTGTTTCTCTCACAGCAATAGTGGCAAGGGGCTTCGGAATTCGTACAAAAAAAATCAACGACCTGCGGATTTCGAGAAACGACGCTTCCCTCATCGCTCGGCCAGTCCCGCTGCCAGCTCACCGGCGGTGAGCGGCTGTCCTTGCCTAGCATTGCGGAATCGGCAGCAAAAGTAGGGGATTCTCGCAGGCTTTGGTGGCAGGCCGTGCGCCTCAACCCAACGGGGCGTGGTGCCGTGGATGTGTTTCAAGGTCGAGACATTCACGGGCGGATCGGGGAGACGTTGGAAGAGGTTGCCAACACGAATGTTGTCCTCCCAAATTACCGGACTAGAATGAGACGACGAAGTTGCCGGGGCGAAGCAGTACGGCTCCCGGCACCTGGGATCATGCGGTCGCGGAAGTTAGACTGAGTAGCGTGCCGCAGGTGGAACGCCGGCTGGAAGCGTCGGCCGCAGTGCTTCCCGGGGCCTCCGGGGATCGGCGCGAAGGCGGGGCGACGTCGCGAAACTGATGCACGGCCCGCGTGCTCGCGCCGGGTAATGGAAGACACGTGCGAAGAGACGCGTGCAATCCAACACGCTCGCAGCAAACCGTTCGCAACTACACGGGCGCAGTAAACACGTGCGCAGCAAGCACTGACCAAAGAAGGAGCCCGGGCCCGCTCAAGGGGTCCGGTCCTTGGGGGACCTCGGGTGTCCGGCTATTCGCGAATCCGTCGCCAGCAACTGCTTCAGGAAGCCCAGGGCTACCTGGACCTGATCATGGCCGTGCCGGAGCAGGACACGGTGCGTGTCGTGCACTGTTCGCGCTTGGCCCAGCGTGCGCTGGAGGCTTTGGATCAGCTGGACCGCAACGACTGCGCCAGCGGTCGCGTGCATTTTCTCCGCGGCCAGGCCTATCGGCTGATGGAGAAGCACGATCTGGCGTTGAACGCGTTGCAGAAGTCGTCCGAGTACGATCCGCACAACGTGCGGATTCTGCTGGCGCAGGCTTGGTGCTTCAAGCGTCTCGGCCGGCTGGACCTGGCGATTGAGTCGCTGGAGGACGCGTTGGAGATCCAGGGCGACGTGGGGATCCTGCACTACAACCTGGCTTGTTACTGGAGCCTGCTGGGCAACGTGGGCCTGTCGCTGGTGCATCTCTCCCGCGCGATCGACTTGAACGCCGGCTATCGCCAGTTGGTGGCCTCGGAGCACGACTTCGACGGCCTGCGAAGCCACCCGGAGTTCCAGACGCTGACGAACGTCTCGGTGTGACGTCAGACGGGCAGGACTTCCTGACTGCTCAGCGGTTGTATTCGCCGCCGATGTAGAGGCCGTGCAGCAGCAGGCTGTCGTCGGCGTCGATGACCGAGGCGCGGGTGAAGTCGTCGGGAATCTGCCCGGTCGAGGTGGCGATGCCGGCCGCCGTGGTGGCCCGGTATCCACCGGTGATTCGCCAGTTGGTGTGGCACTGGTAGGCGAGTCCCGCGAGGAAGTCGCCCACGAAGGCGGCTGTCGTCTCGCTGCTCTCCAGGTCGAACGGATCGCCGGTGACGCTGGAGATGGCCAGCCCATTGCCGCCACCGATCCGCTGCCGCTGCGTGACGCGGTTGCCGTACAGTCCCATGTTTCCGCCCAGGTGCGCGGACAGACGCGGATGGGACGTGAAGCAGTAGTCGACGCGGCCGCCCAGTTGGGCACCGATCAGATGGTTGTCGACATCGATCAGGTAGGACAGTTCGTTAGCCGGATTCGCGCCCGGCACCGAACTGGTGGGACTCGACACGTAGTTCAGGTCGTCGTCGAGATTGAGGTATCGGGCACCGACGAGCCATTCATAGTGCAGGGGCTGTCCGCGGCGGTGGGGGTTCCCGAGGTAGTTGAGTTCCAGGTTGTGCGCGGTGAACCCGCGTTCGATCGACTGGAACCGAGCTCCGCCGGGCGCGCCACCGTACCAGTTCGAAACCAGGTTGGTGCCGAGTCCGTTGTTGTAGACCAGGCGATTGAAGGCCAGGTCGGTGTTGATCGCGCCGGTCACATCGGCGGGCGTAATCGTCATGGTCTGGTTGGACGGATAGCTTCCCCAGTAGATCGCTTCGATCGCACGCCCGTTGGCCAGATACCGGCCCAGTTGGACGTCCACTCCCGCTCCCAGGTCCGTGCTGGCATCGCCGGTGGACAGCACGGTGTCGCCGGCGGTTTCGGCGAGCGGGCGATTGTCGGCATCGCCGCGCTGCAGCATCAGCGCCTGCACGCCGCCGAACCAAGGGGACGTGGCGAGCGGCCCCGTCGTCGGACATCCTCCGGGGCCGCAGCCGCCGGGCCCGCAGGCACCCGACGGGCAGCTCAGGTGTTCCCGCGTGAAGTCGCTGAGGCCGCTCGTTCCGCCGAATGCTTGGAACGGGCGAGGAGAGTCGCCATGGTGGTGGCCCCAAGGCCAATGCGCGGAGCGTACCCAGGAGGGCATGATGCCGTGGACCGACGGCACGTAAGGCTTGATGCCCGCCACGGCCCCGCGATAGACATCGTAGCCCATCGTCGTGAACCGGTTTTCCGTGAGCTGGTCCGGAAGGCTGTAGGTGCGTCCGAGCGACGCTTCGGGCGGAGCGGGTTCGGTGACGGGAGGCATGGGCAGGCCGTCATTCGTGCGCGGCTGAACGCCTTGAGGCGTCGGCAGCGGTTCGTCGGACGCTTCCTCCGTCATGTCGATGGATCCGGCGTTCGCTGGAGGTTCGGCCGAAGTCTCCAGCGTCTCCTCTGACAGGAAGCTTCCGCCGCGCTGGTACTGCTCGGCCGACCACTCGAACTGAGCATGGAGGCCGCTCGACGGCGCGGCCAGCAGGGCCGACATCAGCGCGAAAGTCCGCAGCGAACGCCACATGGTGACGTATCTCCTTCCCTGGATTGCACGGTAGCTGGAGCCCATGGGTCCTGGCGAACCGCTAGGCAGTCGGCCCGCAACGGTTCGCCAGGCGATCGTCGTTCGCGATCCAGCTGCTTCCTGCATCCTGATCGCGCGATCCGGCACCTTGGTGCTCACGCGTTAGGATCGGCAGGGTCGCCTATCGGGTGTCGGAGTTTCGATATGGTCCCGTGGTGAAAGTCGTCGCACCGCACCCGCTAATCGGTACGCTCGGGAAAGATCAACAGCGGTCTGACAAGGCGGGATAGGTGCGCAGTCTGTGCGTGCGCGAGGGCGGGCGGAGCAATCGTTGCCAGCAGGTGCCTGCTGGCGCGCAAGCTCGCAGTCCGCAAGATCCGTGGGGAACCGGCAGGCCGCTGCTTAGCCAGCGGTTGGATCTTTGCGGAAACCAGCGGCTGTCAGCTGCGTGCCGGGGCGAGCGGATCGGGGACGGTTTCCGAGGCAGCGGCTTCGGGGCGGGCGGCGGCTTGGAGGTGGGCGAGCGGCGCCGGCAGTTGCTGGTGGATGACTTCCTCGGCCAGACGCAGGTAGTCGATGGAGCCGTTGGAATGCGGCGCGTACTCGAAGATGGTCTGTCCGAAACTGGGCGCTTCGGCCAAGCGGATGTTGCGTCGGATGCAGGTCGAGAAGATGGTGGCGCCATGCCAGGGGCATTCCGGCTGGTCGACGGCGGTCAGGAAGTCGGCGACATCCCCGGTGATCTCCTGCGCCAGTCGCGTGGTGGACTCATACATGCAGAAGACCACGCCGGTCAGTCGCAGGTGACGATTCAGGCGGCGGATCACCACTTCGATGGTTTCCATCAGTTTGCTGAGGCCGTGGAGCGCGAGAAAATGCGGCTGCAGCGGCAGGAAAACTTCGCGCATGGCCACCAGGGCGTTGATGGTCAGCACACCCAGCGAAGGCGGACAGTCCATGATCACGAAGTCGAACTCGTCGCGGTCCTGCTCCAGCTTGTCGCGCAGGATGACTTCGCGTCCGACTTCGCCGGCGAGTTCCATTTCGGCGGCGGCGAGGTCGATGTGCGAGGGGACCAGGGAGAGGTGGCTGTTGACTTCCCGGCGCACGTCGGCGAGCGCGGCGCGGCCGACCAGCACATCGTAGATGGAGGTGCCGGACGAATGCGGGACGACGCCGAGGTGGAGTGACGAGTGGGCTTGGGGGTCGAAGTCGATGAGGCAGACGCGCTGGCCGAGTTGCGCCAGCGCGGCGCTCAGGTTGACCGCCGTGGTCGTTTTGCCCACGCCACCCTTCTGGTTGATAATCGCGATGGTCCGCATGCGGAACTCCTTTTCCGATCGTCGCCCGTGTCGGTGTTTCGGGACTGGCTGGGGCCACCGACGCGTGGCCGCGCGCCTCCCCGGGGATCGCCCGACGCGGCCGAGCGGAGGCTTGGTCGCGAGGCACCGGAAGGGCGGCGGGAGTATACGCAGGAGGGCCGAGGCGGTCCTAGATCGGCTTCTGGGAACGGCCGAAGCGTGTTTTTCCCGGCGAAACGCCCTTCGGGACGCGTGATAGCGGGACTGGCATCCTCCAGCAGTGAGCTGCCATCGCCTATATCTGGCCGCAGGTTTGGGGTAAAAAAGGGATCCACCACGGCCAGGTCGCCGGGCGGTGGGATCAGGTGCAGCACAGGCGCGGGACATGCGACAGATCGGAACGCTACCGGACGAACAGCAGGCCCAGACGCTGGTCGACTACCTGCTCGTCCAGGGCATTGATGGCCATGCGGAGGCGGAGGAACGGGAGTGGGCGGTCTGGATCCGCGAGGAGAACCAGGTGGTCGCCGCGCGCGAACTGCTCGAGGCGTACCGGGCCAGTCCGTCGGAGGCCAAGTATCGCGAGGCGTCGGCGGAGGCCGAGGCGCGGCGGAACGCGCGGAAGCGGCAGGCGACGCCCGATCGCGTCATCGACATGCGGCGACAGTGGAGTCGCCCGCTGCGGCAGCGCTCGCCCGTGACCTTCACGCTGATCATGCTCTGCGTCTTTGCGTCGCTCGCCACCAACTTCGGACAGGATATCCGCTCGCTTGCCTTCTCAGCCCTGGCCTTCTGCGAGCCCGATGTCTACCTCAAGTCGCTGGATGGACTCACCCAGGTGAAGGCCGGGCAGCTCTGGCGGCTGGTGACGCCCATCTTCCTGCACGGCGACGTGCTGCACCTCTTCTTCAACATGTGGTGGCTCTATGGCCTCGGCCCGCAAGTCGAAACGCGACGAGGCCCCATCCGGTTCGTGCTGCTGGTGGTGCTGCTCGCCATCGCCTCGAATCTCCTGCAGTACTTCTTCAGCGGCCCGAACTTCCTGGGCTTCTCGGGCGTCGTCTACGGGCTGCTGGGCTACATCTGGT
>JBIIEC010000341.1:0-6794 GCA_044238045.1 Pirellulaceae bacterium | reverse complement strand
AGCGTCACGGTCGACGTGCCCTGCACGAGCCCAAAGGAACGATCGGGAAGCAGCTCCGAGTACGCCAACTGATGCTCCACCGTTCCGTCCGGCCGCGACAACCGCACGAGGTCGCCCTCGGCCGCCAGCCGGAAGTCGGTGTGCAGCGGAGAGGCCGGATTGCGCCGATTCTTGCCCGAGGCGAACACCAGCAGGTACTCATCGGGCTGCAGCGTCACGGCGGGAAAGGTCCAGGGAGTCGTATCGGCGGGATCGTCGGTCAACCGCCATCCCTCCAGGTTCGCGGCCGCATCGCCGGCATTGAACAGTTCGATCCAGTCCGAGTTGCTGCCATCCTCGTCCTCGATCCCTTGCGTGTTGTCGGCCACCAGTTCCGTGACCAGCACGCGCGCCGCCATCGCCCAACGAGGCTCCAGTGCCTCTAGCCCTTCGCCCATGCCGCGCCGCGCGGCTCGACCACTTCGCCGTAACACGCCCCGTGCCTCCCCCCGCGCCCGACGCAGAGTCGTCTGCGAATTCTCCGAGACCGCCCGCTCTCTCCTCGGCCACCAGCTCATGCTGACAACTCCTCGAATACGATCGTCGCGCCGACCACTGCTTCGGATTCGAAACCGCCTCCAAACCGAGCGTTCCCCAGACTCCATCCGAGCTTTCGATCATAACAGGCCGTCCCGCGCGCAGCGAACTTTTTCAGGGACGACCGGCTGTGGATTTACCCCAGGTCTGGTCGGCCGCGCAAGACATTCGGAGCCTTGGCGATGTTCGCCGCGATGGCACGCCGCGGATGGCCGCCCGTGGCATGCGTCAGCAACGCTGGCAACCACCGCGTTCCAGATCCTGAACCGGGCAGCTTGCTGGCTGGCCCTGGCAGTCTGGCTTGGTTCCACGCGTACCGCGGCCGTCGCGCCGATCGCACGCGGTGCCCAGGCATCAGGGCGTCGACGTTCGATCCCGGGGCTGCGACTGCAGCATCCGCACGGCCAGGTTGCGATTCGCGATCGCCTGCGTATGACGCGGGTCCACCTTCAGCAGACGATCGAAGTAACCGATCGCCTCCGCGTACTCGCCCAGCTGCGCGTGCATGCTCCCCAAGTTGTTGAGCGCGTCCAGATACTCCGGATTGGCCCGCAGCGCCTGCTGGTACTCCTCGATCGCCCGCCGATACTCCTTCTGCGCCGCATAGGTGCTGCCCAGGTTCGTCAGCGCTTCCGCGAAATCGCCCTCCAGTTCCACGGCCTTCTGGAATTCAGCCCGCGCCGCCTGCAAGCTACCCTGGCTGGCCAGCGCGGTACCGAGGTTGTTGTGCGCTTCGGCGAGGCCCGGCGACAGTTCCACAGCTTTCCGCCAGGCGGAAAGCGCCCCGGCCGCATCGCGTTGCCGCATCAGGACGAGCCCAAGGATGTTGTGCGTGCTGCCCTCGTCCGGCTCCAGTTCCATCGCCCGCTGCGCCAGTTTACGCGCAGCGATCGTCTGGCCTTGGTTCAATTGCAGCTTTGCAAGATGTCGAATCGGCAGCCCCCAGTTCGGATCCAGTTCGGTCAGCCCCTCGAAGTTCCGCAAGGCGTCGGCGAATCGCCCCGACTCCTCGAGCCACGCGGCGACTTGATAGCGAGTCTGCAACGCATCCCGCCGCGCGACCGCCATGACCCGAGGATGGTCGATGGCACGCCCGGAAAAAATGGCCGCCTGCTGGAACCCATCCAGATAGCCATTGTCCGTACGATGCGCATCCGCCAGCACCTGATCGACACTCACCGGACCCCGGTAGATGACCGACAATCGCCCGCGTCCGTCCACCAGGAAGCTCGACGGCAACGGAAGCGGCCGCTTCATGAAGAAAAACTGATCGTGAAGCCCCTGCAGCAGCGTCATCTGCCGTTCGTCGACAAAGCCCCAGTCGCCGGAGTAGTTCAACTGCGTGATCCGTTGTCGGGCCGTCGCCACTGCTTCCGCCACCTCCGACGCGGATGCCGCAGCGCCGCTTCCGCCCGCCAACGCAGAACCGGACAACTGGTCGATGCTCAGCGCCACCACGCGCACGCCAGCCGCCTCCAGCCGCTCCCGCTCCTTCGCGAACTCCGACAGTTCGGCCAGACAGGGCGCACACCAGCCTGCCCACAGATTGACAAGGACCGGCTTTCCGCCCGCGTACGTCTCCTGTCGCTCCTGCCCTGCCTCGTCGCGGTACTGCACGGCCGGCATGGGAACGCGATGCACCAATGGCACGCGCGCCACACGCGTCGCCGGCGGCAGCTTCGCCTCCTGCTCCGCCAACACCACCGTTGGCCGCCCCGCCGGAACAGCCACCGGCTCCGCCATGCCCTGTCGCAACTCATAACGCCCGTCCACCGGCACGCCCGCATACTCCTGCGTCCCTCCGCCTGGCCAGCGCACCACGATGCGATCAATCTCCCGAACGTCGCCCAGCCCGAAATGCACCCACTTGCTGGACTGCGACAGAAACCCCTCGCCGGCCCGCAAGGTCCGCGCGAGCCTCGCGTCACCCGCATCGGATCGTGCCTCGGCTAAACCGCTGGCCCCATCGGCCGGCGCCTCTGCTGTATCGCTGGCCGCATCGGCCGGCGCCTCTGCGGTGCCCCGCGTGAACAGCTCGACCCGCGCACCGATCGCATCGCGACTGGTGGTCGTTCCGTTTCCGACGAGGCGTAGCGCGAGATAGTGTTTCCGCGAGCCGCGATTATTCTTCAGGAAGCGCAAGCGGGGACCACTGCGATTGGCGGTCCACAGATCCAGGTCGCCATCGCCGTCCCAGTCGGTCGAAGCGAGACTGCGGCCGTCGTCAGGATACTCGAGCCCCGTCAGCGCGGACACGGTCGCAAACCGCGGCTCACCGCCCGCACCCAGGTTCAAGAAGCAGCAGTTGCGTTCCCGTCCGCTGAACGAACGGCCTTCCATGATCATGCGAAACAGATCGTTGCGTGCGCGGAACCATCCCCCATCCGCATCGGTCTGCTCATCGTTGGCTGTGCGCGACACGACCTGCCGCCAGAAGAAACTTCACAAGTCGCCCGTATCTTCCGAAGTGATGTAGCCGTTGGCGACGGCCAGGTCCTGCCAGCCGTCGTTATTCACGTCGACAAAGATGGAACTCCAAGCCCATCGCGCGACCGTCACCCCCGCCTCCACGCTCACGTCGGCGAACGAGCGATCGCCGCGGTTCAGGAACAGCGAGTTGCCGCGTGCGAAACGCTGCAGTCGCGTGCGGATCTCCTCGTCCGCTCCCGCCTTGAATTCCGGCTGGTAGGTGATGCGGCCTCCCGCCGATGAAAACATGTTCCCCACATACAGGTCCATGCGTCCATCCTGGTTGGCGTCGCCCCAAGCGGCCGACATGCCCGAAGCAATGTCCTCCACCTCCGCGTCGTGCGCCTTGTCGACGAAGCGTCCGTTCTGGTTCTCATAGAGGTTGTTACGACCGAAGTCGTTCGACACATAGAGATCCTGGTCGCCGTCGTCATCGTAGTCTTCCCAGCAGGAGGCCCAGGAGTAACGCCGATTGTTTTCGTCCAAGCCTGTCTCCGCCGTGACGTCCACGAAGGCCCAGGACGCACCCTTCGGCGCATCGCGGGCCGGTTCCGCATCGGCGGCGATGCGAGCCTGACCGCGAATGTCGTTGCGGAAGAGCGAATTGCGGCCGGCGTTGTTCGCGTCATGATAGACGCGATTGGCCGCTCCTCCCTGCACGGGCTGCGACCGGCGGGACGCAAAGAAATCGTTCGGGTAGTCCACGCACACATACAGGTCGACGTCGCCATCGAGATCGTAGTCGGCGGCCGACATCGAGGTGGTGTCGTCGTTCGTTTCCAGCACCGCGCGCAGTTGAAAGCGACTCCCTTCGTTGGACGCGAGAACCACGGCGCCCATCAGCGCCACTGCCAAGTCTTGGTCACCGTCGTTGTCGAAGTCCACCAGCAGCGCGCTGCGCGATCCCTCCAGGAAATCCACCTGCCAATCGGCGGCCGCTTCCCGTGCCGAGCCATCCTCCTGCTGCAGGAACAGTCGGTTCGGCAGATTCGCCTCCTGGCACAAATACAGATCGTCGCGTCCATCCCCGTTGACGTCGCCCAGGGCGATGCCCGGATTCCCCAGCGGTGCGAAGTAGCGCATGTCCTGGTTGCGGTCGATCCAATGATGGAACCCGTGCAGTAGCTGCGCGGCATAGATCGGATTCGCGCCCAGGACGGCAGGCGTGCAGTCGGCGAACCAACGGTCGCCGCCAAGGCTCGTGGACTGCTCGAACTCCACCACCTCCAGCGAACGCATCCGCTGCGGTCGCAACGGATCGGCATCGGTGGCCCAGGTGATCTTCCACGTCGCATGCTGCTCCAGCACCCGATCGCCATCACGGCCGGTCACCGTGACGTACTGGTGCGTGACCAGTCCCTCGGCCTCGCGCGCGACACGGAACACCTTGAAGTCGATGCGGCGATCGGTGAGTGGCTGCCAGGTGCGTGCGAAGAGCTGCACGGCGTCGGCCCACCCAGCCTCGCCCTGGTAGCCGGCAGTCGCGCCGGGCTTCGCGGCCTCCGCGCCGGGATTCGCGGCCTCCGCGCCGGGCGTCCTCGCACCCGCCAGGGGGCGTTCCACGATCAGGTTCGCATCCCGAAACACGGTCGCCAGCGAACTGGGCTGCAGGCCTGCGGTCGTGAAGCGGCCGTCCACCCAGGGACCGCCTTCCAGATGTTCCAGCGACTTCTCACCGAGCAGGGCTGGGGTCAGTTCGACGAGCAGATGCTTGGCCTGTTCGGCGCTGGCCTCGGTTGCCCAGCCATCCGCGACCGGATTGTCCACCCGGTTCCAGTCCGATCGCAGGGAGACCGGCAGCTCACCGTTCTCGCGCGGAGCGTCCGCGGGCTGCCGCGCGCGATCCCCATCGTTCACCGACGGCGGGGCCTCGCGCGAGTCCCGAGACGGATCGCCTGGCGTAGTTGCCGGCGCAGACTCTGGATCGGTCGTTTTCTTCCCTGAACCAGCGGAACCAACCTGAACACCTGGCGGCGCCGTGCGAAGATCGGCCGAATGTGAACCGGCCCGCGGCAGGAACGTGAACGCGACCCAGAGGATCAGCAGCAGTGACACGCAGGCGGCGAACAGGAGCGCCCGTCGCCGCGCGGGCCGCGATCCGGGGGACGCCGACCGGATGTCCGCCTCCTGATGATTACCCGACGGTACTGCTCCTCTCCGATTCGATGGAGAGGGCCCGTTGCTCCGTGCCATCGTCTGTTCGCTCCCTCATGCGCCGCTTCGCGAAAGAAACACCCTTCTGGGGATTCTGTCAGGCACGTCTTGCGTCCCAGGCCATCCCGGCGTTTCGCCGTAAGAAACCGGACAATTTGGTCGTAGGGGTCAGGGTGATTTTTCTTGTAGTCCGGATTTCCGCTGTTATACTGCGACCCAGTGAGGCCGGGAAGCGTGGCGTCCGGCTTCCAGGCTGAACGCTTCGGATTTCACCCAGATGGTGTCCTCGATGCGGAAGCCGCCATGCTCAGCTCGAGACTTCTGGCGAGCTGCGACCTTTGGGGCGTCCGCCTTCATCGCTACGAGGGGCGATGCGGAGGGTGGCTCGGAGGTGTGAGGCGGAGATGTGCATGCTTGAGGTGCGTGTACATGAGACGCAAGTATTCGAGGTGTGCGGTCTGAGGCTTCCCTGCGGAGCTTCGCCGTTGCGGCAGGACCCGGGCCGCGAACGTCGCCTCCATGGGACGACAGATGCCTCAGCAACGATAGGGTGTGGGCGGGACGGCGGTTCAAGGGCCTCGCAGTGAGGTTTCTCAACGGTCGTTCGCGTCGAGTCTAGCCGGGCGACGGATCGTTCGGTGGTGCGGGTGGTCATTTTCAACTTTGAGTTTGTTTCGACGGGAGTGACGTACATGCGAATTCGATTTCAATTTCTGAAGCTTGCCCTGGCGGTCGTGGTCCTGGGAACGGGCACGATCTGCAGCGCCCAGCCCCTGGTGACGGAAGGGCTGTCGGTCTACTACAGCTTTGACTCGGTTGACGAGGACGGGATCTGGAAAGACGGATCGGGCAACGGCCTGAACGGCCTGACGACGCTCGGCACGGAAGACGCGCTCGGCGACGGCAAGGCGGACATCCGCCTGGATACCAGCACGAAGGTTCGCGGCGCCGGATCGGCCTGGTTCGACACCGATGCCAACGTGAAGGAAGACTACATCGCCGTCTGCGACATCGCGCACGGCTACGTCGACAACTGCGAGAAGGCCGACACGAAGGGCCTGATCCCGGTGAACGGTTTCACGGTCGCGGCATGGGTGCAGGTGGCGGACACCGGAACCGACCAGTCGGTCTGGCAAACTCGTTCCGAAGGCGGTGGCTTCACGCACACGCAGATCCAGGGCAACGGCAACATCCGCATGACGCTCCGCGGGGACGTCAACAGCAGCACGCTGGTGAACATCAACGAGCCGCCCGGAGGCGATGTGGTGCCGCGCAACGAGTGGATCCACTACGCGGGCACGTACGAGCGGACCAATCCCGAGGCTCCGGGTGAGTGGGCGTTCTACTACAATGGCGAGCAGGTCAATGGCGGGGCGGCCAACGGCAACGTGGCCGGCACGCCGGACGAAATCTTGGGCAACTGGGGCCAGGGCGCGTTCATTGGCATGGTGCCCGACTTCGCCCGCCAGCTCGTGGGTCGCATGGACGAGTTCTATCTCTTCACGCGAGCCCTGACGGCCACGGAAATCGGCACGCTCTACAGCGTCAATGGGCCGTCGGTCCCCGGCGACTTCAACAGCGACGGCCTGCTGACG
>JBIIEC010000340.1:0-6801 GCA_044238045.1 Pirellulaceae bacterium | reverse complement strand
TTGCCGATCGACTTCTACGAGAACATCAACACACGCGTGCCGTGGACCTTGCAGGAACAGGCTCGCAACCTGGCGACGCGGCAGCACCTTCACCCGGCCACTCAGGAAGCCTGTGAGGAAACGGACGAGGTGGAAGCTGCACCGGCACCGACGCCGCTGTTCAAGATCCGCTGCATCGTGATGAACCTGGAAGAGTCACGCCGCAACCTGAACCTGGGTTCCTGGCCGGCCCTGGACTACGAGCATTCGGTGGAGCGTCTGTTGCGCGACCTCGATTTCCTCGCCCAGATGCGTGCCAAGATCGCCGTGCAACTGCAACCGGACGAGTATGCGGCGGGCCTCATCATCCACCTGGGCAAAAAAGGGGAACCCTTCTGGTTCCGGCTCTCATGATGCGTGCCTCGACATGAGTCGCGTTGTCCTGCCGCAGCCGGCCTTGCTGACCGGCCTTAGGCAAAGGACAGGCCTGCGACTCTACACAGGATTGCCAGGCCACGTCGAACACCTCGGGGCTATCTCACCACCTCGGAGCCATGGCGCGCACGCCCGGCAAGCACCGTGGATCCGCACCCCGATGATCTCCACTCACCCGCCGTCGCACCAGAACAGTTTGCGTGCGTTGCCGCCCAGGATCTTCGCCTCGGTCGCGGCGGGCAGTCCAAGGCTGCGGAGCGGTCCCAGGATCTCAGAAGCATCCACCCATGGATGGTCGCTGGAAAACAGCAGCTTGTCCTCCGACGTGAAGTCCAGCGCGAACCGCATGGCTTCGGGCAGCGGCGAGACGATGTCCATGTAGATATCGCGCAGGTACTCACTGGGCTTCTTGCGCAGGTGCTGCGAACCACGCTTCAGTACATGCAGCTGGTGGTCCATGCGACCGCAGATGTACGGCAAGGTGCCGCCCAGGTGCGGACAGACCAGCTTCAGGTCGGGGTGACGATCCAGCAGCCCGCTGGCGATGATCCGGGCCATCGCGATCGTGTTTTCAAACATGTTGCCCATCGTGCCCGTGAGTTCATAGCCCTTCACTGCTTCCGTCGTCATCGGCTTGGCCGGATGCAGCAGCACGGGTACGCCCAGCTCCTCGGCGCGTGCGTACAGCCAGTGGAAGGGACCTTCATCGCACCACAGGCCGGCAAGGTTTGAGTAGAGCAGGATGCCGCGGAAACCGCCCAGCGACAAGCAGCGATCCAGTTCGTCGCGCGACGCCTTCTCGTCCTGCAGCGGCAGGACGCACAGGCCACTGAAACGCGTCGGATACGCGGCCACGACGGCTGCGAGCGAATCGTGGATCTGGCGCGCCACCGCCGGGCCATCGTCGCCAAACCATTCCGGCCCCGGATCGTTCATGCTCAACAGCGTGTGGTCGATGCCATGGAGGTCCATCATCGCCAGCTTGTCCGCGACGCTCGTATAGTGCGCCGGAACCTTCCGCAGCCAGTCACCCATCTTCAGAATGGTCGTGCCGTCCTGATCGTACACCAGCGGCTCGACCGACCGACGACGCATCAACTCCAGGACCTCCGGCAGGAACAGGTGGCTCTGGCAGTCGACAACCGAGGGCTTGCCGTTCGCGGCAGCTGAGGGCTCCGGGGAGGAACGATCGAGTGCGTTCATGCGAACTATCTCCGGGCAACACGAGACGAGACGCGGGCTCCGCTGTCCTCTCCAATGACGGCCCGACGGGGTCTCATTGTAGCACAGCCCCGGCGCCCTGCTGGACCGGTGCCAGTCGTCGACGACTGCTGGTCCGCACCTCGCCTGCGGCGCGTGAACTTGCCCGCCCGCGACTGGTCCGCTATACACAGGACGTTCCCGTCCCCCGCTCCTTTCTCCCCATCGGACACAAAGGCCGCCGCCCATGAAGCTCGAAACCTCGGCGACCGATCCACGGGGCCGGCTGATCGCCATCGGCGATGTCCACGGATGCTCCCACGCATTGGAAGCGCTGCTGGAGGCCATCCGTCCCACGCCGGACGATCGGCTGGTGTTCCTGGGCGACCTGATCGACCAGGGCCGCGACAGCTGCGCGGTCTTGGAGCTGATCATGGACCTGCAACAGCAACTGGAGGTCGTGGTCATCCGCGGCAACCACGAGGAGATGCTGTTCGGAGCGCGTGAGAGCGAGAGCCTGCTGCGTTACTGGGAGAACTGCGGCGGCGTCGCGACGCTCAACTCCTACCGTTTCGGCGGAGGCCTCGACGCCATTCCGCCGCATCACTGGGAGTTTCTCGCGGCGAGCCAGCGCTACCATGAGACCGAGAACTTTATCTTCGCCCACGCCAACTACCAGCATGACCTGCCGATGGACGAGCAGCCGGACTACCAGTTGCGGTGGGGACTCTTCAAGCCCGAGGAGATGCAGGCGCATCAGTCGGGCAAGACGGTTATCGTGGGCCATACGGAGCAGGCGAACAGCGAAATCCTGGACATCGGTTTTGCCATCTGCATCGATACCGCCTGCTGGCGATATGGCTGGCTCACCGCCCTCGATGTTCGCTCGCGGCAGTACTGGCAGGCCAGTCGCTGGGGAGTGCTCCGCGAGGCCGAGGAGCCGGCGCATCGGGGGCGTCTGCCGCAGTTCGAGCGCGCGTACGCCTGACGCTTGCTCCCCGTTGCTGCACACTGGCTCACAGCCCCACGCGCTGCCCGCTTTCTGGGCAACCTGCCTGTCGGACCGGCAGGGTCGCGGATCAGCCCCAAGATTCCGGCGCCCATCTTCGCAGGTTTCCGCCCGTTCGCCGTCGTTTTGACGCTCGATCCGTTCGACGGTACGCGAATTGCGTCCGGCCGTTCCCATCGTGGTAGCCAAGTCGATTGACGGGGGGAATGTCGATGAGCTTTCAGGGAACCGGCCATGTACCGGGCATGGGTCTGGATGGGACACGTGCCTTGTTCGACGCGAGCGAAATCCAGCGGATCTCGCGCGAGGTGAAGGGGCCAGCGGAGTGCCTGGCGGCCCTGGTGCGACTTGTGCAACGGCGTCTGGAGGCCGACGTCTGTTCGGTCTACCTACTCGAACCGGACCGCTGCAATCTGGTGCTCGCCGCGACCGTCGGCCTCGATCCGGCCAGCGTGGGGCGCGTGCGGATGGCCCTGCACGAGGGACTCACCGGCATGGTTGCCGAACAGCTCACGCCGCTTGCGTTGGAGCAGGCTTCGAGCCACGTTCGCTACAAATACTTCCCCGAGGCAGCCGAGGACATCTACAACGGATTCGTGGGTGTCCCGATCATCGACCGCGGCCTGCTGCAGGGCGTGATGAACGTGCAGACGCGCGTCAGCCGACAGTTCCGGGAGGACGAGGTGGAGACGTTGCTGCACACCTCGCATCTCATCGGCCCCATCATCAGTGAAGCCCGACAGCTCGAACAGTTCATCACCCCCTCGCAGGAACGCCTCTGGGCCATCGCGCGAAACCTGTGGTGGTGCTGGGACGCGGACGCGATCAGCCTCTTTCGCGACCTGGACCCGGTCCGCTGGCGAGAACTCGCGCACAACCCGATCGCGCTGCTCAGCGAGATCCCTTACGAGTCGCTCGAGCAGCGTGCCAATCAGTTGGCACTGCACAATCGCATTCGGCACACCTACCGGCGGATGCGCGAGTACTTGGCGTGCGACGAGACCTGGGGCGACCAGCACGCGGGAGTGCTGCGATCGCGGCCGGTTGCTTATTTTTCCGCCGAATTCGGCCTGCACGAATCGGTGCCGATCTACTCCGGCGGCCTGGGCGTGCTGGCGGGCGACCACCTGAAGAGCGCTTCGGACCTCGATGTGCCGCTGGTGGCCATTGGCATTTTCTATGACCAGGGTTACTTCCAGCAGCGGATCGACAAGGAGGGATGGCAGCAGGAGGACTACCTGGACGTGGACGTGCGCGAGCTACCGATCACGCCCGCGCTGGACCGCGAGGGAGCGCCCTTGCAGCTGTCGATCCCGACGCGCGCGGGCACGATCCAAGCCAAGGTCTGGCAGCTTCAGGTAGGCCGTCGCACGCTCTACCTGCTGGATTCGGACGTCGAGGGGAACCTCCCCGAGGACCGGGAGCTGACCGCGCGGCTGTACGGCGGCGACGGCCGCACGCGCATCCGGCAGGAGTTGCTGCTGGGAGTGGGCGGCGTCCGGGTGCTGCAGGCACTGGGCATCACGCCCGGCGTCTATCATCTGAACGAAGGCCATAGCGGTTTCGCGGTGCTGGAGGCGATCCGCCTGCGGATGGAGCTGGAATCGATCTCCTACGACGAGGCGGTGCAGCGTATCGCGCGGCAAACCGTCTTCACGACCCACACCCCGGTCGCCGCGGGCCATGATCGCTTCTCGGCCGACCTGATCGAGGAGCACCTGGGACCGCTGCGCGACGCGCTGGGTCTGAGCCACGACCAGCTGATGGCTCTAGGCCGCGTGGACCCCGATAACAGCGGCGAAACGTTCTGCATGACCGTGCTGGCGTTGAAGTTCTCGCGGCGCGCCAACGCGGTCTCCTCGCTGCACGGCGAGGTGTCGCGCGGCATGTGGCAGTGCCTGTGGCCCGCCAGGCCCGCAGACGACGTGCCCATTGGCCATATCACCAACGGCATCCACGTTCCCACCTGGCTCGCGCCCCAGATGCAACAGCTCTACGATCGCCACCTGGGACCACAGTGGCACCAGGCCAGCGGGGAAGCGAGCACCTGGAAGGGCATGAAGAACGTCAGTGACGGCGAACTGTGGGAGACCCACACGACGCTCAAGGCCCGCCTGCTGGACTTCGTCCGCCGCCGCGCGGTGCAGCAGGCGCGCGACCGCGGCGAACCGGACATGATCTGCGAGCAGTTGCAACGCGCCCTCAGTCCCGATGTGCTCACCATCGGCTTCGCCCGCCGCTTCGCCACCTACAAGCGCGCCGGACTGCTCTTCGAGGACGTGGAGTGGCTCGATAAGGTCGTGAACAATCCGCAGCGGCCCGTGCAGTTCGTGCTCGCCGGAAAGGCCCATCCGATGGATCGCCCCGGCAAGGAAGTCATCCAGCGCGTGCACGCCATGTCGCGCGATCCGCGATTCCTCGGAAAAATCGTGCTCGTGCAGGACTACGACATGGACGTCGGTCGCCACTTCGTGCAGGGCGTCGACGTCTGGCTCAACAATCCGCGAAGGCCACTCGAAGCGTCCGGGACCAGCGGACAGAAGGTGGTCCTCAACGGCGGACTGAATTTCTCCATCCTCGACGGCTGGTGGGCGGAGGCCTACGACGGCGGCAACGGGTTCGCCATCGGCGATGGAGAGACCCATGCGTTCGCCGAAGTCGCCGACCAGCGCGATGCCGAAGCGTTGAAACGCGTGCTCAAGGAACAGGTCGTCCCGCTGTTCTACGATCGCGACCGCGACGGCCTGCCCTCCCAGTGGATCGAACGCATCCGTCGGTCCATCCGCACGCTCGGCTGGCGATTCAGCGCCGATCGCATGGTCATGGACTACACGCGACTCAACTACGTCCCGGCCGCCAACGGCACCTCCAGCGACATGGGGCGATCCTGACGCGTAAGCTACTCGCCACGCACACACCGGCGCGCGAACCCGCCAACGGGCCCGCGCCCACGGCTAACGCGACAGATAACGGAAGACGATGCACGACGGATTGCCGACCGCCGCATAATGGCCGGTGAACTGCAGGCGTCCGGACGTGGCGTCGACGCGGAACACGGTGACATTGTCGCCGCGCTGGTTGCAACAGTAGAAGAAGCGTCCGGACGGATCGAAACTGAAACTCCGCGGATAGTTGCCTCGAGTCCACTCGTCGGCCACATGCGTCAATCGGCCATCCGCGCCGACCGCGAAAATCCCCACGCTGTCATGGAGCCGATTGCCGGCGTAGACGAAACGCCCGTCGCTGGAGACGAGAATCTCCGAACAGAAATTGCTGCCGGCGAACCCCGCGGGCAGCGTCGAAATCGTCTGCTGTTCCGTAAGCCGTCCGTTCGCCGCGTCGTAATCGAACAGGACGATCGTCGAACCCTCTTCCTGGATCGAATAGAACCACCGCCCGTTCGGATGGAAGTGGAAGTGGCGCGGCCCGTCGCCCGGCGGCAAGGCCACGAACGGCGGATCGCTCGGCGCCAGCTTGCCCGTCTCGGCATCAAACTTCCAGACCAGGATGCGATCCAACCCCAGGTCCACATGCAGCACATGGCGACCGGAGGGATCGGCTTGGATCATGTGGGCGTGCGTGCGATCGTGGCCGCTGAAGGCAAAGCTGCCCGGCGGCGCGTGCTCGGCCCGCGTCGGCCCCACGGTCCCCGCATCGACCTGGACATCGGTCGCCTCGCCCAGTCGACCGTCGGGCAACGGCAGCACCGCGACCGAACCGCCGAAGTAGTTCGCCACCAGCAGGAACTTCTTCGAGGGATGGAGGCTGACATAGGTCGGCCCCGCACCGCCGGAGGAGACCGTATTCAGCAGCCGGAGCTGCCCATCGCGTGGATCGACGGCAAACTCGCTGACCGTACCATGATGGTCGTCTCCCTGGCGATCGGTCTCGTTGGCCGAATAGAGCCGGTCGCTCGCATCATTCAGCACCAGGCAACTGGGGCTGGTGCCCATCGGATGGACGCCCGCAGGCGTCAGCGCACCGCTCTCACGGTCGACTTGAAAAAGATGGATCCCGCGTCCGTTGCCCGGCGGCAGGTCGACCTGCGTGGGCAACACGTCCTGCAGCGGAGAACTGAACGTGCCGACGTAGGCCATGAGTGGACGAGAGCGGTCGTCGTCGTCCGCGATCCCCTCCGTCTCGATCGCTTCCACGCCCCGCGCATGCGCGAACTGCAG
>JBIIEC010000339.1:0-6835 GCA_044238045.1 Pirellulaceae bacterium | reverse complement strand
TCGATCGGCCAGCGCCGAGGCTCCCGCCTGCAGTGCGCGATCCAGCACGGCCATCAACTGGGCGCGGCGAGCTCCAAAGGCGTCGAACGCGCCGGCCTTGACGAGCGTCTCGATGGCCGCGCGATTGCAGGCGGCCGGGTCCACGCGTTCGCAGAAGTCGAACAGATCCTTGTAGGGCCCGCCCTTCTGGCGCTCCGCCACGATCGCCTCCGCCGCCGAACCACCGCAGCCCTTGATGGCGGACAGCGCGAAGTGGATGAACTTGCCGGACACCGAGAAGTCGACGTCGCTGCAGTTTACGTCTGGCGGCTTCACCTCGATCTGCATCCGCGCGCAGTCTTCCATGTGCTCGACCAGCGCGTCCTTCTTCTTGAAGTTGCGTCCGGGAATGTCGCCCGAAAGCAGCGCCGCCATGAACTCGACCGAATAGTGCGTCTTGAGATACGCCGTCTGGTAGGCGATCAGCGCGTACGCGGTGCTGTGCGACTTGTTGAAGCCGTAGCCCGCGAACTTGAGGATCAGGTTCCAGATCTCCTCGGCGTCCTTCTGCGCGAGGCCGGCCTTCACCGAACCCTCGATGAACTTCTCGTAGTTCGCAGCGATCAGCGATTCCTTCTTCTTGCTGATCGCCTTGATGCACGTATACGCCTTGGCCAGCTCGATGCCGCCCAGGCGGTTCAGGATCCGCATCACCTGTTCCTGGTAGACCATGACGCCGTTGGTCTCCTCCAGGATATCCTTGAGCACCGGATGCTTGTATTCGGCCGCCTTGCGACCGTGCTTGACCGCCACGTATTCGTCGACCATGCCGCCTTCCAGCGGACCGGGGCGGTAGAGCGCGTTGGTGGCGATGATGTCGTGGAAGTTGTCCGGCTTCATCCGCTGCAGCAGGTCGCGAATGCCGCCGCTTTCCAGCTGGAACACGCCCTTGGTCTCGCCGCGTTGCAGGAGCGCAAATGTCTGCTTGTCTTCGAGTGGCAGCTTGAGTGGATCGAGTCGTTTGCCGGTGGTCTGCTCGATCAGGTCCACGGCCTTGCGCAGGATGGTCAAGTTGCGCAGCCCCAGGAAGTCCATCTTCAGCAGCCCGGCGGCCTCGACGTCGCCCATTGACCACTGGGTGATGATGTCTTCCTTGCCCGAGACGCGGCAAAGCGGCACGTATTCGGTGAGCGGTTTGTCGGCGATCACGACGGCGGCGGCGTGGGTGCCGACGTTGCGTGCCAGCCCTTCGATGCTGCGTGCCAGGTCCAGCAGTTCGCGGATGTCGCCGTCGTTCTCGTAGACTGCCCGCAGGTCGTCGCTCTTCTCGATCGCCTTTTCGAGCGTGATGTGCAGTTCCTCGGGCACCATGTTGGTGACTTCGTTCACCCGGTGCAGGGGCACGCCCAGCGCTCGGCCGACATCCTTGATCGCCGCCCGCGCCGCCAGCGTACCGAACGTGCCGATCTGCGCGACGTTATCCTCGCCGTACTTCTCCTTCACATAGCGAATGATGTCGCCGCGCCGCTCCTTGCAGAAGTCGATGTCGATATCGGGCGCTTCCAAGCGGCTCTCGTCCAAGAACCGCTCGAACAGCAGGTCGAACCGGATCGGACAGACGTGGCTCAGATAGAGCGCATAGCAGACGATGGCTCCGACGCCGCTGCCGCGCGCCGTGGCGGGCACGCCCAGTTCGCGGGCCTTGTTCACGAAATCCCAGACGATCAGGAAGTAGTTGGGAAAGCCCAGCTTGTTGATCACGTACAGCTCACGCTCCAGGCGATCCAGCACCACCTGCGACAGCTCGCCGCCGGGCATCATCGTCTCGTTGCCCGCGTAACGTTCCTTCAGGCCCTGGAGGCAGATTTCGCGGAGGTACGATTCCGGCGTGGCCTGCTCGGGCATCGGCGAGTAGACCGGGAAGTGACGCTTGCCGAGTTCCAGGTCGATGTCGACCGAGTCGGCGATCTGCTGGCTGCGTTGCACGGCGTCGGCGTGGTTCGGAAACGCCTCGTACATCTCCGCGGGCGTGCGGAGGAAGTACTCGTTGCCGTCCATCTTCATGCGGTTGGTGTCGGTGCGGAAACGGCCGGTGTTGATGCACAGCAGCACGTCTTGCGCTTCGGCATCCTGGCGATCGGCGTAGTGTGCATCGCTGGTGGCGACCAGCGGCAGGCCCATGCGTTCGGCCACGCGCAGCGATCCCTCCATCGCCAGCCGCTGGATTTCGATGCCGTTGTTCTGCACTTCGATGAAGTATCGGTCGCCAAACACGCGCTCGAACCAAGCGGCAACCTCCAGCGACGCGGCCAGGTCTTCGTCCGACGCGAGACCGCCCTTCATCAGCGTGCGGCTGAGTTCGCCCGAGACGCAGCCGCTCAGGCAGATGATCCCCTCGCTGTGTTCCTCCAGCAACTGCTTGTCGATGCGCGGCTTGAAGTAGAAGCCCTCGAGGTAGGCCACGGACGCCATCTTGACCAGATTGCGGAAGCCGGTGCGGTTCTGGGCCAGCAGCGTGAGGTGGTAGCTGGCCTCCTTCATGCGGCCCGCGTCCTTCTCGAACCGGCTGCCCGGCGCGATGTACGCTTCGTAGCCGATGATCGGGTTGATCTCCGCTGCCTTCGCCTTGCGATAGAACTCCAACGCTCCATGCAGGTTGCCATGGTCGGTCAAGGCCAGCGCGTTCATGCCGCGTTCTTTTGCGCGGCGCACCAGCTTGTCGATCGAAGCCGCTCCGTCCAGCAGGCTGTAGTGCGAATGGCAGTGCAAGTGGACAAACGGACGGTCCGTCATGGCAGTCAGCTCCGGGGGATCCTTCGCCTGATTTCAGCTCCGTCAGAAGGAGCCGCGAGAAGGTGCGGCGCCGGCCTCATTCCCAGCGGGGTCGGCGCGAGAGGCCATTGTACGCTTCCGGCCGCCCAATCGCGAGTGTCCCGCATCCGGTTCCCCAGGCAACGCCAACGCCCGGATAAGCGATTCGCGCCCAAGCCATCCTGCCGTTTTTCGCCACGGGTAATCGTCGCGTGCGGGCTTTTCGAGTACAACGAATCGCGGTGGGCGACCTGCCCGCGACGCCCCGACGCGCCACTCAACTGCATCTTTCCTGCTCCCCGTTTCCCGCTCCCCGGAGATGGCTGCCGATGTCGTTCGAACAGTTGCGAAGACAGTACACGATGGGCGGGCTGCACGAGTCCGACTTGGATGCGGACCCCATCGCGCAGTTCCACCAGTGGATGAAGGCCGCGCTGGAGAATTCGCCTGCGGACTGGGTCGAACCCTACGCCATGACGCTCAGCACGGCCGATCCCACTGGCCGTGTCTCGTCGCGCATCGTGCTCCTGCGCGGCGCCGATCATGGCGGCTTCGCGTTCTACACGAACTACGATTCCGACAAGGGCCAGCAGCTGCGCGCGAACCCGCAGGCGTCGCTGACGTTTTACTGGGGCTATCTCGAACGACAGGTCCGCATCGAAGGCACCGTCTCCCGACTGGAACGGAGCCGCGCGGACGCGTACTTCCATAACCGGCCGCGCGGCAGCCAGCTGAGCGCCGCGATCTCTCCGCAATCGCAGCCGATTGGGAATCGCGAGTCGCTCGAGCAGGCCGTGCGCGAACTGGATACGCAGCTTGAGGGCGCCGAAGTGCCGCTGCCCGATAACTGGGGCGGCTACCTGCTCGCTCCGTCACGCCTCGAATTCTGGCAGGGGCGCGAAAATCGGCTCCACGATCGCCTCGTCTACGAACGCGTGACGGACGGCTGGATCCTCCGTCGCCTCGCGCCGTAAGACGCAGGGATCCCGGCCGGCTGCCCGCCACGCTCAGCAACACTCCTCCACGACCGGATTGGTGAGGTCGCCAATCTGGTCGATGTGGACCGTCACGGTGTCACCCGGCTGCAGGAAGACGGGCGGCTTGCGCGCTCCGCCAACGCCGTGCGGCGTGCCCGTCAGGATCACCGTACCCGGCAGCAGGACGCTGCTGCCGCTGAGGAACTCGATCAGCGTCGGCACATCGAAGATCATGTCATCGGTACCCCAGTCCTGCATCACCTGCCCGTTCAGGGTGGTTTTGATGCGGAGCGCGTTGGGATTGGGGATCTCGTCGGGCGTCACCAGGCACGGCCCGAGCGGACAGAAGGTGGCGAACGTCTTGCCTCGGCACCACTGGCTGCCTCCCCATTTCATCTGCCAGTCCCGCGCGCTGACGTCGTTGGCGCAGGTGTAGCCCGCCACGTAGTCCAGTGCATGGCCGCGCGAAACGTTGTGGCAGCGTTTACCGATCACCACCGCCAGTTCGCACTCGTAGTCCACCGCGTCGCTCCGCAATTTGCGCGGCAACACAATCGGATCGCCCGGGTTCTGCAGCGTGCCCAGGTTCTTCATGAATACCACCGGATACTCTGGCTCCGGCTGGTTGCCCTCCTGCGCGTGCTTGCGATAGTTCAAGCCGATGCACAGGATGTCGGTGGGCACGAGGGGAGCGAGCGTCTTCGCAACCGACACTTCCCGGCCCGTGTCCGTGAATCCCCCCCAAAGGTCGCCGGTGAGCTGCGTGACCCGCTGGCCATGCAGCGCCCCGTAACCAACGTTTCCCTGCGCGTCCTCGTAGCGAACAATCTTCATGATACGCCCTTCCCCTCGGAATCCGACCGCTCCGCTGGCAGACCGCTGCCCCCAGCCAGTCCCATGACACTTCGGCGTCAGTATAATGCCGGCGGCCCCACCGTTTACTCGTACCCCTCTGCCCTTGAAGGAAATACCATGTCGGAAGACCGCGAAGAGAAGTCGTTCTGGGACGAGACGCTCAGCAGCCTGCGCCAGCAGCGCGATGAACTGGCCCTGCAACTCCACCTGGGCAAGGCGGAGGCGCGGACCGAATGGGAAAAGCTCCGCGAGAAACTGGAGCGGCTTAACCAGGATTGCGAACCGGTCAAGGACGCGGTCGGGCAGTCGGCCGGGAATGTCATGGAATCGCTGAAGCTGGTCGCGGGCGAAATCAAGGACGGCTTCGACCGCGTCTACAAGTCGCTGCAGGAAGCCCCCCCGGAAAAGAAGTAGACGCACGGCGGGGCAGCTGGCTTGAGCGACTGGGCTGGGCGGCGGGACTCCCCCAAGTGTCCCGGCCGCCACCGATCGCCCGGAATGGGCCTTGGGCTCCCCTGTCGCCTCCGTGACCTCCGTGGTGACAAAATGAGCCCGCCGCTTGGTAAAGAAGCCTATGCGGCATCCAGACACCCGGGGCAAATCGACAGGCGAGACTGGGCTTGCCCTCCCTCGGCGGTGGCGTTTAACTATAAGGCCCTCCGTCGCGAGGACGCTGGCCCTGGGGTTTCAGCCCCGGGGCGCGAGTCGTCCCGTTCGGCGCGAGTCTAATGCCGGGCACTTTTGCAAGATATTGACAGGAAGGACCTTCCCGTGGGAACTCGACCGCGCACGCAACGCAAGTTGCAGCTAAAGAATCGTCGCTGTGCGAAGTGCGGCAAGACGCTCAATAAGCACATCAAGCGCTGCAAGCGTTGCGCGAGCCTGAACTAACCGCAGCGCAGCAGGTTATCCGGGACGCCGCGCGGCGGGCAATCCGCCTGTGGCTACCTACAACTTCTTCGCCCCGGCACCGCCACGGTTCCCCGATCGTGGCGTCCTTCTTGCGCGCCGCGCCGGCCCCTGACCCGGCGGCCCTCGCTAACGCTGCGAGCGAACGCAGAGCACCCACCACAGGCGCGGCCCGGTCGGATGTCGCGCGACCGGCCGGAGCTCTCCCGAGGAATCATCGACGCGGTAGACGGCGAGGACACCCGAATGCTCACCCGCCGAGAGCAGGTAGCGGCCATCCGGCGAGAGGTCGAACGACCGCGGCGTGGCCTCGGTCGGCGTACATTCCGACCAGGTAAGTCGCTCGCCTGACTCCTCCAGCGTCAGCCTGGCCAGACTGTCGTGTCCGCGATTGGATACATAGAGCCAGCGGCCTGCAGGATGGACTTTGATTTCCGCCGTCGCATTTTCACCGTGGAAATCGGCAGGCAGCGTGCTGGCTGTCTGGCCCGCCGTCAAGGTTCCGTTCCGTTCGACCCGATAGGCCGTGACGCTGTTCCCCTGCTCGTTGTTGATGTACGCGATGGGGCGTCGCGGGTGCCAAGCCACATGGCGGGGGCCGGAGCGATCGGGCCGCTGCAGCCAGCCTGGCTCCAATGGCGCCAGCGGTCTCGGCCCACCGCTCCACTTGAACTGAAACACCTGGCTCGGTCCGGTGTGCGGCACATAAGCAAAACGACCGCCAGGATCGAAGACGATTGCATGCGCCTTGTCCGCCGTAGTCACCTCCTGCAGCGGCGGGGCGGCCAGCGTGCCGTCCGGACGCACGGCATGCACCGTGACCTTCGCGCCGACATAGTAGGCCGCCAGCAGATACTGCCCCGTGGGATCGACCGACAGGTGCGCCGGGTCCTCGCCCGCCTCGACCTCGCCCAACGGCTCCAGGAACCCTGTCGCCTGGTCGACACGGCAACTGGCAAGCCGCCCGGTGGACCGCATGGCCACAAACAGGGTTCGTCCGTCAGGAGCCAGCGTCAAGGCGCCCGGCTCTCCCGACAACGGCCAGCTACCGCGAGCCGACAGCTCCCCCGTCTCGTCGTTCAGTTCCAGCAACACCACCGACCTTTGCCCCGCCACCGATCCGTAGACCCGTGTCGCGGCCGCCAACTCATGGATCTGCCCCAGCCCAACCGTCCAGCCGAACACGGTCGCCGCGCACCAAGCAGGGAAGACCACGGACCAACGGAGTGTGCTCACTTTTTTGTACATGTGACATTCACCTTTACTCTACGGTGACCCTGGCACGACGTGTCGGACGCTCCCTT
>JBIIEC010000338.1:0-6845 GCA_044238045.1 Pirellulaceae bacterium | reverse complement strand
GTGCTCCGCGACGTGCCCCCGCATACGACCGTAGCCGGGATCCCCGCGCGAGTGGTCGGCCACTGCGTCGAAGCCGAACCGGCGCTGGAGATGGACATGACCTTTCCATCGTACGGAGACGGGATCTGAAGGGCGAAGAAGAGGAAAGCTTCGAACGGCTCGATTCAAGGCCGTACGCGTTGTCGTGTCGGCAGCTTTTGGCACACGCCGTGCGTCGATTCTTCAAGGCTCAAAGCCTGATACAACATGGTCACAACCGGCGTCGCCGCGTTCCTGCCCCCACCGATTCTCCCGCCGTGGAGCACCCGAGGGCCTGTACCCGAAATGGGCCGTTTTCGGGCAAGACACTGGCGTGCGGGTTCGCTAAAATCGGCCGCTTGGCAGACACCATCCAAGCTGAAGGTTTTTATCTCATGAGCATTCCCCGGTTCTTTGCTTGTCGTGCGGCATGTGTCCTGATGGCGGTCGTGTGGGCGGTATGCGCCACGCCGGTGTTGGCCAAGGATAAGACCGACGTGACGGAGGCAGTGGTCCGAGCGGTCAACGGCAATCGGCTGTCCGTGGATGCCAGCAATACGACGTTTGGCGACACGGCTCCTGGGGTCCCTAAGAAACTGGTGGTCGAGTATCGCGTCGGTGAGGAGAAGTTCACGAGCGAGGCAACCGAAGGCGGACGCGTTGACATCGCGGTTCCCGAAGGGCAGACGCTGGTCATCCTTCAAGCGGTCTACGGGCCGGCGGATGGGTCGAAGCCGTTGGATCTGGAGAACGCGGCGGAGTTTCTGGATACGCTTCCGGGCTTCACGATCGAACGCGTCCTGCAGGCTGATCCGACGGCGAACGGTTCATGGATCTGTCTCGCGAAGGATCCGCAAGGGCGTCTGCTGCTCGGCGGGCAGAATGGGCAGCCGATTACGCGCGTGACGCTTCAGAACGGCAAGGTCACGAAGCAGGAGATCCTGCGGATTCCTGTGAGTGAGACGATGGGCATGCTGTTCGTGGGCGATTCGCTCTACATCAGCGGCAGCGGGAGCCGCGGTTTCGCCCTCTATCGTTGCCGCGACACCAAGGGGGATGACAGCTACGACGATGTGGAGTTCCTGCGCGCGTGGGAGGGCGGTGGTGGCGAGCATGGATCGCATGGGCTCGTGCTGGGGCCGGACAAGATGCTCTATGCCGTCTGCGGAAACTTCACGGCCGTGCCCAACGACTTGGTCGGCAGTTCGCCGCATCGCAACTATGCGGACGACTTGGCTCTGCCACGCATGGAAGATGGAAATGGTTTTGGGGCCGGGGCCAAGCCGCCCGGCGGATACGTGGCCCGGATGGACCTGAACGGCCAGAGTATCGAGCTGTTCTCGTCGGGCCAGCGCAATACGTACGATATCGACTTCAACGCTGACGGCGAGCTGTTCGGATTTGACAGCGACATGGAGTGGGATTGGGGGACACCCTGGTACCGCCCGGTGCATGTCTTCCACTCGGTGCGCGGCGGCGACAACGGTTTCCGCGAAGGCACGGCCAAGTGGCCCGAATACTATGCGGATGGGCTGCCGTACGCGGCGACCATCGGGATCGGCTGCCCGACGGGCGTTGTCTTTGGCACCGGAGCGAAGTTTCCGGTGAAGTACCAGAAGGCGTTTTATATCTGCGACTGGACCTATGGCCGTCTGATCGCGGTCCACCTGGGTCCTGATGGTGCGAGCTATACCGGCATGTCGGAAAACTTTGTGGCGCCGAAGTCTCTGCGCGGCAAGGGAGGCAAGACGCCGCTGAACCTGACCGACGTGGTGATCGGCGACGATGGAGCGCTGTACTTCACAATCGGCGGACGCGGCACGCAGGCCAGCTTGTTCCGTGTCGCGTATACGGGTCAGGAAAACGCAAAGCCCTTGTCGGTCGAGGCATTGGCCAGCCGAGATGGCCACGATGCCCGCGCGCTGCGACGCAAGCTGGAGGCGTTGAACGTGCAGGCGGATCCGACGGCGGTCGACTTCGCGTGGCCTTACTTGGGCAGCAAGGATCGGCACCTTCGTTATGCCGCTCGGCTGGCCGTCGAACGCAATCCGATCGAACAGTGGCAGGCCAGGGCCTTGGCGGAGAAGTCGCCCGACGCCGCGTTGACCGCGCTGCTGGCCCTGGCTCGATTGGGGAACGCTGACTCGCAACCGGCGCTGCTCCAGGCCGTGACATCGCTTTCGTCGGACAGACTTACCGAAGAGCAGTTGCTGAATAAGCTACGCGTGATCCAGGTATCGCTGGCCCGGAATGGTGTTCCCGCGGGCGAGTCGGCCGCTCGGGTTCTGGCGGATGTCGATCCGCTCTATCCGGCCGCCAGCCAGGCGCTGAATCGCGAACTGTGCCAGATTCTGGTCGCCATGAACGCGCCGCACGTGGTCTCGAGGACGATGGCGTTGCTGGAGGCCGCGAAGACACAGGAGGAGCAGATCACCTACGTCGTGCATCTGCGGAACGTCAAGGCCGGTTGGGATGCGGAGCTGCGGCGCAAGTACCTGGCTTGGTGGAATGGGGGCCAATCGACGGGACACCCGGCCCATGTGGTCCGTTGGTTTGCGGAGGCCGGCATCCCGTTCAACAACGGCGCCAGCTTCGCTGGCTTCATGGCCGCCGCGCACGAGGAGGCGAAGTTCACCATGACGCCGGACGAGATCGTTGCGTTGAGCGACGTGCTGGCCGCTTATGGTGCGTCACGCGCGCCGGAGCCGGCGCCGTCTCTGTCGACGAGGTCGTTGGTGAAGGAATGGACGACCGCGGATCTGCTGCCCGCTTTGAACAAGGTGAGCAGCGGCCGCAACTTCGAGCGTGGCAGGGAGGTCTTTTACAAGGCGCAGTGCAGCGCATGCCATCGCTATGGTGACCAAGGCGGTGCGATCGGTCCCGACTTGACGGCTGTCTCCACCCGCTTCAAACGCCAGGATCTTTTGGAGGCGGTCACGGAGCCGTCCAAGGTTGTGTCAGAACAGTATGCCAACACGGCCCTGGAGACGAGCGACGGCCGCGTGATCGTCGGTCGCATCGCCGACGAGACCCCGGAGCAGGTGGTGATCCGCCCCAATCCGCTCACGGAAGACATCGTCGCGGTGCTGAAGTCGGACATCGAACGGCGTGAGCTTTCCAAGGCATCGCCGATGCCGACGGATCTGCTCAATACGTTCACCGAGGAAGAAATCCTCGACCTGCTGGCCTACATGGAATCGCTAGGCGATCCGAAGCACCCGAACTTTTCGGAATAGCCTGTCGACCGGTTGTCACTGATGGTCTGTCACCGAGGGGCGAAATACGACACGTCGCGTGTCATGCAGACGCGCAATTAGACGCTGTCCGCTCCAGTGGCCGGCGCGACCGCACGCGGGCGTCGCAGTCGACCGAGGGTCAGCAGGCAGCTGAGGGCCAGACAGCCGCTGTGCGGCTCGGGCACGCCTGCGGCAGCCTGCCAAAGGTGGAGGTCCTGCAGCGTTACCGAACGGTCGCGGTCGGCATCTCCGAAGCGGATGCTGTCGATTTGCAGTCCGGACTCCCCAAGGTGCGTGAGCAGAATGTCTCGGTCGGCCGTGTCGATCTGGCCGTCCCCATTGAAGTCCTCGAATTCGGTGACGGTGTATCCGAGGTCGCGGAACGACTGGACGGTGGTCCGGCTGAGGAACGGTTCCAAGAAGTCGGGATCGAACGCGGCCGTCATCAGTTCCAGCGCGAGGTCGCGTCCCTGCGGGTCCACGATTCCGAGACTCGGGTCGAGGCCCCAGGGATCGTTCGGATCTCCTTCTTCGGGACTGCTGCGCATGATCTGGTCCCAGTGGATATTGTGGAGTTCGAGGCGTCCATGGTTCTCGACCGGAATAGAGCTTGTGGACGCTCCGAATTCTTTCTGGAAGGCAGCCACGCCGTAACCGCCCGTGTATTGGAACGAGTCTTGGACATAGAGGCCGTTGGGGGACCATTGTTCGCCGAAGCTGAGTAGGTGGGCCACTTCGTGGGCCATGAGTTCATCGAGGAAATTCAGTCCGTTGGGCTGGTCGCCTTGCCAATTGCTGAGGTCGTCGATGGCGAAGCGATTGATCTGGACGACACCGCCCGTGTTGAGGGTGAACCCACCTTGGACGACGGGGCCGGTTGCGATGGCGTTGAGGAGCCCGTCGTCGATGAACTGGATCTTAATGGTGATCGGATCGAGGTGGATTCCAGGCTGGTAGCCTGTGAGGACGGTTTCCCAGACGGCTTCGGCCTGGTGCATCGCCGTATTGACCAGTGACAACTGGTTGTCTGTGACCAGTTCGGGATCCTGGATGGAGAAAACCAGATCGATGCCCGTCGCGGCCTGGGGCCGAACATGCAGCAGGCTGATCGTCAGCAGCAGCAGATACAGCGTGTTGCGCATGGGACGGCTCCTAGGGCAGCTTCAGCGGACGTGGCAACTTGGGGAGTAGACGCTTGCGGGCTCTGTCGTCGCGGCGGGGTGCGTGAAGCGTCACTGTAATTCGCGCGGCTGCATTGTCCAGCAAGACGTCCTGATCCCCTCGAAGCTACCTGCCGAGGGGGCGGCCCCCGGTGGAAACTGCCGGTCGTGGAGCAGCCTAGGACGAATCGAACGGCTGGGGTGGCCTGAAGCAGCAAAGGCGTCCGACTGCGGAGGAACGGCAGCCACGCGCATCGTAGTCGGCACGCGAGTGCCGATTGGATGAGCCCCGCCGCGCGCACGATCGGGCGAGGTATTTGCGCACCATGCCTCTCCGCATGGAGACGTGCCGGTCGCCGGTCGATGGTCGTTCCACGGGAGGCCGTCGCGCGACCGCCAACTAGCGCTGCACGCCTCGGGCTGGATTCCGCTGGGGATCAGCCTATACTGAGGCCGAAAACGCGACGCGCCCGCAGTGGTTCCGAGGGTTTCGCCGGGTGCGCGCGGACTCATTATTCGATGGGAGGCTCACATGCGTGCCTGGATTGCACTGATGATGGCGTTGGTCGTGTCCGCTGCGAATGCAGCGGAGCCCTCAAAGGTGGATCTCTCGAAAGAGGTCGAAGCCGCGATGGGAGTCCTGAATGAGGCGTTCACCAGGCATGATGCAGACAAGGTCAGGTCGTTGATGACGCCCAATCATCTGGCGGTGACACCCTTCGCCGGAAAGCAGACGCTGGACGAGCAGCTCCGGACGCTCGCCGACCTCGACTACGAGGAATACGAAGCAGGCCCGATGTCGACCACGACCATCGATGATTCCTGCGTCTTGGTGACGTATGCGCTGAAGGCGAAGGGCGTTTATCGCGGTAAGCCGGTGCCGTCGCAGTGCCACGTCGTCGCGGTGTGGGTGAAGAGCGACGGGAAGTGGCGTGAACTGCACTACCAGGAGACGGCCGTCGCGGGGCCGTGACAGCCGCTGGCCAAGACGCCACGTTCGGTCTGATCGACGGGCGTGGCCAGAACCATGCGTCTCCTATCCTAGGCACGCATCACTGGGGCACTCGTACGTCCATCGGTGAGCGTTGCACGACGGCTTCTAACGTTGCCGACGACAAGCACGCCCGGCGAGGGCTGTGAAGCCGAGGGCCAGCAGGGTCATGCTGCCAGGCTCGGGGATCGACTCCACATCGGTCAGCACCACGCGTCCGTCCAGTTCCTGGGGCAGTCGCAGGTTCTCATGCGGGAACAGCGTTTCGAAGGCATGGAGCTGTTCGAGTGAAGCATGGATGGGTTCGTTGAGCACCACCCACTGTACGCCTTCGGTATAGGGTGAAGTCGTCAGCGAACCGGGGTAGCGGTAGGAACTCAGGTCGTGGGGCAGCAGGGAAGCGATATCGAAACCGGTGATGTCCCGAGGGCTGAGAGAGTCGGGTGGAAGATCGGCAAAGATCGGCTCCAATGTCGGGTTGAAGTCACCAGCCTCGATATAGACCGCCGTCACCAGCAGATCTTTCACGTCCGTGCTGCCAGCCTTCTCGTGTACCAAGTGCAGTTCCATGTCGAACGCTTTACCATCCAGCAGGTGCTCCGCCTTCGTGTGGAAATGGAACTGCAGCAGATGGTAGGTTTCGCCGGAGAGCAGCAAGCTGTTCGCATCACCGAAGCTGGTAAGCTCCGCTCGCACGGTCGCCTCTTCATCGGGGGAACCGGTGTTGATGACATGCAGGTCAACGCTGGAACCGTAGGTGTACTTTAATGGGGGCAAGGCCTGGTATACGGTGTCAGCCGTGATAATGTCGATGGGACTTTGTTCACCTCCGGACGCGCGAGCAACCAAGCCGCTGAGAACGAGGGCGGCAGCGAATAGACCGGTATAGGCTCGCAGTGGGCTGAGGCGAAGGGAGGATGCGTGGAGGATCATAATAAGTCGCTCGCGAGTAAGTAATTGGCGAAGGTGGACACCTCAGGGAACGCCCCTCGCTCGCCTCGTCCTGTATAGGTTTGCAGATGAGCAAGTTGCATGTTCATGAGGTTAATCCAAACGATTGGTGGTGGGAAGAATACCGGTAAGTGTTTCGGGGGGGTACCGCGGCAACAGGCATGGGAGCAGGATGATGAGCCTGTCGGCCCTTGGTCGATGAGGGACTCGAACCTGCCCAAAAAACGCGGGAAAAACGAGCCTTTTTCGGAACCCGAAGCAAAACCCGAAGCGATGCCGTTTTCGGTCGACCTGCAGTTCTCCACGGAGCTCACCACCCGCCTGCAGCAGCTGATCGACACCACCGCCGCCAAGGACCTCCGCGCCTGGCTGAAGACCCAGCCCGCCCACCTGCAGGCTATCGTTCCACTCCTGGTCGATCTCTGGACCGAGCAGCTGAAGCGGCAGCTGAAGGCGTAGGGGGAGGGCGGTGCTTGACGGTGCTTGATG
>JBIIEC010000337.1:0-6893 GCA_044238045.1 Pirellulaceae bacterium | reverse complement strand
CAAGCGAGGGTACAGCGAAGCGGACATCTGCGGCATCATGTCCGGGAACTTCCTCGACTTCCTGCGTCGCGTCTGGAAATAGCTGGAGACGTCCGATTCGGGTAGCGGTCGCGTGGATCGCGATGTGCGGGGACGCGGGCGCGTTTCCGGGAAAACCGATCCGGGGGAGGCGCTTCCCGCGGAACATTCACGAACAAGGCAGGCAAGAAACAGGAGTGTCATTCCATGCCGTCCACCCAGTCACGACTGCTGCCCGGTCTCACGGCAGCCACGTTCACAGCCTTCCACAACGATGGAACCCTGGAGATGGAGGGCGTGGAGCGGCAGGCCGAGGCCTTGCTGCGCAATGGCGTGACGAGTGTGTTTGTGAACGGCAGCACCGGCGAGAGTCATTCGCTGTCGTTGGAGGAGCGGAAGGTGTTGACGCGGCGGTGGTGCGAGGTGGCGAAGGGCACGCCGCTGCGCGTGGTGGCCCATGTCGGCTCGAACTGCCTGGTGGATGCGCGGGAGCTGGCGGCGGATGCGGAGCGGGCGGGCGTGACGGCCATCGCGGCGTTGGCTCCGAGCTACTTCAAGCCGCGGACGGTGGGAGTGCTGGTCGACTGCATGGCCCAGGTGGCGGGCGGCGCGCCGGGCACGCCGTTCTACTTCTATGACATTCCGGGTCTGACCGGCGTGAGCCTGTCGATGACCGAGTTTCTCGGCTTGGCCGCCTCGCGCATCCCGATGCTGCGGGGCCTGAAGTTCACCAATCCCGACCTGATGGCTTTCCAAGAGTGTCTGCGGGCCGATGGCCGGCGCTGGGAACTGCTTTGGGGTTGCGACGAAATCCTGCTCGCGGCGGCTTCGCTGGGCGCGGAGGGCGCGGTGGGCAGCACCTACAATTTCGCCGCGCCCGTCTATCTGCGACTGCTGGATCAGCTGCGACGTGGGGAGATGGATGCGGCGCGGAGCGAGCAGTATCGCAGCGTCCAGATGGTGCGTGTGCTGCTGGACGTAGGTTTCCTGGGGGCGGCCAAGGCGCTGATGGGGATGCTGGGCGTGCCGGTGGGCCCGCCGCGACTGCCGTGGCCGCCACTGGAGGCGGAGCGGGTTGAACGCTTGCGGGGTAACCTGGAGGCGATCGGCTTCTTTGATTGGGGCCGCGCCTGAGCAAGGCGGAGCCTGCGGCGTCGGCCGATCGTGGCCCGAAACGCCCGCTCTGCCCACGCGCCGATGGTTCCTTCTGCGCCGCCCGAGGGGCCGTGCTGCGCACGGGGCCGCGCTGCGCACGGGGCCGCGCTGCGGGCTTAACCTGCTTCCGCCACGTTTACGCGGCTTGACCTGCACGCCAGCCGGGAGTCCCCTGGCTGTGGCCGCCTGATGTGGACAGGCGAAAAAAGAGTACGTATCTTGGCTTTTCCGTGGAGCCCACCAGCGCCCATGGTTATGATCTCCAAAGGTGGGGGGGAAGGCTCCGTGGAGCGTTCTTCCGTGGCTTGTGGCGTCGCCGGAACACGTCGGTCGCAGTGAACCATGAGGGGTTGATGCTTTGAAACGCAGGAACGGGAGACGGGGGCACTTGTCGAATCGCGCGCGGGCCGGACGCACCTCGTGGAGGGGACTGGAGACGCTGGAGAACCGCTGGCTGCTGGCGGCTGATCCGGTCATCAGCGAGTTCCTGGCCAGCAATGATCGCACGCTGGACGACGAGGACGGTGCCGACTCGGACTATATCGAAATCCACAACGCGGGTGACACCGACATGTCACTCGATCGCTGGTACCTGACCGACAATTCCGGCAACCTGCGGAAGTGGCGTTTTCCGGCGGTCGATCTGGAGGCGGGCGGCTACCTGGTGGTATTCGCGTCGGGCAAGGATCGCCACGATCCGGCCGGCGAACTGCACACGAACTTCTCGCTCTCGACGCGCGGCGAATACCTGGCGCTGGTGCAGCCCGACGGCCTGACCGTCGCCCATGAGATCAAGCCGAGCTACCCGGTGCAGGTGCAGGATGTCTCGTACGGGATTCCCACGGGCGTGCGTTCGGAAATCGTCGTGTCGGCCAACACGCCGGCTCGGATCCAGGTGCCACGGAACGGTCAGCTGGATGTGATGGACGCGGAGACCGTGGCGGGGACCTGGGTGGATCCGGCGCTGGACGACCGCGGCTGGCGCGTCGGCACGGCGGGCGTGGGCTTCCTGCCGTCTACCGAACCGGTCGTCATCGCCGATTCGGTAGCCGACTTTTCCGGCGTGCAGGGCAAGAACTCCTGGAACTACGGCACGTGGGCGCGGAACTTCGACACGGACAAGGTGTACAAGCCTTCCGAGTTCGCGACGCTGGCGGCCGCTCGCTTCTTCAAGGCCGACACGAACAAGTGGGATCTTGCTCCGCCGGGCCAGCAACCGAGCACGGAGATCACGCCCGAGGGCGGACATCCGTCATCCGCGAAGGTCGGGCCCTTCACGCACTGGGCCATTCGTCGTTGGACGGCCGAGATCACGGCCGATGTGACCTTCTCCGGTCAGTTGGGAAACCCCGATCCGGCGGGTGACGGCATCGTGGGACGGATCCTGGTGAACGGCAAGGAGGTCTTCCAGCAGGTCGTCAACGGCGCGACCATCGACTATCGGGTGACGACTCCCGTCAAGCAAGGCGACCTCGTGGACTTCGTCATCGATCCGGGCGCGGCCGACGACGAGACGGGCGATACCACGATCTTCACGACCGTCATTCGCGGGGTCGTGCCCGTGACGATTCCCGAGGAGGCGGTCGCTCGCTCGTCGGTCGACTGGCCGAAAGCCGGTGTGCAGGGAACGGCGAACTGGTTCTATGGCATCTACGAACCCACGGCCGATCTCAACGGTCGGTACGACCAGTCGGACTTCATCCAGTTCCCGGCCGATGGCTGGTTCAACCAGCGCTATTTCTGGCCGGATGGCTCGGTCGTCACCGAGATCCGCGCTCCCAGCATGCTGCCCCACGGAAACGCCCAGCGCACCCAGTGGCCGATTCGTCGCTGGCAGGTGCCGCTGGACGGTTCGTATTCCATCACCTACGACGTGGCCAAGGCGGCTGCCGGCGGCGATGGAGTGACTGCGCGTCTGTTTCACAACGGCAAGTCGATCGATTCGGTGCTGGTGGGGCAGGGAGACACGACCGGCAGCACACGCCGCGTGGTCGTGGAGGGAATGCGGCAGGGCGACTGGATCGACTTCGCGATCGACCCCCTGGGCGCGGGCGGCGATCCGCTGCGGCCCGACGGCACTACGGACCGGGCGAACACCGATGTCCGCATCGCGCGGCTGGCGGACCTGCGCGAGGGCGCAGCGACGGACCTGCGGGCGGAGATGCAGGGAGTAGCCAGCACGGCTTATCTTCGCATACCGTTCCAGCTCAGCGACCTGCGTTCGCTGGCATCGGTCCAGTTGAAGGCACGCTCCAACGACGGCTTCAAGGCCTACCTCAACGGCCACCTCGTCGCCGAACAGAACGCGCCGGCGATTGCCGGGTTCGACGCGACGGCCACCGCCGCGCGCTCGGTCATCGACTCGACGCGCACCGAGACCTTCGACCTCACGCAGCGCCGCGACGTGCTGGTGGAGGGCACGAACTACCTGCAGGTCCAGGTGCTCAACGCGGCTCGCGCCGATGACACCCTGCTGTTCGCGCCGGAACTGGTTGTCGGCAAATCGTTCATCGATCGCGCGGGCCTGCGTTACTTCCCCCGGCCGACGCCGGGGGCCGCGAATGGCGCGGGGGTGCAGGAAGTTGGCCCGCTGGTCGTGGATGTCGACCACGGTCCGGATGCGGTCACCGCGGGACAGCCGATCCGCGTCACCGCCCAGGTGGCTCGCACGTTCCAAGACATCGCCGACGTCACGCTGCACTATCGCCTCCAGTACGAACCGCTGGTGAGCGTCGCGATGCAGGATGATGGCACCAGCGGCGATGCGGTCGCCGGGGATGGTACGTTCACGGCCGACATTCCCACGATCAACGCGGGGCCCGGCCAGATGGTCCGCTGGTATGTGACCGCCCGCGATACCCGGCAGGCCATGACGCGGTTCCCACGCTACGACGAGCCGTTGAACTACGAGGAGTACCTGGGCACCGTGTTCCAGGATCCGACGCTGGTCAGCCGGTTGCCGATCGTGCACCTGTTCATCGAGGATTGGAGCAAGGCCATCAGCCTCGCAGGCACGCGAGGGTCGATCTACTACGATGGCGAGTTCTACAGCAACGCGTACTTCGGACTGCACGGCCAGTCCACGCAGTCCTTCAAGTCGCAGACGACGAAGCTGTCGCTGAATGTCGACCTTCCCGTGGACCATCGGTTCCGGCTGCGGGACGACATTCCGCGCATGAAGGATTTTGACCTGCTGACGAACTTCCCCGACAAGTCCAAGTTGCGGAACACACTGGCCTACGAACAGGTAGGCTTCACGGGCGCCGCCACGCACATGGCGTTTCCCGTCCGCGTGCAGCGTAACGGTGAGTTCTACGCCGTGTACGATTTCGTCGAGCAGGGAGATTCCCGCTGGCTGGAACGCATCGGACGCGACCCCCGGAATTCGTTGTACAAGATGTACACGGAGTTTGCCACGACGACGGCGGCCAAGAAACGGTCGGGCCCCGAGGGGACGATCCAGGACCTGCGCGACATCGTGGCGAAGCGGTCGGACATCACCTACCTGTACGACCACGTCAATCTCGCCCAGATGGCTAATTTCATGGCCAGTGCCGTGCTGCATTCGGGCAGCGACTGCTGCCACAAGAACTACTACGCCTACCACGACACCCACGGGACGAACGGCAAGAACGGGACCGACGAGTGGTGGATGATGGCCTGGGACCTGGATCTTACCCAGGGACGCTACTGCTGTGACAACGGCTACGAAAACGACACGATGATGTACCAGCGCTCGGCCTACCGCGGCAGCGGCAAGGGCGGCGGCGGGGACAACGTGCTCGGCAATATGTTCAACTACATGCCCGGTTTCCGGGAGATGTTCCTGCGGCGCGTGCGCACGCTGGTCGATGCCTACGTCAAGCCGCCCGGCACGCCACGGGAGCAGTTGCCGCTGGAGTCCCGTGTGGACGAACTGTACGCACAGATGAAACCGGACGCCGAACAGGATAACCTCCTGCACCCGGCCTCCTGGGGCCAGACCGGTTTCCAGTCGTTCGACAAGGCGGTTGGCATCCTGCTGAATGACTACTCAGCTAAACGTCGCGAATTCATCCACGCCACGCAGTTCATGTCTGATCCGGGCGATGCGCGACGGCTCATCTCCGGAACGGTCGGCGCCACCACCGGTGCGTACTTCGTGCCGAAGGACGAGAGCCTGGGCCGCAGCTGGACGGGACTGGGGTTCAACGATGGCGGCTGGGCCTCGGGACCGCTGGGAATCGGCGTGGAACGCAAGGGGGCCAGCTATCGTCCGTTGATCGCGACCGACGTTGCCGGTCCGATGGCCGGCAGTACCTCATTGTACGTGCGCATCCCGTTTGACCTGGCCGATCCGTCGTCCATCGACGCGCTGACCCTGCGGATGAAATACCGCGAAGGATACGTGGCCTACCTGAACGGCACGGAGATCGCACGCAAGGGCGTTAGTGCCAGCCTGTCGCCTCGCTTTGACAGCACGGCCGGGAGTCGACTCTCGGACGAGGAGGTCATCGAGGTCATCTCCGAATCGTCCACCTTCGATAACGTCAACGTGACGAAGTTCCTGCCTCTGCTGCGCAGCGGCAAGAATGTGCTGGCCATCCATGCGATCGACGACGCTCCGGGCAGCAACGAGATGTTCCTGCTGCCGGAACTGGTCGTGGCCAACCTGCCCGATGGCAACGGACAACTGCCGCCCTCGCAGGTTGGTAATCCGCAGGTACAGATCGGCGTCCTTGAATTTGCGCCCGTGTCGGGAAACCAGGCGGAGGAGTACATCCAGTTGGTGAATCCGACGAGCCAGTCGGTGGACCTGACCGGGTGGAAGATCGCCGGTGCCGTGCGCAAGACGCTCGATCCGGGCACGGTGCTGTTGCCCGGCGCGACGATGTATGTCGCCGCCGACGCGCGAGCGTTCCGCGCGAGGACCAGCGGACCATCGGGCGGGCAGCGGCTGTTCGTGCAAGGGAACTACGAGGGTACTCTGCCCAACGAGGGCGGGTTGGTGCAGCTGGTGGCCGTCGATGGCCAGGTGGTTGGCGAGAAGTCCTACCAGGGCACGGTGTCGCCATTGAAGGACAAGCTGGCGATTACCGAGGTGATGTACCATCCGCTGGAAGCCAGCGCCGCGGAACTGGCGATCGACAAGAGCTTGGTGTCCGATGACTTTGAGTTCATCGAGCTGCGGAACCTGTCGAACACGGAGACGCTGGATCTGGCCGGCGTGCGATTCACGGCGGGCGTGGAGTTCGACTTCACGAATTCCGCGATTACTCGTCTCGCGCCGGGTGAATACGCACTGGTGGCCAGTCACCGGGGAGCGTTCGCAGCGCGTTATGGCGCAGCCAAGTTGGCGCGTTTAGCGGGGGTCTTCGCGGCCGATACGGCGTTGCGGGACAGTGGTGAGCTGATCCGCCTTGAAGCACCCGGCGGATCGCTGCTGGCCGAATTTGAATACAGCGACGCCGACCTGCAAGGCTGGCCATGGGCTGCCGATGGTCGCGGCAGCTCACTGCAGCCAGTGGACCTGCGGGCGGATCTTGGAAACGCCGCGAACTGGAAAGCCAGCGCGGAGATCCATGGCTCACCAGGCGACGCAGGCCTGCTGCAGTCCCCGGGTATCGTGATCCAGGAACTGTTGTCCCGCAGTTCGATCGCGAATGGGGATTGGATCGAAGTCCACAATCCGACCAGCTCGCCGATCTCCCTGGCCCGGTTCTACCTGAGCGACTCCAGCC
>JBIIEC010000336.1:0-6894 GCA_044238045.1 Pirellulaceae bacterium | reverse complement strand
CGAGTGCCACGACCGCCGCAGCCTCGCCGCCGGCGTGCACGACCACACGATCTCCCAGCACCAACGGCGAGCAGGACATGCCATATTCGGATGGTTCGGCCGCCAACTCCGCGAGGACGTCCTTGCGCCATAAAAGCTTGCCCGTCTGGAGATCGGCGGCGACGAGGATCCCTTCGCCGGAATACGCGTAGACGCGTTGGTTGGCGATGGTCGGCGTGGCTCGCGGGCCGTCTCCCATGGGGTTCTCGTAGGCGTTCCCCATCGGGGTCTTCCACTTCATCTTTCCTGTCGCCGCATCGAGGGCGACCAGCAACTGCTGCCCTCCAGCATTCCAGGTGGTGAGGGCAAGTCCGCCCTGGACGGACACGGCGGACATGCCAACTCCACCGGCGATGCGCCAGCGAACGACGGGGCCGCTCGCGGGGAACGCATCCACAAGGCCCTGTTCCTTGGAGACACCATTCCTGTCTTCGCCGAGAAACTGCGGCCAATCCGCGGCCGGAACCCGAATGCCATGAACGGCGACCAGAAGCAGGGCCCAGGCCATCGCTGAAACGGAATCATTCTTCATGGGTAAATCCTTATTCGAGTAGTGAATCTCGTCCGCGGTCGCTCACCAGACGATCCCCAGGCAGCGCCATCGTTGGCTCACACTTCCACAACGGAAGGTGCACGCTCCCGAGGCGTTGCTTCGGGAACTTTCAATCGTCGAACTTCGAAAAGATCCGCGTAGGCTACGCGATGACGCATCCACTCGCCAGGCAAAGCAGCAGGATCACGGCGAGAAGACGCGACTGCGACTCGACAGAAGTGTTCCATCTCACTGATCGCATGGCATGAGCCTCCGATTGACACCTGTGGACTGATCGCTCATGGCTAGAGTCCCGCCGCGTGATCATAGCACTTCTAGCGGAGGTGCTTGACCGCGCGATGTTTCCGGAATTCTCGACAACCACTCTTCGCATGTCAACGGAGACGCCCGAGTCGGGAACCAGTCAAGCAACGCCATGACCGATGCTCATTATTCATGTTTAGCAAACGCGAAATGGCTGTTTAGCAAAACTGCAGCAAGCAACGAGCCCATGGCAGGTTTGCACTTGATGTCACGCTGACAGGTTGCCGAGGTGGATGGAGCGGGGGTTGCGTAGCAGTCGGAGCGGAATCGGCATTGCGACGCGCGAAGGCGTTGGGGGTGATGCCGTCCAGGGATCCGAGCGGCCGATGCTCGTTGTCGTCCTCCTGCCAGGTCGAGGCGTGCGACCGGGCCGAGTGGTTCGGATCCAGCAGGTGGTCGAACGCCACGAGAAACGTATCTGTATTAAGTCTCGCTGGGCAACACGGAGGCGAGAAACGCCATCCGGGGCTTCGTGTCGACTGGCTTGGGATCCGAATGGTCGGGCCCCGGGGCCAATGGTACTCGCGACATTCGTTCCCGACCCCTCCCCAAGGCGTTCCACGGCCGTGCCACAAGTCAGGTCTACCGCGATCCACCACAAACACCAGATCGGTTCGGGGGAAGGTCGTTGCTCTCGGGCGTGGGGTTGGCGTTTGGGGGTGGCCGACCGACAGGACGGCGAAGTTCGCGGTGGCCTGCAGCCCGACTGGTTGCCGGTTGCGTTAACCTGATAGGCGGAGTCCCGCTGCCCATGGTTGCAGGTCGTTGCACTTGGGTGCGACAATGACGGTCGCTCCGTCTTCTCGCAAACATGACCGCGAAAATGGTGCCGGTCCTTCTTCTTCACGAGCAAGAGACCCGCATGCCTTTTTCGCTCAAAAGGACCTCCCATGGACAGGTGGCGATCCACACGATGGTTGATGCTGGTGTGCGCGGCCTGGTTGGCGATCTCGAACCTCGCGACTGCGCAGCGGGACGCAGCGCAGCGGGATGCAGCGCAGCGGGATGCAGCGCAGCGGGACGCAGCGCAGCGAGAAGTCTCGCCGCTGGATACGGGATCGCGGGATGCAGGCGTGCCGCCGGCGCTGCGGGAGTGGCAGGAATGGGCGCTGGGCGAGGAGTCGCATCGGAACTGTCCGACGCCGTATGGTTCGAGCGAACAGCATCTCTGCTTCTGGCCGACGCGGCTGTCGGTCGAGGCGTCGGCGGCGCGAGCGACGTGGCGGTTGCAGGTGACGGCTTACGAGACGGTGTGGGTGCCGTTGCCGGGCAGCGCGGATACCTGGCCCATGGAAGTGCGCGACGGCGAGCAGCGCCTGCCGGTGGTGGAGCGCGAGGGCAGGCCTTCGGTGCGGCTGGAACCCGGCTCGCACGAACTGTCGGGTCTGTTCCTCTGGGCGTCGATGCCCGAGCGACTGTCGATTCCCACGGAGATCGGCGTGCTGTCGTTGACCGTCGACGGCGCGGCGGTGGCGATTCCGAACTGGGGTGCCGACGGCGCGGTCTGGCTGCGGCGCGCGCGGTCCGAGAGCGTCGATGAGGACCAGATCTCCGCGGATGTCTACCGTGTCTTAGAAGACGGCATTCCGCTGTGGCTGCGGACGGAGATCGAATTGAGTGTCTCGGGCCGCAGTCGCGAAGAGGACTTGGGATGGGTACTTCCGGAAGGCTGGAAGCTGTCGCTGGTGGACAGTCCCATTCCCGTGGCCGTCGATGAAGCGGGCCGTGTGAAGGCGCAAGTCCGCGCGGGCAAGTGGACGATTGCCTTGCACGCTTTCCGCACGCAGGATGCCGGCGAAGTGCGGTACGCGGCGAACGCCGAACCGATCGTCCCCAAAGAATTCGTCGCCTTCCAGGCCCAGCCTGCCTTTCGCGTGGCGGAACTGGAGGGCATCACGGCGAGGGACGCGAACCAGACGACCTTCCCCGAGCGTTGGCGTCACCTGCCACTCTTCGAGTGGAACACTCACACACCGTTTCGCCTCGTCGAGAAAATGCGCGGCATGGGAAGCCAGCGGCTGCCCGGCCTGTCGATCGAACGGCAGCTCTGGCTGGACGAAGACGGCCGGGCCTTGACCTATTCGGATCGCATCCTGGGGGTGATGCAGCGGACATGGCGACTGAACGCAAGCGAAGGGCAGACGCTGGGAGCGGTGCGCGTGGGAGGCGAGGGACAACTGATCACGGCCGATCCCACGACCGGCGCGCCGGGCTTTGAGGTCCGGACGCGGAACTTGAACCTGGAGGCGATCGGGCGGCTGGAGGACACGCGGAAGATTCCCGCCACGGGCTGGCAGACCCATGCCGATTCGCTACGCGTGCACCTGATCCTGCCGCCCGGTTGGCGCCTGCTGGCGCTCTTCGGCGCCGATGCGGTGGTGGGCGATTGGCTAACGGCCTGGACGTTGCTCGACTTGTTCCTGCTGCTAGTGTTCTCGCTGGCCGTGTTTCGCCTGTGGGGCGTGGTGCCGGGAGTGATCGCGTTCCTGGCGTTCGGACTGTCGTACCACGAACCGGGTGCGCTGCGTTACTGCTGGTTCTTCCTGCTGATTCCGCTGGCGATCCTGCGCGTGGTGCGCGAGGGCTGGTTGCAGCGGGTCGTGGCGGCGTGGGCATTCGTGGCGGCGGCGTGGGCCGCGGTCCTGGTGATTCCCTTCTTCGCGCAGCAGATCCAGAGTGCCATCTTTCCGCAGTTGGAGCCGGCGGGATTCGTCTACGGCACCCACCCACCGATCTGGTTCGGCCCCGGCTACACGCCGCCCGACTTCCAGATGGCTTTTCCCGGGTCCCAGGGCGAACTGCAGGACCCGTTCCAGGATTCGTGGAGCGGAGCAAACGGACGTGCGGGCCGCGGGGAGATGATCTCGAACGCGCCCGCCTCGCTGGATGAAACCATGTCCAACGCGGGGGCCAAGCAGCAGCAGATGCAAAACAACCGGAAGTTTCGCTTCAACCAGTCGAACATGATGTACGACGCGAAGGCCAAGATCCAGACGGGGCCGGCGCAGCCGCAGTGGATGTGGAACCGCGTGGAGTGCATCTGGAACGGGCCGGTGACGGCGGACCAGACCATCCGTCCGATCTTCATCTCCCTGCCGATGCACCGCGTGCTCACCGTGGCTCGCATCGCGCTGCTGCTCGCGCTGCTTGCCCTGCTGCTGCGGGGACGCGACGGATCGGCCAACCTGTGGGCCGACTGGTCGCGCTGGTGGTCGAAGCGGGGAGTGCGCGTGGACCCGGGATCCGTCGCCGGATTGATCGTCGCGGCGTGGCTGCTGGGAGGCCTCGCGGCGACTCCGGCGCAGGCCCAGTTTCCTGACGCGACGCTCCTGCAGCAGCTGCGCGAACGGCTGCTGAAGCCATCCGACGCGTACCCCAACTCCGCCTCGCTCGATTCCGTCCGTCTCAGCGTGCAGGGAAATCGCCTCACGATGAAGGCCACGGTGCACGCGATCGTACCGGTGGCCGTGCCGTTGCCGGGTCGCCTGGCGGCGTGGTCTCCCGTGACGGTGCAGGTCGTGGGACAGCCGGAGACGGTGGCCCTGCGCCGTGACGGACACCTGTGGATTTCGGTGCCCGCCGGCGTGCATGACGTGCAGGTCGAGGGGCTGTTGCCGGAGGCGACGGAGTGGGACTGGTCGTTCGACCTCGTGCCGCGGCATGTGGTGATCGACGCGCCGGACTGGACGGTGACGGGCGTGAATGCCAGCGGAGTGCCTGAAAAGCAGGTGTTCTTCCGGCGCAAGCAGCAGGCCGCGGAGGGCGAGGCGGTCTACGATCGCAAGGATTTTGCGGCCGTCGTGGCGGTGGATCGCGAACTGGAAGTGGGCCTCGTCTGGCAGGTGAACAACGCCGTCACGCGCGTCTCGTCGCCGGGCAAGGCGATCTCGCTGCGCGTGCCGCTGCTGCCCGGCGAGCGCGTGCTGACAAGCGGGCCGTCGGTTCGCGAGGGGTACATCGAAGTGCGACTGGGGCCGAGCGACACGCGGTTGGAGTGGCGCAGTGAGCTGCCGTTGGGCGCGCCGATCGAGTTGAAGACGCGCTCCGACGACACATGGGTCGAACGCTGGCATCTGGTAACTTCACCCGTCTGGAACGTGACGGTGGAGGGGTTGGCTCCCGTGTTCGAAGCGGACGAGCAGGATCTGGTGCCGGTCTGGACTCCCTGGCCCGGCGAGTCGGTCCAGCTGGCGTTCCACAAGCCGACGGAGATCGTCGGTGAGACGGTGACGGTGCAGCGTGTGCACCAGTCGATGGAACTGGGATCGCGCCAGCGGAAGCACCGCCTGGACCTGGACTTGGAGTCGAGCATGGGAAAGGACTTCTCGGTCGAGCTCGACCCGGAGGCGGAGATCTCTTCGCTGACCCAGGACGATGTCGAACTGCAGGTGCGTCGCGATGGCGGCAAGGTGACGGTGCCGCTCAAGCCGGGCAAGCAGCGGATCGGCCTGACGTGGCGAACGAACGAGCGGCTGGAGTCCACGGCGCGGATGGCGCGAGTGACGTTGCCGACGCCGAGTGCGAATGTATGGTCGAAGATCGAGGTGCCTGGCAGTCGCTGGGTGCTGTGGGCCGATGGTCCGCTGCGCGGTCCCGCGGTGCGGTTCTGGGCCGTGCTGGCCTGCGCGCTACTGGCCGCCTGGGTGCTGGGCATGGCGCGGGGCGTGCCGCTGAATCGCCTGCAGTGGGTGCTGCTGATGTTGGGGCTGACGCAGGTGCATGTCATCGCCGCGCTGGTGGTGGTTGGCTGGTTCTTCCTGCTCTCCGACCGCGCCGCGCGCGGCTGCGACCGCATGGGACGGGGCTCGTTCAACTTGCGGCAGCTGCTGATCGTCGTCCACACGCTGATTACGCTGAGCGTCTTGCTGACCGTCGTGGGCGAGGGCTTGCTGGGCAGGCCCCAGATGTTCATCGTCGGCAACGGTTCGACGCGCGACCTGCTGTGGTGGTTCCAGCCGCGCGTCGAGCAGACGCTGCCGGAACCGTACATCGTCAGCGTCTCGGTGTGGTTCTACCGCCTGCTGATGCTGGCCTGGGCGCTCTGGCTGGCCAACTCGCTGGTCGGCTGGCTCAAGTGGGCTTGGGAGCAATTCAGTGACGGAGGGCTGTGGGCGCGGAAAGCAGCTTGATCGAACCGACGGCGCAGAGGCCCGACCCCATTTCGCCGGGGCTTTCCCGTGTCTTATGATGACGGGCGCGGGGTAGCTTCGGCCGGTGGAAAGTACCCCCGGGAGCGTGTTCAACCCTGCGTGGCAACGGGGCGTACTCTGGCGGGGCTGCTGGTTTCGACGTCGGGCAATTCAGGAACCTCTTCCATGCGATGGCGAATGGGCGGTCTGCTGGTATTGTTTAGCGGAGCGGGTTCTTCCCTTGTGCCAGGGCTGTGGGCCCAGACGCCATCGCGTCCCCAACTGGCCGCCGAGGCGCTCTATTCCAATCCTGAGGCTCAGGACCAGGACGACCTCTGCCTGTTTGCGGATCGCGAAACCCCCGAGCGTGGTCTGGTCATCACGTCGGACAAAAGTGCCGGCCGCGTGTTCCTCTACGAGCCGGACGGGCGTCTGCAACAATCGATCGAGCTGCAACAGCCGGGCAACATCGATCTGCGCACGGATGTTCCGTGGAACGGGAACCGCGAAACCTTGGTCGTGGTGAACGAACGAGCCGCGCAGCGACTGGCCGTGTTTCGCATCGATCGGCAGCGGAGGGAGTTGGAGCGGCTGGATGATGGATCGATCGTGACCGGCGAAAACTATGGTGGATGCCTGCTGCGGACGCGCGATCCCGAGCGACTTGTGGCGGTGGTGACTTCCAAGACGCAGGGAGTGTCGCGGTGGGAGTTGTCACCGACGGCGGAGGGGCGGGCGACGGGTCGCAGAGTCGGTGCGTGGCCGCTGGGCTTCTGTGAGGGAGCGGTGGGCGATGATGCCACGGGCGATGTCTACGTGGCGGTTGAGGACCAAGGTGTGTACCGCCTTCCGGGGAACACGGAGCAAGGA
>JBIIEC010000025.1:0-24215 GCA_044238045.1 Pirellulaceae bacterium | reverse complement strand
CCGCGTGCTGGTCGCGCCGGCGCCGGGTGAACCGGGACGCATGCCGTTCTGGCGCGGCGATGGACCTGGGCGACCGCTGGAGTTTGGTCGCGCGATCGGCCAGCTCACCCGGCAACTGCTGTCTCGTTCCGACCAGACCGCCACCCAGCAGCTTGTCGACGAACATGGACTCGAACCGCAAGCCGCGCGGAACCTGATGCAGTACTTGCGCGACCAGGTCGAGGCGACCGGCGAGGCGCCCAGCGACCAGGTGGTGGTCGTCGAATCGTTCCTCGACGAAGTCGGTGACTGGCGAGTCACGATTCTGTCGCCGTTCGGTTCCCGCGTCCACGCGCCGTGGGCCACGGCGGTAATCTCGCGGCTGCGCGAAACGTCGGGCGATGAGATCGACATGATGTGGTCCGATGATGGGATTGTATTCCGCATCCCGGAGGCGGACGGAGTGCCGGAACTGTCGCAGTTCTTTCCCGCGGCGGACGAGATCGAGTCGCTGGTCGTGCGGCAGCTGGGCAGCACGGCCCTCTTTGCCGGCCGTTTCCGAGAGAACGCCGCCCGCGCGCTGCTGCTGCCGCGGCGCTCGCCCAACCGACGCTCGCCGCTCTGGATGCAGCGCCGTCGCGCCGCCGACCTGCTCTCCGTCGCCGCGGGCTTCCCGAGCTTTCCGCTGCTGATGGAGACCTATCGCGAGTGCCTGCGCGACATCTTCGACCTGCCGGGCCTCAAGCAGCTGCTGCAGGACATCGAGTCGCAGCAGGTGCGCATTCATCCGGTGGAAACGCCGCAGGCATCGCCGTTCGCCAGTTCGCTCCTGTTTAATTACACCGCGAACTTCATCTACAACGGCGACACGCCGCTGGCCGAGCGCCGCGCGCAGGCCCTCTCGCTCGACCACGCCCAACTGGCCGAACTGCTGGGTTCCGCCGAGATGCGCGAACTGCTGAGCCCCGAAGCGGTCGACGAGATCGCGCGGGAGCTGCAGCGACTGGACCACCGCTATCCGGTGCTCGACCTCGACCAGCTGCACGACCTGCTCCGGCAGCTGGGCGATCTGCACACGAGCGAACTGGAGCAGCGCGTGGACGAGGCGCATCGACTGCAGGTGGCCGGGTGGCTCGAGCAGCTGGTGACGCAGCGACGCGTGGTGTCGGTGCCGATCGGCCATGAGGAGCGATGGATCGCGGTCGAGGACGCGGCCCGGTATCGCGACGCGCTGGGCGTGCCGCTGCCGCTGGGTTTGCCCCAGGCATTCCTGGAAAGCGCGGCGGACCCGTTACTGGAGCTGCTGTCGCGGTACGCACGCACGCACGCGCCGTTCACCGCCGACCAGCCGGCCGAGCGTTTTGCGCTGGGAGCCGGTACGGTGCGGATGGGCCTGGAGCAGCTTACGCAGCGCGGCCGGCTGCTGGAGGGCGAGTTCCTGCCGGGTCGGCGGGGACGCGAATACACCGACCCGCAGGTGCTGCGCTGGATCAAGCGCCGGTCGCTCGCGCAGTGGCGCAAGGAGCTGGAGCCGGTCGACCAGACGGCGCTGGCGCGGTTCCTGCCCGCATGGCAGGCGGTGACGCAGCCGCGTCGCGGCCTGGACGGATTGCTCGATGCGCTGCAGCAACTGCAGGGCGTCGCGCTGCCGTGTTCGACGTGGGAGGACGAAGTGCTGCCGCGCCGCGTCCGTGACTTCCATGGGTCCCAGCTGGATGAACTGTGCGCGGCGGGCGAAGTGATCTGGCGCGGCATCGAGAGCCTGGGGAACGATGACGGGCGGATCGCGTTCTTCCTGCACGACCACTTCGCCGCCTTGTCGACCGACGCCGATCCGGTGGAGGACGAGGTCGCGGAGCGGATCCGGCAACTGCTGCACCAACGCGGCGCGCTGTTTTTCGACCAGATCGTGCGCGAGGTCGGCGGTTTCCCGCCCGATGTCCTGCAGTCGCTCTGGCATCTCGTCTGGACCGGCCACGTCACCAACGACACGCTCGCACCGCTGCGAGCGCGGCGCAAGCCGGCGCGGGGCACCCCCGGTCGCGGCCGCACGGCCGGAGGCAGGGGCGGGCGGAGTCGACTGGCGGGAGGCCGGTTCCGTTCCCGCCGCGCGGCGGTTGCGCCCGGATCCGAAGGACGCTGGACGCTGCTGCAGAACTCGTTGACGCCCCTGGCCGATCCGACGGCGCGGCAGTTGGCCTTCGCGACCCAGCTGGTGGACCGTTATGGCGTGCTGACGCGCGAGCTGGCGATGAGCGAAAATCCGCGGGGCGGTTTTTCGGGCATCTATCCGGTATTGAAGGCGATGGAGGAAGCGGGCCGCGTGCGCCGCGGTTACTTTGTCGCCGGACTCGGCGCGTCGCAGTTCGCCGCGCCCGGCGCCGAGGACCGGTTGCGGCAGATGAACGCGCGCACTCCTGAATCCGAACGCGAAGTCTGCGTGCTGGCCGCCGCCGATCCGGCCAATCCGTACGGTTCCGCCTTCGACTGGCCCGCCACGCCCGTCGAAGGCTCGCGGCCCCAGCGAGCGGCGGGTGCACGCGTCGTGCTCATCGGCGGGCGACTCGTCGGCTACCTCAACCGCACCGGACAACACCTGTTCTACTGGCTGCCTGAGATGGAAGTCGAAGCGGCCGAACCGACGCGGCTGCTGGCGCAGGCGCTGGCCGCGGAAGCCGCCCGCGGGCCTCTCCTGCTGGAAAAGATCAACGGCCAAAACGCCCTCCAGTCCCCTCTCCGCGCTGCCCTGCAATCCCAAGGTTTCATCGCCCTCTCCCGCGGCCTGCTCCACAAGTAGTGTCTCCGCTCACACCTCGGTCTTCTCTCTCCCATGCCTGAAGGCGACACGATCTTTCGCACGGCCCGCAACCTGCGCTCGACCTTGGAAGGGCGACGGATTGACGATGCGCGCAGCCGACGGCCGGACCTGGACCTCGATCGCCTCCAAGGCCAGCAGGTGCCGTCGATCGAGACGCGCGGCAAGCATCTGCTGATGCACCTGGAAAACGGGCACGTGATTCATTCGCACATGGGAATGACCGGTTCCTGGCACACCTACGCGGTGGGCGAGAAGTGGCAGAAGCCGGAGTCGCGGGCCGACCTGGTGCTGGTGGTGGAGTCGCGGGTCTGCGTCTGCTTCACGCCGAAGACATTGGAGCTGCTTTCGCCGCTGGCGTTTCGGCAGCACGAGCACCTGCGCAACCTGGGCCCCGACCTGCTGCGCGATCCGTTCGACATGGAGGAAGCCCTGAGGCGGTTCCGCGCGTCGAACCACCTTCCGCTCGGGCAGGCCGTCATGGACCAGCGGATTGTGTGCGGCATCGGGAACATCTACAAATCGGAGCTGCTGTTCCTGGAACGCATGGATCCGTTTGGCGAGGTGGCGCGGCTGGAGGACGATCGCCTGCGCGGGCTGCTGGAGCGGGCGCGGCGGCTCATGCGGCGCAACTGCGGTGACGCGCCGCGGCAGACGCGGTTCGGTCGCGGCGGCAGCCTGCTCTGGGTCTACGACCGGCAGGGCCAGGCCTGCTTCCAGTGCGGCGGCGTCATCTCCATGCGCCACCAGGGAGATCTCGGACGCTCCACCTACTGGTGTCCGGCATGCCAGGGCCCCAGTCTCTAATGCCAGGAACCCTGTCTCTGATGCCAGGTACCGATGAACGCGCGGCCTATCGCTTGAATGCGAACGGCTCACCGCCCAGGAGCTGGTTGCTGGTGATCGTCGGGCACCAGTAACGCTCGACATGGTCCACCATCAGGTCGTTGCCGCGGAAGTGGTCGACGAACGGACGCATGCGATGGTTGTACATGGTGTCGGTCAGGTCGCGCACCAGGCAGACGTCCATGCCCTGCTTGACCATCTGGCGGATGCCGAAGGGACGGCCCAGTACGCACATGTTCAAGTGCACGCCGAGGATGGCCACGTGCCGGATGTCGCGCTGCTTGAAGAGATTGAACAGTTCCTGCCCATTGTCGGTCACCGCATCGCCGTCCTCGATGTGGATGGCTTCGATCTGCCGCGTCCAGGCTTCGCGGATCTCGCACTTCTCGGCGCAGTCGCAGCCCATGTCCGTGTCGTCGATCGGCAGTTCCGACTCTCGCTGCGGATCGGGCCAGGCCCAGCAGGTGCCCCAGCGCGTGGACGTGGCGAGTGGCAGCTTGGTTTCGACGTGGGGAGCTTCCTGCGCGAGGCGTCGTTGGGGAGTGCCTTCGTAGGGTGCCATGCAGGTACTGGGCGCGTGGATGACCAGCACGCCCCGGCTTCGCAGACGCGCGACCAGCCGTTCCACGTGCGGAGCCATTTCCACGACGCGGGCCGCGGCGCCGCGGCACCAGTGGTCGTCCCACATGTCGCAGATGATGACGGCCGTCTGCCGCGGCTCCCACTCGGCCGTCCGCTCCACATGCTGATCCTTGCCATCCACATGGGCATGGCCGCGCAGGCTGAGTTTCAAGGGTTCCTCTCCCCGGGTCGAGTTGGCGGTCGCGAGCAGCATGGTTATCAGCAGCACGAAACGCATCGCCCGCGAAGGCAGCGGGGAATACGGGGCAGGATGCTTCATCGTCAACCGCGCCATGGCCGCAGACTCCATCGTACAGGTTCGAATCAGGCCGGCTTGGTCGGGCCCAGCAGAGGGGCGGGCCGGCGGAGTGGCCATGATAACCGCCGCGCAAGGCCAACGCACAGAGTGAACCGGTGTCCGGACGCCAGAAACCCGCGAACGCGCGAATCAGGCGGGCGGCAGGAGGTCCTCCCAGGCGCGCGGCGAGACCGACCAGTGCCAGCGACCATCGCGTTGGGAGACTTCGACCGGGCAGCCGAAGGCGCGACTGACGTTTTCGGAGGTCAGCACCTGGGCCGGCGGTCCACAGGCGACAGGTCGGCCCCGGGAAAGCAGCAGTACCTGGTCGGTGCCCGGCAACAGGTCTTCCAGGTGGTGCGAGACAAGCAGGATGGTGAGGTCGGGCCGCGAGTCGGCCAGCCGCACGAGGGTGGCAAGCAGGGTTTCGCGAGCCAGCAGGTCGAGGTCGGCCGTGGGCTCGTCCAGCACCAGCATTTCGGGTTGGTGGATGAGGGCCCGCGCGAGCCAGGTGCGACGCAGCTGACCGGCGGACAGCGTGTTCGCCAGTTGGCCGCAATGCGCCTGCAAGCCGATGGCCCCCATCGTCCGCCGCGCGAGCTCCAGCTGTTCGGCGGTCGGCGGATCGAAGTAGGTCATGAAGTGACCGAACAGTCCGGTGGCGACCAGTTCCTCGGCCAGCATGTCTTCTTCGACGAGCCGGACGAGCGATAGGTCGACGATGCCCAGTCGTTTGCGAAGGTCGTGGACGCTGGTTTCGCCGAGGCGTTCGCCGAGCACGTCGACGGATCCTTGGGTGACGTGGCCGTAGGCGGTGAGGGCGCGGAGCAGCGTGGACTTGCCGCAGCCGTTGGGGCCGAGGACGGCGACGCGCTGGCCGCGGGGAACCTGCCAGTCGATGCCCTGCAGGATGGGAACGCCCGGGACGCTGACATGCACGTCCCGCAGCTCAACGGCCAGCGAGGATGAATTCATGAAGGGTGCGCCTTACGCTTCGCAGCGCGACCACCACTCCCGCAGTACCAGCTGGGGAAAGTGCCAGGCATCCTTGGCGTAACGCCCGGCCAGTCGTCGTGGTTCGGTCGCCACGCGGTGGATCCATTCTAACCCGGTGCGGCGCATCCACACCGGGGCCTGCGGCTTTTCACCGGCCAGGAAGTCGATGGTCGCGCCGACGCACAGGGCGACCTTGGCGGCCAGCTGCCGGTGGTGCTTGTGGACCCAGATCTCCTGCTTGGGCGCGCCGAGGCCGACGACCAGCAGTTCCGGTTGGGCGTCCGCGACGCGCGCCAGGATGTTCGCTTCCTCGCGCGGGTCCTTCTCGAAACCCAGCGGAGGACAGTAGGTGCCGACGATGTCGACGCCGGGCCACTGCTGGCGGATCCGGTCGGCCGCGCGGTCCGCCACTCCCGGTCCCGCGCCGAGCAGGAAGACGCGAACGGGCCGCGCGGGCGTGGCGTGCGCGAACAGGTGGGGCACCAGTTCCGAGCCGGCGACTCGCTCGGGCAGCGGGCGACGCAGCAGTCGCGAGGCCAGGATAATCGGAGCTCCATCGGCCAGGACCAGGTGCGCGTCGCGATAGACGGCTTGCAGCGCGGTGTTCGTCTGCACCATCACCGTGTGGTCGACATTCGGAGTGACAACAAAACGGCACACCTCGGACGGCTCGTCCAGCCAGCCCGCGATGCGCGCGACGGCGTCGCCCATGCGGACCACATCGATCTCGACTCCAAACATGCGAACGCGCGCGGACATGGCGACTCAGACTCCTCGATGGATCGACTCTCAACACACGCTCCCGCTTCGCCCACGCAACCGATGGTTGGCATGGCGGGCGAGGAAACTATAGCCCGCACCCAGCGGCCTTCTCGGTGGCGACCGCCGGTCTTGGCGAGGCCTGGTCGCCGCCAGCAGGTCGCCGCCAGCAGGTCGCCACGCCCGGTTTCGGGGCAAGCGGCCTGCACGCGGCGTTCCGCAGGGCTGGCAACGGTAGCACGGCGCGTCACGCCTGTTTTTCCCCACAGGCTGGCCTGCGGGAACTTCGCCACACCGGTCGGATCGCACGCATCCTCCGTTGCCGCGAACCGCGCGGATCCTGTATATCCACCCGTCCCTCGCGGCCCGCCTCATGGGGCCCAGACGACCGATGGCCTTCCAGGCACTTACGGGGAAACCCCATGACGCTCGCGATCTTCTTGCTTCTCTCCCGCGTCTTCTCGTGGAACCCCGTCTTTTCGCGGAAACCATGCGGCTTCGCCGAACGAGTCCCTTCCGCCCGACCGCAGGAAGACGCCTCGCGCAGGGCCTGCCTGCGGCTCTGGATGCTGCTGTTGATGCTGGCACCCGCCGCGCCGATGGCTCGGGCCGCCGACGTGATCGACTCCACGGGGTGGACCAGCGACTTGGAGCAGGCGCTGCAAGGAGCTGCCGAGCGTGAGCAGCTGGTGCTTGTGTATCTGAGCAGCGACCGCTGCAAATACTGCACGCAGATGGTGCAGACGACGCTCGCGGAGCCCGCGTTGCGACGGGCCATCGATACGACCTTCGTGCCCGTGGCGATCAACGCGAGTGCGCGTCCCGACCTCGTACGCCGGCTGAAGGTACGCGCGTTTCCGACAATCGTCGTGCTCGATGCGCGGGGACGCGCCGTGAAGCAGGTGGTCGGCTTCCAGACCTCTGCCAAGCTCTGGCAGCAGGTCGGCCCCCATGCGCGAATGGCCCGCGGTGCCGCCCCGGCGACCGCCGCCGAAGTCGCCACGCAGTCGCCGGCTCCCGTCGTGAACGCGGCCGACTTGCGCACGGCCGAGTTGCGTAAGGCCCCGCAGCGCAAGGCAGACGGGGCAGACGAGGAGCAGGGCGGCGATCGCCTGCCCCGCTGATCGCCGTCGGGCTCGCAGCTTCCCCCGTGTCCGCGCTGGCCGACATCGGACGCGTCACCGCGTTAGTCGTGAAGGCGTCCGTCTTCGACAAGGCCGTCCAGGAAGCGACGGACGCTGGCCCAATCGGGGGCCGTGTCGCTCGCAGTCCACCAGCCGCGGAAACGCTCCTCCAGCAGGGGAAGCCTGTCGTTCGACGCCACCGCCCAGCTGCGCAGCGCGAGTCCGAAGTGAGCGGGAGTGACGGGCATCCATTCCAAGTCGTTGGCCAGCTGCAGGGTGAGCAGCAGGGCGGCAAGCGGCCGGGCCGTCGGGCGGTCATTCGAGGGCCCCGTGACGCTGGGCCCCGTGACGCCTGGCCCCGTAACGTTGGGCGCAGGCAGGGCGTCGGCCGCTGGTGATTCGGCCAAGGCTCGCTGCACGACGAGCCAGGCGAGGCGAAGGATTTCGGGCAGTCGATCGTCGGCGTCGGTCAGCATGGCCTCCAGCAGCAGCGTCTGCTGGTCGGGCAGCAGCAGGCCATGGCCACCGGACAGCGGGTGGACGGCCAGGACCGGCCAGACCGGGGATTCGCCGCCGAGTGAGGGTGGCGTGCGGGAGTCGGGCGGCGGAAGCTGCCTGAGGAGCTGCCGAAGAAAGCCCGGCCCACGGGCCTGCCAGAGTTCGCGAAGCGGCCGAGTGCGGGCCGCCAACTGCTCCTCCCAGCCCGGCAACGCCGCGTCGAGTGTCGCTTGGGCCCATCGGGTTTCGGCGAGCGATTCGACCGGTGACGCCGCGTTGGCGTGGTCTGAGTCGGCGGTCAGCCGATCGAGGCCGGACGGAGTGTCAGGATGAAGATTGGGCGAACCGGACCACTGCGACAATCGCGCCAGCCACTCGGCCGGCGCGAGCTGCTCTGCCTGCCGGAGGACTCCATCGCGCGTCTGGGCCCCTTCGCGCGCCAGGATTTCGGCCATCATCGGCACGACGACGGACCGTTGGGAGGCCAGCAGGTAGCCGAGGTAGTCGCGCGTCGCCGCGGGCGGATGGCGCCAGGAAAGCTGCGGGACCGGTGCCGACAAAGCCATCGCGAACCTCGCGGGGCAGGGGCTGGGGGTGAAAAATCGCGGTCGGCAAGCTCTGCACGCCGCCGGGGTAATTGACTATCATACCCGGTTCGTCCGATGGGCGGCGTGCGTCCGGTCCGCTGGGAGCCTGCCTTCGTCGCGGTTGCCGGGGCCAAGGTTCCGGAAAGCAGTCCGCCTTCAGGACGGCCACTTCGTTGGGGAACGTCATTTCCTGGGGAGAATCCCGAAGATGCTGAAAGAAGATGTCGGACGCTGGTCGGCGACCGAGGCGGAAGAGTTGTACGAGGTGCAGGGCTGGGGCAACGGCTACTTTTCCGTCGGTAAGGACGGGACAGTGCAGGTGCACCCGGAACGCAATCCGCAGCGAGCCGTCGACCTGATGGACCTGGTGAACCGGCTCAAGCTGCGCGGCTTGGAACTGCCGGTCCTGATTCGGTTCAACGACATCCTCAAGGATCGACTCGCGGAAATCCACGGCGCCTTCGACAAGGCGATGCAGGAGAACGAGTACCGCGGCAAGTACTCGTGCGTCTACCCGATCAAGGTGAACCAGCAGCGGCATGTGGTCGAGCAGGTCTTGAAGCACGGCCAGTCGTTCGGCTTCGGTCTGGAGGCGGGCAGCAAGCCGGAACTGCTGGCGGTCATCGCGCTGTTGGAGGACGACCGGCCGATCATCTGCAACGGCTTCAAGGACGCCGGCTTCATCGAGATGGCCCTCATGGCCCAGAAGATCGGGCGGCTGGTGATCCCGGTCATCGAGAAGTATACGGAGCTGGAGCTGATCCTGAGCGTGGCGGAGCGGATTGGCGTGCGGCCGCACATCGGGATGCGCGTAAAGCTGGCGGCGAAGGGTGCGGGACGTTGGCAGTCGTCGGGCGGCTATCGCTCCAAGTTCGGCCTCACGGTCACCGAAGTGCTCAAGGCGCTGGACCACCTGCATTCGATCGGCATGGCCGACTGCTTCAAGCTGCTGCACTTCCACCTGGGCAGCCAGATCACGAACATCCGGCATGTGAAGGGTGCGCTCATCGAGGCCGCCCGCATCTACACCGACCTCGCCGGCCGTGGTGCGGCGCTGGAGTACCTTGACGTCGGCGGCGGACTCGGCGTCGACTACGACGGCTCGCGCACGAACTTCGAATCCAGCGTGAACTACACGCTGCAGGAGTACGCGAACGACGTGATCTATCACGTGCTGACCGTGTGCGACGACGCGGGCGTGGCCCATCCGCATATTATCTCCGAGAGCGGCCGCGCGATCGCCGCTTACCACAGCGTGCTGATCTTCAACGTGCTGGGTATCTCCAGCCACGGCAACGACCAGCTGCCGGAGACCCTGGCGGACGATGTCGAGCAGCCGCTGGTCGACCTGCGGAATACCTACAACGAACTCAGTCCGCGCAACGTGCTGGAGAGCTTCCACGATGCGCAGGAATCGCTAGAGATGGCGATCAGCGCTTTTGCCGCCGGCTACATGCCGCTCGACCAGCGCAGCACGGCCGAAAGCTACTACTGGGCGATCTGCCAGAAGATTCGCAAGATGATGTCGCAGATGGACGAGGTGCCCGAGGAGCTGGAGAAGCTGCCGTCGATGCTGGCCGATACGTACTTCTGCAACTTCTCGCTCTTCCAGTCGCTGCCAGATAGCTGGGCCATCAAGCAGCTGTTCCCGGTGATGCCGATCCATCGGCTGAACGAGGAGCCCGACCGCCAGGCGATCCTGGGTGACATCACCTGCGACTCCGACGGCAAGATCGATCACTTCATTGATCGCCGTGGTGTCTGCAAGACGCTGCCGCTGCACTCCAGCCGCAATGGCGAACCGTACTACCTGGGCGCGTTCCTGCTGGGTGCGTACCAGGAGATCCTCGGAGACCTGCACAACCTGTTCGGCGACACGAACGCGGCCCATGTCAGCCTGGGTGAAGGTGGCGAGCTGACCATCGAGGCGATCGTCAAGGGCGACACGGTCACCGAAGTGCTGAACTACGTGCAGTTCAACACCAACGAGCTGCTCGATCGCCTGCAGACCGCAGTGGAGACGGCGGTGCTCAAGAATCGCATCGGCGAGGAAGAGGCCGGGCAGTTCCTGAAGTGTTACGAAGAGGGGCTGCGGGGCTACACCTACTTGCAATAACCTCGGCGGCGACGCCGATCGCCGTGGGGTCCGCGCGGCCGCTGGCAGGAACGCTTGCCGGGGCGGCAGCGTGGACACACAGCGTGGACACACAGCGTGGACATTCAGCGTGGACACACAGCGTGGACACACAGTCGTCGTGCAGAGGCTTTCGTAACGTTCTTGCCACGGAGCGACCATGCACTCGCTTGTCATGACCGTGCTGGGCCCGGACCGGCCCGGTGTTGTGGAACTGGTGGCCAAGGCCGTCCGCGAACAGGGCGGCAACTGGCTCGAGAGCCGCATGGCTCATCTGGCCGGACAGTTCGCCGGCATCGTGCACGTGTCGGCGCCAAGCGAACGCGTGGCGGCGCTGACCGCAGCCCTACAGTCGCTGTCGGCCGAAGGGCTGACGATCCTGGTGCGATCCGAGCAGCAGTATGCGGGCGAGGTTCCGTTTGCGCCGCTGCGGCTAGACCTGCTGGGTGGCGATCGCCCGGGGATCGTACTGGAGGTGACGCGGATCCTGACGTCCCGCCAGGTGAATGTCGAAGAGTTCCAGACGGAGTGCACGGCCGCTCCGATGTCCGGCGAGAAAATCTTCAAGGCCACCGCCCAACTGCGGCTTCCTCCCGGCCTCACCGTCGCTGAATTGCAAAGCGAACTGGAACAGCTGGGCCACGACCTGATGGTCGACATCCGACTGCACCCGTAGCGGGCTCCGCGTTGCGACGATCCCTGCGGTCGCCCTCCGTGCCTCCTCCACGTCCTTCGTGGTTAGCTCCCGTGGGCAGGCGGAACGGGCGTGGTTCTCTTTTTCACCCCGGAGACCATGAAGATCCACACGGAGGACCTGGGCGGTTTCCGTGACGGGGCTCGTAGAAGAAAAATGGCCGGGTGAGTGCTTGGTGTCAGATCCAGAGGTGCGTGGGTAAGGGATCTCACCCGGCCGACTATATCTAGGATGCTGCTAGCAGCGAATCCATTCTTGGGGACCGGCGGGCATTTTTGGGGGGGCAGCGGTCGTCGGAAAGCGGCGAGTCACGGTCGTTTGAACAGGCTGGCGGAGGGCGGGGGGCGAGCGGCGATTCGGGCTGGAGGAAAAAGAGGCTCGTTGCTAGAATCCCGCCGCGCGACCGGCTCTCGAGAGCCGAGGGAGGCCGGTTCGCGTGCCATGCGATGCAGCGCAAGTTGCTCGCACTTAGGGACTTGGAACCTCTGTCAAGGATCGACATGGTCATGGTTCAGCATACCCGGCGACTTTCCCTTGGTACCCTGGCTGCGGGTACCCTGGCCGCGATGTTCTGGTTGGGCGTGGGTTCCAGTTTCGCCCAGCAGGCCACGGCGCCGCGGCCCGGCGCGCCGCAGCCGATCGCTCCACGCCCCATCACGGGCAGCGCCCGGATCACCAGCGAACCGGCCCGTCCTGCGGGCACGCGTCCGCAGGCTCTCGCTGCGCCGGGCCAAACTCTCGCTGCGCCGGGCCAGGCTCCCGCTCCGGGGGGAGTCGCCGATCCCCGGCCCGTCACGCGTCCGGTGCAGCAGGTGCCGGCCCCGACAGGCACGCCTGCGGGGACGGGCAGGCCGGCTGGACAGTCGGGTCCGCCCGCCGGTCCCGTCACGCCTGCCGGCCCGCCGCAAGGGTTCCCCCTGCCCGCCGCCGAGCAGCAGCGGGTGGACCAGGTGCTGGCCTACTGGGAGGCCAAGACGTCCGAGATCGTTACCTTCCAGACGCGGTTCACGCGTCAAAACTTCGATTTCGTCTTCGGCGAAAAAGACAAGCCGCGAACGGTCGACAAGGGCATCGTGCGCTACAGCGCGCCGGACAAGGGCGAGATGAAGGTCGAGGAGGTGTGGAAGTACAACCCGCAGCCGGCCGATCCCAAGCAGCCGTATGACCGCGAGGAGGTGCAGTTTGGCGAATGGTGGCTGTGCGACGGGATTTCAATCTACCAGTTCGACTCGCGCAACCGCACGTTGACCGAGACGCGGTTGCCTCCGGAGATGCAGGGCCAGGCGATTGGCGATGGCCCGCTGCCGTTTCTGTTTGGAGCGAAGGCGGCGACCATGAAGGAACGGTACTGGATTCGCGAGGTGACGCCGAAGGATTCGGCCAGCGGCGAATACTGGCTGGAAGCGTATCCGAAGCGGCAGTCGGACGCGGCGAACTTCGACAAGCTGCTGGTGAAACTGACCCTGCACAAGGAACAGTTGCTGCCTTCCGCCATGAAGGTGTTCAACAAGCAGGGCCACATGACCTATCACTTCGAGGACCAGACGCCGAACGATCCGCGTCACCGCCTGGCGGGATTCCTCAAGTATTTCGTGCGTCCTTCGGTGCCGCGCGGCTGGACCAAGGTGATCGAGAACTGGAACGGCCAGCGTCTGAACGAAGACGGCTCGCCGGCCGAGGATCCCGCTCTCCAGGCCGAAGCCAAGCCGGAGGCCGTCAAGCCCGCCACGGCGCCGCGAAAACGCTGATCGGCGTAGATCGCCCGATCGCGGAACGAGACGAGGGCCGGGTGGAAACGAAGACCCGGCCCCTTTCGTTCCCGCACTCCATCTCCTGCCTACAATAGGGGCGACATCCGTCCGTGGTCGGCGCCGACGCGCGTGGGGGCGGATGCGGGGAAGCCGAGGAGACGAGGCGTGGTCGTGCGAGCGGGAGTGCAGAACGCGACAGCGAGCCGGGGGCAGGCGTGCCGGTTCGTCGGGACGTTGGTGCTGATTTTGATTCTGGCCGGGAGTCTCCGGGACGCCGCCGGCGCGGGTGAGCGAACGGGCGGGCTATCGGGCGGTCCGGTTTTGGCGCGGCGGATCCGCGTGCCGCTGCCCCTCGTCGGTTCCCAAGACCTGTTGGTGAAGCAGGCGATCCAGCAGGTGCTCGCGGAAGTCGACGTGCCCCAGGCCGCGACCGACACGCCCACCTCAGATCGAGCCCCCTCGCCCGACCGACGCCCCGCGCTGGTGCTGGAGTTCTGGGCTTCACCGCAGCGGGCGGATCAAGCGGCGGGAAGCGAATTCGAACGCTCGCTGGCGTTGGCGCGGTACCTGACCAGCGGCGAACTGCGGCGTGTGCGGACCGTCGCCTATCTGCCGCAAACGGTGACCGGTCACGCGGTGCTGGCGGCGATGGCCTGCGAGGAACTGATCATGGCGCCGGACGCCGTCCTGGGCGATGCGGGCGCGCGGGAGTCGAGCATCGGGCCGACGATGCGCGGCGGATACACGGAGATCGCTCGCAGTCGCCGCACGCTGCCCGAAGCCGTCGCACTCGGCATGCTCGACCGGGAACTGACCGTCTCCCGCGTGATCAGCGGCCAGGGCGCAACCTACGCGTGGAACGAAGAACTCGACCGACTCCGGTCGGAACGCAACGACCTGCAGACGGTCGAGACGATCCAGCGAGCTGGTGAAACGGGCCGTTATCGCGGCGATCGGCTGCGGGCGTGGGGAATCGTCAGCCATCTGGCGGCCAATATCTCGGACGTGGCCCGGCGGCTGGAGGTGCCCGAGCAGTCGCTGGAGCTGGATCCGTCGCTCGGCGCGCCGTGGAAGGCGCTGCACATTCCGATGGAGGGACCGATCACCACCCGCGTCGTGAATCGTATCCAGCGCACGCTGCAGCAGGAAGTGGATCGCCAGCAGGTCAACTTCGCCTGCTTCGAAATCGCCACCGGCGGTGGCGAGCCGGCCGAAGTGGCGAGGCTGGCGAACTTCATCGCGGCACTCGATCCCTCCCGGGTGCGCACCGTCGCCTACCTGCCGCGTACCGCCACTCCCGACTGCCTGCTCATCGCGTTGGCTTGCGACTACCTCGTGATCGGTAACGCGGTGGAGGTCGGAGCTCGCGGCGACTTCGTAGCCACTCCCCAGCAGATTGCCGACCTCCGCGCGGTGGCTCGCGCCGTCGCTGCCATGAAGCGACGACCGTGGTCGCTGGTTGCCGCGCTGATCGACCCTTCGATCGTCGTGCATCGCTACACGCAGGGCAGCTCGGGCCAGGACTGGTATCTGTGCGACGAAGAGTTGCGGGAACGAGGCGGCGTCGCTGGGTTACAGCCTGCGGCGGCTGGGTTACAGCCTGCGGCGGCTGGCGATTGGTCGCGTGGAGAGACGATCGCCGATGGCCGCGCGCCGTTGACCCTGACCGCGCGTCGGGCCGTGGAACTGGGCCTGGCACGCAACTCCGTCGACAGCCTCGCGCAGCTGGCCGAGCAGCACCAGCTGTCAATGCCGCTGCCGCAGTTGCCGTCGAACTGGGCCCTGGACCTGATCGAAGGCCTCGCCTCGCCCCAGCTGTCGGGCCTGCTGTTATTCATCGGGGGCATGGCGTTGATCGCCGAGCTGTCGGCGCCTGGAGTTGGCGTGGGTGGCTTCATCTCGTTTGTGTGCTTCCTGCTGTACTTTTGGAGCAACTACATGCAGGGGACGGCGGATGTGCTGGAGATGATGTTGTTCGTGGCGGGGCTGGGCTGTTTGTTGATCGAGCTGCTGGTGTTGCCCGGCTTCGGGCTGTTCGGCCTCTTTGGCGGCGGCATGGTCCTGGCCGCCCTGGTGCTCGCGAGCCAGACGTTTGTGTTTCCTCGCACGGAGTTTGAGCTGGCGGCGACCGCGCGCACGCTGGCCGTGGTGGTGGGCACCGGCGTCGCCATGCTGGGCAGCCTCGCCTTCCTGCAGAGGCACCTGCATCGACTGCCCGGATTCAGTCGCCTGACGCTGGAGCCGCCGACGGACGCGGACTTGCAGGAGCAGCGCGAACTGCTGGTGGACTATCGCGACCTGCTGCACCAGGAAGGAACAGCTTGCACGCCGATGCGGCCCTCGGGCAAGGCCGAGTTCGGCGAGCGCATGGTGGATGTTTTGAGCGACGGCGAGGCGATCGAGATAGGAACGCGGGTCCGCGTCGTGGAGGTGGCCGGCAATCGCGTGCTGGTGCAAGCCGTCCGCCCGTGAGCGGCTCTGCGGCGTCCCCGCGGCGCGGCCCGGTTCAGCGGTCGTCGCGATTCGGGTAAGCTGGATGGATCGCGTCGTCGGCGCGAGTTTTCGTGTTCCCCTGCGAGGCACGCTGGATGGCCGATTTCTTCTGGCCCGTGATGATCCTGCTGACGGCACTGGGCCTCGTGGTGCTGGAGTTGCTGTTGCCGTCCGGGGGCGTACTGGGCGTGCTCGCCGCCTTGGCCTACCTCGGGGCGATCGCTGCGGGATACATGCAAGGCGGCCTCCATGCCGGGACGCTCTTCATGCTCGCGGCCATCTCCGCCCTGCCACTGCTGCTGTACGCGGTCGTCCGCTGGTGGCCCTACACGGCCATGGGACGGCGCGTCATCATGCATCCGCCCGAGGAGGCGGATGTGTTGCCGGCCAGCCGATTGCAGGCGGCCGACTGGGTGGGACGCCAGGGAGTGGCCCTGGCCGCGCTGCTGCCGGCGGGAGCAGTCCGCATCGATGGTCGCGTCCTGGATGCCTCCAGCGAACAAGGGTCGATCGAGAAAGGATCGCTCGTGCGCGTCGTCGCCGTGCGCGACAACCGACTGGTGGTACGCTGCGAGTCGCTGCCAGGCGACTGGGATGCGTCGGAGGAGTCGCCGGAGCCAGTGGGCGGGCCGCAATCAGATCAGCCTTCCGGCCCGCTTGCCAGGGGGCAAGCGGGCGGGCACCCGCCCACGCTCGACGGGCGACCGACAGAGACGCCGGCCAATCCACGCCCACGTCCCGATATCGATCTGGAGATCCCCGATTCGTTCGACGAGCCTTTGCCTTGATACCCGAGGAGGGGTACGATGGGGCCTCCGAGCCTGTCGGGCGCGGGAGTGCGGCGCGGACTGCGGTTCGCAGAGGCGTTGAGCGTTCGAGCCGGGTTGGGCAGACCAGCCGGCCAGACCGGCCGTGCAGACCGGCTTGGTCGAGCGAACCCCGATTAAAAACGTACCCCACGTAGAAACCAATCCGGACGGATCGAACACCAAGCGGACGGGAGCGGCCCATGCGTCGATTGGATAGCGACTTCAGCTTGTTTCGGGGCGTACCGCTGGGCGCTGTGCCGCCGGAACTGATCCTCATCCTGGTAGCCGTCGCGGGCATCCTGGGATTGATCCTGTTTGCGATCTTTGCGCGTTATTTTCGCTTATGGATCCAGTCGGTCACGACCGGCGCGGGCGTCTCGATTTCGGACCTGTGGGGCATGACCTTTCGCAAGGTGAACCCGGCGGTGATCGTGCGCAGCAAGATCATGGCCGTGCAGGCGGGACTGGATGAGTCGACGGGATTGACGAGCAAGGCGCTGGAGGCTCACGCCCTGGCAGGCGGCAACGTGCCGCTGGTGGTGCGGGCGCTGATCGCGGCCAAGAAGGCCAAGACGATCCATCTGACGTTCCAGGATGCGACGGCCATCGACCTGGCGGGGCGGGATGTGCTGGAGGCGGTGCAGACGAGCGTCTATCCCAAGGTGATCGACTGCCCCGCGCGCGGCACGACGCGACCAACGCTGGACGCCGTCGCCAAGGACGGCATCCAACTCAAGGTGAGGGCTCGCGTGACGGTGCGAGCCAACCTGCAACGATTGATTGGCGGAGCGACCGAGGAGACGATCATCGCGCGGGTGGGTGAAGGCATCGTGAGCGCGATCGGTTCGGCCGACAGCCATAAGCTGGTCCTGCAAAGCCCCGACGTGATCTCCAAGGCCGTGCTCGCCAAACGGCTCGATGCGCAGACCGCGTTTGAGATCGTCTCGATCGACATCGGGGACATCGACGTGGGCGACAACATCGGAGCGCGGCTGCAGGCCGACCAGGCGGAAGCGGACACGCGCGTCGCGCGGGCTCGCGCGGAAGGCCGTCGTGCGATGGCCGCCGCCGCGGAGCAGGAGCAGATCGCGCGGATCGAGGAAAGTCGTTCGAAGCTGGTCGAGGCGGAAGCCGAGGTGCCGGTGGCGATTGCCGAGTCGTTTCGCAGTGGCCAGCTGAGCCTGATGGAATACTACAAGCTGAAGAACGTGCAGGCCGACACCGAGATGCGGTCGGCCATCGCCACGGGTGGCAGCGTGCGCGCTTCGCGTCCCGCCGGCAACAACTCCTGATCACGGGCCGCCTCCATGCATTCGACGCTCGCGAGTCCCGCCCTGCCCTTCGACATTCCCTGCCTGCCAGGCTTGGACCTGCTGAACCTGGCGTTCTTCGTGCTCCTGTTCGGCGGCTCCTTGATCGCCCAGGCCCTGAAGGCCGCGCAGGAGCGGGCGAAACGCCAGCGATGGCAGCAGGAACTGGAGGAGCGTGCGCTGCGCGAAGGGCGGGGACGCGGCGCGGACCGAGCCGGTGATGCGTCGCAGGTACAACCCCCCGCGCCGCCGCGAGCCAAGCCTCTGCCGCCCGACATGGCGCGCGAACTGGAACAGCTCCTCGGCCGGCTCAGCGGCCAGCCTCAACCGTCTGAGCCTCCCCCGGCGCGCGGCGTAGCGGATCGCCCTGCACGCCGGCCGTTAAGCCGCGAGGAGGCCGCTCGCCGCGCCGAGCCCTTGCCCACGAGCCAGGCAACAAGCCAAGCAACGCGAACGGCACGCGGCGAAGCGAACGAACCGGAGCCGGACGCGCGGCACGGCACGACCGTCGCCGAACATGTGCAGCAACACCTTCGGCCCGGCCAGGCGTCTCGAAACACGACGCAGCTGGGACGCGATCTGGCGCAAGCCGATGAACGTATGGAGTTGCATCTGCAAAGCACGTTCGACCATCGCGTCGGGCAGTTGGGCGGACTGCAGTCGCGCGTGGACCAGGGCACGGACGCGGCGTACTGGTCCGATACGTCCGCAGCGGTGCCGCCCGTCATCGGTCGCGTCTACGAACTGCTCGACTCGCCCCAGGATATCCGCGCCGTCTTTCTGCTCAGCGAAATCCTGCGTCGACCCGAATTCGATTAGTGGGGCATGTCTCCCAGGGGAGGCAAGGCTCATCTTCATCTCCTTCACGGATAGGCACGCATGAAGAATCTGGAACTGGCTCAACCTGGCAGGACGCGACTCGGCTGGATCGGTACGGGCGTGATGGGGGCGTCGATGTGCGGCCATCTGGTGAAGGCCGGCTACCCGATGACCGTCTACAGTCGCACGCGCGCGAAGGCCGAGCCGTTGCTGGAGGCGGGCGCGGCGTGGGCCAATTCGCCGCGAGAGGTTGCCGAAGCCAGCCAGATCGTCTTCTCGATCGTGGGCTTTCCGACGGATGTACGCGAGGCGCTGCTGGGGGACGAGGGAGCGCTCGCCGGAGCGGGGCCCGGTTCGATCCTGGTGGACATGACAACCAGCCAGCCGACGCTGGCTCGGGAGATTGCCGAACGCGCGCAGCGGAAATCGGTCGGCGCTCTCGACGCGCCCGTGTCCGGTGGCGATATCGGCGCTCGCGAAGCGCGACTGTCCATTATGGTCGGTGGCGACGCCGCCACGGTTGCCGCCGTGATGCCCTGCTTCCAGGTGATGGGCAAGACGATCCTGCACCAAGGCCCCGCCGGCGCGGGCCAGCATACCAAGACCGTCAACCAGATCCTCATCGCAACCAACATGATCGGCGTCTGTGAAGCCCTGCTGTACGCCTATCGCGCCGGACTCGACCTGAACCGAGTCCTCGAGTCGGTGGCTTCGGGCGCGGCCGGCAGCTGGTCACTCTCCAACCTCGGGCCCCGCATCATCGCCAATAATTTCGATCCCGGGTTCTACGTCGAGCACTTCGTCAAGGACATGGGGATCGCGCTGGAGGAGGCGCATCGCATGGACCTGGCGCTGCCGGGCCTCGCCCTCTCCCATCAGCTCTACACGGCCTTGCGAGCCCAAGGGTCCGGGCGACTCGGTACCCACGCCCTGGCCACCGCCCTCGCCCAACTCTCCGGAATCGACTGGCGGCAGCGAAGCTGAACGACCGACGCCGGCACCGGGGCCCGTGACTGCTGCGCGCAGGGGGCTTCTCGTTTCCGCCTGCCTCACGCGCCGACCGAGGTGGCGAAATGGCAACGGCGGTCTATTTTTCGCAACCGTTGCCGTTTGACATCGCTAATTCATGCCGCATGCTTCGACCGGACACCGCAGCCAGGGGTTCGCGCACCGGTCGATCCCGTACGGATCGCTGTTCGTGCCCGCCCCGCTGCCCGACGCTCCAAGGATGGATGAAACGCTCGTCGGACGAAATGGCAGAGCCGTTCACGCATAGGGGGCCAAGCATGGTCAATGAAGACATTCTGGTCGACTTCTCCTTCGCGACGCCGATCCCGCGTCAGAAGCCGAAGATCGCCATCATCGACGACGAGCGGGACCAGGTGGAATGCCTGGCCACCGCCTTTCGCCGACAGGGCTACGATGTTGTCTCGGCTTTTGGCGTGCAGGCGGGCCGGGAACTGGTGAAGCGGAGCCATCCGCAGCTGGTCATCATGGACATCCACCTGCCCGACGGTGATGGGCTCGCGTTCTGCCGCGACCTGACCGACGACGACGGTACATGCGATATCCCGGTCATCGTCCTCAGCGGCTCTGACCGTGCCGACGTCGTCCGCTCCGCGCGTTCGGCCGGCTGCCAATATTTCCTGCGGAAACCGTTTGACCCCAATGCCTTGCTGCTGTTGGCAGAAAACTGCCTGGCCAACGGGCTCGATTGATGCCGCGGCGAATCGAAAATGGGACCGGACCCCGTTTCGCGGACCCATTAGACCGTTTGCGGCAAAAAAGGGTTTCTGCTACACTGCTCGGTTCGCAATCGGTTGATACCGTTTAGAGGTCGTCTAGTTCCAGGATTGGGAGTGGTCAGTGGGAACGAAGAAAACTGGCAAAGGCCGTCGTAAGCTCGGGCGAAAGAAGCGTCGCATGCGTTCCCGGATTCGCCATCGCAAAAAATAGGCGATAGCTCCGGCCATCTACTGGGGGCCCCGCTGCTCCTTCTTCGCGAGGGCCCTGTCGCCATCGGTTTTCGGCCTGTTTCTTTCTTCAGGCTGTCCGGGCGATGCCTTGCCGCGCGCCGCTGCTTGTGCGCGGGCGGCGTCTGGAACGGCCGCTGCAGGGTCGCAGCATCTGAAAAAGCGGCATCAAGTACGCCGCTTCAGGGATAGCTTCAGGGATAGCCCCAGGGATAGCCCCAGGGGTAGTTCGTCTCCCAGCGGGTCGGCTTGCTTGCGGATCCTTATCACACCCCGCTGATTCGCGCCCATGCTATTTCCGGCGCGTATTGACGAAGTCTTCGCCGTGTCTTGGGCCGTCTGATGTGGCCGCCTGATCGGGCTCTTGCTGCCGCGTTGGTGGGTCGAGGGTCTGTCGAGCGGGGAATCTCCCGAGGCATGGTGCGAGGTCCGATGCGGGGGAGGGCCGGCGTGATGCTCGCATATCCCGAAATAGGTTGGGGAACACGAAGCGGACCGGCAGGATCGTCCGAAGAACTCGTGGGGCAGGTCGGGGCGGTTCGTGCTGTAGCGATTTGTGGCGAGTCGTTTCGTGGCGGCTCACGAGGAAACCGACGCGGCTCGGGGAGCGTAACGACCCCAGGGGATGCACGCTCTGTCGCGTGTCGGGCGAGTTCTGCGGTGAGCAGTTCTTTCGAGAAGCGGGACCGGCGATTTATGCCAGAGGGCAGGTTTACGATCCACCACGAAGGGCGGCCCATCAGCATCCGGCGGGATGCGAGTGGCGTGCCGCACATTTCAGCCTCGCGGTGGGACGACAGCCTGTTTGGTCTCGGGTTCATGCACGCGCAGGATCGCCTGACGCAGCTGTTCTTTTCCCGCACGGTGGCCAGTGGTCGGGCGGCGGAGCAGATCGCCGACAAGACGGAACTGCTGGAGACGGATCGTTTCTTTCGTCGCGTCGGGTTGCATCGCTATCTGGATCGCGACATCGAACTGCTGGGCGACTCGATCCGTCGGCAGGTGGATGTGTTCTGCGCGGGCGTGAACCAGGGGATTCGGCAGGCGGGACGCTCGCTGCCGATGTGGGCCACGGGGTTTCGGCCGGAGGCTTGGGACGCTCGTTCGGTGCTGCTGGTGGGGAAGCTGTTGAGCTTCGGGGGGCTGGCCGTCAGCCAGATGCAGAACGAGCGGCTGTTGCTGGAGATGATCCACGCGGGGGCGAACGAAGAGGCGCTGAAGCACCTGTTCGCGCCGCGGCTCGACCAGGCCGACTTCGGCCTGCTGAGGCAGGTGCGGATGTCGAACCAGCTGTCCGACGAAGCACTCGCGCTGCTCACCGACCTTCCGCGTCTGGCCGGCAGCAATGCGTGGGCGGTGAGTCCGTGGCGCAGCGAGTCGGGATCGGCGCTGCTGGCGTCGGATCCGCATCTGGAGGTTAACCGGCTGCCGGCCATCTGGTACGAGGCGGTGCTGGAATGGGATGGACACTATGTCATGGGCGCGACGTTGCCCGGCTGTCCCCTCTTTGCCGTGGCGCGGACCGAGAAGCTGGCGTGGGGCGTGACCTACCTGAAAGGCGACACGATCGACTTCTTTGTCGAGGACTGTCGTCCGGGCGGTCGCACGGGCTGGCAATATCGCCGTCCGGACGGCTGGCACGACTTCTCGCTGCGCAAGGAGATGGTGGGCCGCAAGGGTCGCGAGCCTTCTCCGCTGGTGGTGCTGGAGAACGAGCAGGGCACGCTGGATGTCGATCCGCAGGAGACGGGAGCCGGCTACTACCTGTCGTTCGCGTGGACGGGGAATGCGCCGGGTGGCGGCAAGGCCATTGCGACGTGGCTGGAGTTGGTCGCGGCCGACGGCGTGACGGCGGCGATGGAGGTGACGCGGGAGTGTCCGGAGCCGACGCTGAGCTTCATCTTCGCGGACGCCGAGGGCCACATCGGGCAGCAGGCATGCGGTCGGTTTCCCTTGCGAGGGCGTCCGGACCAGGGACTGATCGCGCTGCCCGCCTGGGATCCGGCCAACCATTGGCTCGGCGAGCTGCCGACATCGCTGCTGCCCTGCTACTACGATCCGCCGGCGGGATTTGTCGCCACGGCGAACGAACCGCAGAATCCGCCCGGCGCGCCGTTGCTGGTCACGCAGATCCTGCCCGACTACCGCAAACGCCGCATCGACGAACGCCTGGCCGAACTGCCCCTGGCGACCATCCACGACATGCAGGAACTGCAATACGACTTCGTCAGTCTGCAGGCTCGCGAACTGCTGGCCATCTTCCTGCCCTACTTGCCGGAAAGCGACCTCAAACGGCGGCTCGCGCAATGGGACTGCCGCTACGATGTCGACAGCCAGGAAGCGTCGCTCTTCCAGCGATTCTATGTCCAGGTGATCATGGAGATCTGCGGACAGGAGCATGTCATAGGCTGGCGGCGGGCGCTCTATCTGTGCACTCGCGCCGGATACTCGAACATGGTCCTGGCCGTCATCGACCGTCAGTTGAAGGAGAAGTCCTCCAGTTGGTGGCGGACGCAGGCGCGGGGTGAAGTGATCTGTCGCGCCGCCGAGCGGATGGCGGACTACCGCGACGCGCCCTGGCGACAGCGCAACAACTTCCAGTTCGTCAATCGCTTCCTGGGTTCCGGCCGCACCGGCCGCATCCTCGGATTCGACTCCGGCCGCATCCCCATGCCCGGCTGCCACGCCACGCCCTTCCAGGGGCACGTCTTCCAGACCGCCAACCGCGAACAGACGTTCGCCCCGTCCTACCACTTCGTCACCGACCTGGGGACCCACGAAGCCTGGACGAACCTCCCTGGCGGACCCAGCGAAAGCCCCTTCTCGAAACATTATCGCTCGGACGTTGATCGGTGGCAGAAAGGCGAGTACAAGAGACTCAGCCGCGACCTGCCTGCGGGCGATGAGTGACGGTTCGCGGGCGGTCTCCCGACGGTGACAGACACGCGTCACCTCGGGTGACAGACGCAGGTCACCGCGGGTAAGTTGCGGCGCGGCGAGGTTGCCAGGACCTTCGTCAGGGCCTTGGAACTGCCGCCTGTCGCTGTGTAACCGTCGCTGTGTAACTCTCGCTGTGCGCCTGTCGCCCGTGGTTCGATCTTTTCTGCAAGGGACGCCTGATGCTTCGCACGTTCACTCGATCCGGCCAACGCGTCGGGCGATCCTATCGGTGGCTTGCTGGCTTGGTTGCGCTGGTGGCTTTCGGTTGCCTGGCGTTGCCGCCGCGCCTGCGGGCGCAGGACGAAGTCGTGCCTGCGTTCCGCGAGGCTGTACAGGCATCGTCGCGGATCGTGCTGCTGGGCGATAGCATCACGGCCGCCGGCCTGTACGCGACCTACGTCGATGCGTGGATCGCGGCCAGAGGGCAGCCCAATCCGCCGCGGATCATCGATTGCGGACTGCCCAGCGAGACCGTTTCGGGGCTCAGCGAGGAAGGCCACGCCGGCGGCCAGTTCCCGCGCCCCGACCTGCACGAGCGGCTGGATCGCGTGCTGCGCCTCACCAAGCCGGATCTGGTGATCGCCTGCTACGGCATCAACTGCGGCATCTACCAGCCGTTCGACGAAGGCCGCTTCGCTCGCTACCAGCAGGGCATCGAGCGACTGCAGCAGCAGGTCACGCAGGCCGGCGCGAAGATCGTCTTCCTGACGCCTCCGTTCTACGACGACCAACGCGCGGGCAGTTCCTGGAGCTACAACGGGGTGCTGGA
>JBIIEC010000334.1:0-6964 GCA_044238045.1 Pirellulaceae bacterium | reverse complement strand
TCGTCTCCGCGACCACGAACACACGCTGCCCGGTCGCCGCCTGGTCCAGCTCGTCGCGCACCCGCGATACGTCCCCGCTGAATCGCTCCACCGTCCCCAGCGGCATGCGCACCAACTCCTCCTCCGGACCCGCCGCCACGGCCGAGGCGTAGAGGACTCGGTGCGCGGCGATCCGCCGCATCACGTCCGGCATCGACCAGAGTTCCTCGGGCGAATCGGTCCGCTGCACGAACTGGTTGCCCTCGCTGAGGATCTGCTCCGGCTCCAGCATCAGCACCGGACAGCCCTCCGGCAGGTACTCGGTCAAGCATCCGCGCCGCTCCCCGACCGCGTCCATCACCGTCAGCTCCACCGCCTGGAACGACTCCAGGCTCCGCTGCGACGCGACGTCGAATGCCCGCAGTGACTCGATCTCGTCACCGAAGAGTTCGATGCGCACCGGATTGGGCCAGTCGGTGGCGAAGATGTCGAGGATGCCGCCGCGCCAGGAGAACTCGCCAGGCAACTGGACCGCGCTGGTGGCGTGGAACCGGTGCTCCACCAGCCATCGCGTCAGCTCCTCGGCCTGCAGCAGCTCCCCGGTCCGCAGCACGCGCGACTGTCGCTGCAGTTGCAGTCGATCGGCCGCCGGCTGCAGCAGGCTCTGGATTGAACCAACTACGATCGCCGGCTTCTCGCTGGACAGCAGGCGTTTTACCGTCCGCAGCCGTTCACCAAACCCCACATCGGACAACTCCTGGTCGCCGGATGACTCCAACGCCGGATACGCGGCCGCCGCGCGCGTGCTGAACAGCTTCAGCTCGTCCATCACGTCGTCGATCCAGGATGCCTGGGGGCAGACGACGAGGACCGTCGAGGGAGCGGACAGTTCGGCGAGCGCGGCGGCTACCAGCGAGGACGATGCGCCGCAGACGCCATCGAGCGTCGCGGAACCGCCGGGCTCCAGCGACTGCCACCACGGCTCGTCACGCCACGCCGCCACCACCCGCTTGCAGAGCGGCCAGAGGTTTTCGGCGATGTTCGCGGAACCAGACATCCGGTCATGAACCTCCGTGAGCCTATCGTCGCTGGGCCGGGTGACTCGGGCGCCTGGCACTGGGGCGCCTGGCACTGGGGCGCCCGGCAGCGGCAACCGCTCGCTTTGCCGGTTACTCGTCGGCCTCGCGGCCCGATCTGTGCAGGGCCTGCACCTGCTTGGCCTCGGGCAGGGCTTTGTAGTGCGGATCCAGCGGATAGCAACCCGAGATCATGCCGTTTCGCGGGCCCGTCGTGCAGTCGCTGAAGGTGCGGCAGACCATTTTTCGCTGGGTGGCCCGGCCGTCCAGCGTATCGCGAGGCAGCTCCGGGTACGAGAGGACCATGCGTCCCAGCCCCACGGCGTCGACCCAGCCGTCGCGGACCACGGCTTGCGCGACCTGCACCAGGTAGTCTTGCAGATAGGTGTACCCGGTGCCGACCAGCGGCAGGTCGGGCAGGGCCTCCTTGCAGGCGCGCGTGGCATGCAGCTGCCGCGCGACGCCCACGAGCGGATCCTCCGGCGGCTGGTAGCCATCGCTGGGCGGAAAGATCGCGGGCCGCATCACATGCGGATTGTAGTAAGGACTGCCGCACGACACGTTCACCGCCGCCACCCCCAGCGACCGCAGCCGCCGCATCAGCTCGATCGGCTCCGCCAAGTCCATGCGCTGCGGATCGTCCAGGTCGACGCCGAAGCCGTACCGATAGACCGAACCGTCCCACCGCATCGGCCGGCCCGCCGTCTCGCCCATCTCATACGGCAACGTGTCAAAGACACTCAACCGCACCACGACCGTCAGCTCCGGCAGCCGCTCCTTTACCCGCTCGATGATCGTCCGCAGCACGCGCGTGCGTCCCTCGAAGTCGCCGCCGAACGGGCCGGGCCGCGTGTACGCGCCGAGGAATTCGTGCAGCAGATAGCCATGGCAGGCCTTGATGTCGACAAACGGGAAGCCGGCCGCTTGCGCCACCACCGCCGCCTCGACATAGTCCTCGATCAGCCTTTCGATCTGCGCGTCGGTCCAGACGACCGAGTCGTCGGCCGGGTCGATGCCGAACTTGCGGTCGAGCAGTGGATGGTGGCAGGCGATCCGCGGCTCCAGCTTCGGACCGTTCGGCCGGCAGAAGCGACCGGAGTGTGTCAGTTGCAGGCCCACCAGCAGGTCGTCGGTGGAGCTGCCCGTTTCGCGATGGCCAGCCAGCAGCTCCTCGCGCAGCGCCTTCAGCCCCTCGACGTTGCCACGCGTGGCCAGCGTCTGCCGTGGGTTCGCGCGGCCGTCCTCGCGGACCGCCGCCGCCTCGCCGCCCCAGATCCACTTCGCGCCGCTCAGCCCGAAACGACGCCACCGCCGCAACGTAAACGCACTCGGCGATCCATCCTCCCCCGCGTCCCAGCCCTCCATCGGATGGATCACCCAGCGGTTCCCCACCTCATGCGGGCCGATTCGCAGAGGCTGGGCCAGCGGCGAACCCTCCTCGCGCGCGAGCACCCGATCGTCCACCGGCATCGACACACCCAACTCCGCCAACCGCTCCCGGAACCGCTCGACCGTCTTCAGCTGTGCGACCTTGATGTACTGCATGGCGAACGCTCGCGTGACCTGATGCGGGAGTGGAAGGAGTGACCGATCGAGGGGAAGGGGATGCCAAGGGGCTGCGTGGAGATACTGGTTTCTGAAATTGAAAAAAGGCCTGGGATGCGCGTCGGTTTCGCGCCGCGTCCGCGCGAAGTGGCCTCAGCCGACGGGCCGCACGGGACTCTTGGCCAGCACGAACTTCTTGGGACCGGCGGTGGCGAAGTTGATCGTGCCAACCCGCTTGTCGCCATGCCCGGCCAGCTCCTGCACCTTGCCGGGTCCGTACTGCGGATGCATGACCGTCATGCCGACGCGAAACACGGCCGGGTCCACCGCCGCGCCCGGACTGCTCGCCCCGCGATTCACGCTGCCCGCCTGGCTCATGCTGCCCGCCTGATCCGCGACGTCGGCCGCCGTCCGCACGGCTGGCAGCTTGCCGGTTGGTTTGCCCGGCGTTTTGCCGCGGGCGGCACGGCTGCCGGTCGGCCGGCCCGAAGTTCCCCGCGAGGCACCTCGGAACGGATCGTCCCACGCCGCCGGATGGTCGTCGTCCGGAATCGGATCGCAAGCTTCCTGGTCCGCGTCGTACACGGGATCACTGTGCTCAGGATCGCTGTATTGATGGTCGCTGTGTTCATGATCGCGGTGCGCCGCGTCGGCCGCATCGTCGTAGCGAGCTTCCTCGTAGGGCTGTTCGAGCGGATCCTCGGGGATCTCGTCCACCAGGTCGTCGTGGTTCCCGTGCCAGTCAGGGCTGCCGCCGTAGACCGGGTCGCTGACCTCCATCTCCTGCCGCGGCAGTTCGACAAGAAACATGCTGGGCACGCAGAAATTGACGCTGCCTCGATGGTTGCGGCTGGCGGCATGGCTCAGCTGCAGTTCCCGCTGCGCGCGAGTGATGCCGACGAACAGCAGCCGCCGTTCCTCCTCCAGCTGCTCGTCATTTGCCATGCTGCGATCATGCGGCAGGATCCCCTGCTCGACGGCCACGATGAACACCACCGGGAACTCCAGTCCCTTCGCGGCGTGCAGCGTCATGAGCGTCACGCGATCCGTTTCCTCCCACGCGTCCACGTCGTTGACGAGGGCCACATGTTCGAGGAACGCGCCCAGCACATCGGTGGTCGCTTCCTCCTCGCGTGTGTCGAACTCCCGCGCCGCCGAGAGCAGCTCCTTGACGTTCTCGGCCCGCTCGTCCTCCTCGGGCGTGCCCGCCTGCAGCAGCTGCTCAAGGTAGCCGGTCTTTTCCAGGATGAGGTCGATGCGCGGCAGCAGCCCGTCGATGGAGGGATCACCGAGTCGATCCATGAGGGCCGCGAAGGTGGTGATGGCCTGGCGGGCGGGCTTGCCAAGGCCGGCGATGGTGTCGGCCTGGCGGGCGGCTTCGAGCATGCTGAGCCCATGCTCGTGCGCATGATGGGCCAGCCGCTTGATGCTGGTCGCTCCGATCCGTCGCGGCGGCACGTTGATGATCCGCGACAGCGCCACGTCGTCGCGTGGATTATGGATCACCTGCAGGTACGCCAGGACATCCTTGATCTCCTTGCGCTGGTAGAACTCCAGCCCGTTCACGATCTGGTACGGCAGCCCCGCGTCCCGCAACGAATACTCGACCGTTCGCGACAGCGCGTTGGTGCGGTAGAAGATCGCGAAGTCGCTCAGCTTGCGATCCTCCTCGCGGCACAACTGCTGGATCTGCGCCACGATGTCGCGCGCCTCGTCCAGACCCGACGGATAGGTCACCAGCCGCACGGCCTTGCCGTCCGGATTCTCGGTGAACAGCTGCTTGTGCTTGCGGCGCCGGTTGTTGCGGATCAACGAATCGGCCACCGCCAGGATGTTCGGCGTGCTGCGATAGTTCTGCTCCAGCCGCACCACCCGCACCTGCGGATAGTCGTTCTCGAACTCCAGAATGTTGTTCAGGTTCGCGCCGCGCCAACCATAGATCGACTGGTCCGGATCGCCGGTCACCGCCAGGTTCGGATAGTCGATCGACAGCGCGCGGACGATGGCGTACTGGGCGAGGTTCGTGTCCTGGTATTCGTCGACCAGGATGTAAGGATAGGTTTCGTCCAGCAGCGCCCGCAGGTCGGGGTTCTGCTGCAGCATCTTCGCGACGTGCAGCAGCAGGTCGTCGAAGTCGACGGCATTGGCCGACAGCAGGCGTTCCTGGTAGGCGGGGTACGCGTCCCGCAGGATCGCCCCCATCTCATTGCCCGCCCGCGGCTGGTACTCCGCCGCCGACACCAGCTGGTTCTTCAGCCAGCTGATCTGCTGCGCGATGCGGTCCGGCGTGGTCATCGTGAGCGGCAGGTTCAGCTGTTCGAGGGCCTGCTTGAGCGCCCGGCGGGAGTCGTCGGTGTCGTAGATGGTGAAGTTCGCGTCCAGGCCGACATGGCGCGCGTAGCGGCGCAGCAGCCGGGAACAGAAGCGATGGAAGGTGCCGATCCAGACCCAGCTGCCCGGCACCAGCCGCTGCACCCGCTCCTTCATCTCCTCCGCCGCCTTGTTCGTGAAGGTCACGGCGAGGATGGAGCTGGGCGAGACGCCATGATGGATGAGGTTGGCGATGCGGTGCGTCACGACGCGCGTCTTGCCGCTGCCCGGACCGGCCAGCACCAGCATCGGCCCGTCGATATGCTCGACGGCCTGCCGCTGCGCCGCCGTCAGCTTGGCCAGTTCATCCTGAAAGCTCATCAGCCCACCTCGTTCCCCACCGCACTCCACCAATCCTGCGGCTTCCCCGCAGTATAGCGAATGTCCGTGGCCCACAGCCGCCGCGCACGCGACCGTGCGACTTTGTCGGCGGGCGTTTTTTTTTGCCACGGAGGGCACGAAGAAACACGCAGGCATACGGAAACGCTTGGCGTTTCTCCGTGCCCACCGTGGTGAACATCCTCGCGCAATTTCCGGCCGGAAATGAAACAACGCCCTGGGCAGCAGATAGGAATCTGCCAGGGCGTTGCGAAGGGATAGGCTTGCGGGCGGAGCTTCTGGGTCAGAAGCAGATTCCTAGCCTGGCGGGGTCCGCTAGCGCGGCGATCGGCTGGAACGGTAGAACTGAATCTTCTCGAGGGCCGCGTAGACTTCCTCGAGCGTCTTCTCGCCGAAGTTGGAGATACCGAGCAGGTCGTCGCGGGTGCACTTCAGCAGGTCGCGGACCGTGAAAATGCCTCGCTCTTCCAGGCAGTTCGTCGTGCGTACCGACAAACCGATCTCCGCCGTGCTCATTTCCAAGCGGCGTTCCTGGTCGCGGCTCTGCTCCTCGGCTCGAATCAACGGAATGCGCGTCGTCGACATGGGGTTCCCTCCCTACCAGAGACTTGTCAGAGACATGGCCGCCGCCTCCAGCGACGCCCGAGCGGGCAGGATAACACACGCCGTTCAATTCTCCAAACACTTTCCGCCCGCCGACCACGTATTTCCCCCACGACAGCACCCTTGCGATCTTCCCCAGCCACGCGCTCGGCCTCTTTTCAGCAGCCAAAACCATCGGTTACAAAGAGCGCCCCCAACGGCGCCGGACGCGCCAAGCATTTTCCGCTTCCTACTTTATTCCTCACCCCTCTCTCGCCGCAGGCGCCCCCCATGAAGCCCATTGTGCAGATCTCGCTGGATGTTACGAACATTGAAGAAGCCCTGGAGACGGCGCACATGGCGATGCGGGCCGGGGTGGACTGGCTGGAGGCGGGGACGCCGTTGATTTTGGCGGAGGGCCTGCGCTGCGTGCGGCTGCTGCGGCAGGAGTTCCCGAACGTGCCGATCGTCGCCGACTTGAAGACCATGGACGGCGGTTATCTGGAAGCGGAGATGATGGCCAAGGCGGGGGCCACCCATGTCGTGGTGATGGCACAGGCCCACGATGAAACGCTGCGCTGCGTCGTCAAGGCGGGCAAGGACTACGGCGTGCAGGTGATGGGCGACAACCTGGCCTGCACCGACATGGTGGCCGGCGCGAAGCGGATCGAAGACCTGGGCTGCGACGTGGTCATCCACCACATCGGCTACGACGAGCGTCGGGGCATTGCGGCCCGCGGCGTCCGCGCCCCCAATCCGCTCGACCAGCTCCGCGAGGTCGTCAACGCCGTGAAGATTCCCGTGCAGGCCGTCGGCGGCCTCTCGCTGGAACAGGCCATCGAAACGCCCAAGTACGGCGCGGCCCTCGTCGTCCTCGGCGCACCCCTCGTCATCGACAGCGATCGCTTCCAGACCGCCTCCGGCAACGTCGAAGAGTCGCTCCGCAAGATCTGCGAGGCCGTCCACGCCAGCGCCGTCGCACCCCGCGCCTAGCTGCCGCTCAGTCGATTGAACCACGCCGATCCCAAAAAGCATCTCCGTGGTTCTCCGTGGTAAAAAAAAGACCCGCCCGA
>JBIIEC010000333.1:0-6993 GCA_044238045.1 Pirellulaceae bacterium | reverse complement strand
GCCGAGGACGGCCGCGCTCCAAGATGGCAGGAGCGCGGCCGCCCCGGCCGCACTCGGTTCGCCATGAAAAGCCCGCCAGCCGATTTTCAGGCCGCACGCTGACAGCGAGCCGCTTCGATGCGGCCGAGGACGGCCACGCTCCAAGATGGCAGGAGCGCGGCCGTCCCGGCCGCACTTGGTTCGCCATGAAAAGCCCGCCAGCCGACTTTCAGGCCGCACGCTAACAGCGAGCCGCTTCGGTGCGGCCGAGGACGGCCACGCTCCAGCAAGGCGGGTTATGCAGCGACCTGTTCGACGGTACAATTCTCGACGCATCGCTTGCGTTTACGTTGAGGCTATAGCTCAGTCGGTAGAGCAACGGACTTTTAATCCGTAGGTCCTGGGTTCGAGTCCCAGTAGCCTCATTGCCGGTGCAAGTGCTTTACTGGTCAAGACTTGGGGCTCGTCTTTCCCGGCCGCACCGGGTCTGCCCAGGCGGCCTTTCTGGCGTGTTCACGGCCGTCCGTGGCGTCGGCTTGCTCAAGCCAGCGGCTGGAGCCGCGTCCGCTTGGTTTTCTCCAGCTTCTTCTGCAGGCGCTCGTAGTGGTGCTGCTCCGTCGCCGTCCGCTGGTAGCCGGGGCGGGCGAGGTTGTTGGTTTCCAGCGGGTCGTCGGCCAGGTCGTACATCTCCCATTCACTGGTCGCCACGCCGTTCGGGTCGTAGTACTCGGCCAGCTTGTAGCGAGCTTCCCGCACGCTGACGATGCGGTTGTTGGGGCGCGGGTAGATGTTGGTGGGCTGGCCGGACAGGTAGTCGTCGAAGGTGAAGACGATGTTGTCCTGCGGTCCCTTGCTTGACGGGTCGAGGATCACGCGGGAGTAGTCCACGCCTTGCCATTCCGCGCGGGCCGCCTTGGGAGCGTCGTAGAGACTCGCCAGCGTCGGCACGAAGTCGACATGCGATACCAGCGCCTTGGTGGACTGCGGCTTGGGATAGAGTCGCGGGTTCGAGTAGACCAGCGGCACGCGGAGCGACTCCTCGTAGAAGTTGAAGTTCTTCTGCCGCTGGCCGCCGTGCGTCATTCCCATCTCGCCGTGGTCGGCCGTGCGGATGATCAGCGTGTCCTCCAGCAAGCCCTGCTCCTGCAGCGTATCCAGGATCCGCCCGATGTACTGGTCCGAGAGTTTCATCAGGTTGCCGTAGAAGTTGACATAGTTCCGCTTCATCTCGGGCGTGGGCAGGGGGCCAAGGCCCGCGCTATCGACGAGGAACTGTTGTTGCGCGGAGGGTTTCGTCGACAGGTCTTCGTTGACGGTTGCCGGCAGTTCGATCTCGCCCTGCAGAAATTCGTCCGTGTAGCCGAACGCCTGGTAATTCGTCGGATAAGCCAACACGTCGTGCGGGTTTACCAGCGAAGCGACCATGAAGAACGGCTGCTGCTTCGCGAGGTCCGATTTCAGGAAGGCCAGGATGCCTTCGGCCGACTCCTCGTTGGGACCATCGCTGAACATAAACCGTTCGTCGTGCGCTCCCGGCCGGCTGGGAGCACCGCCGCCCTCGTCGACCGTCTGGTTCGCGCCGCCATCGGGCGGGTTCCAGCGGTCGAATCCGTACTGCGCCAAGTCGGCCTGCGTGAACTCGGTGCCATTGATCGGCTTGCTGCAGTGCCATTTGCCCTTGTAGATCGAGTGGAAGCCGGCGGCGGTCATGACGGTGGCCATGTTCGGCAGGTCCACCGGCATCTCGTCTTGCGGATACTGGTCCGACGGCATGCTCTCTTCGAGCGTCGAGAAGACCTTGTGCTGCGCGGGGAAGTAGCCGGTCATCCAGGTGACGCGGGCCGGCGAGCACATGCAGGAGTTGGTGAAGGCGTTTTCGAAGGTCAGACCGTGCTTCTTGAGTCGCATCAGGCCCGGCAGGTTGCGTTCCGCCCAGTTCGGCGGAAAGTGCTGGATGCCGCGGTCCTGGTCGGTGCAGAGGATCAGCACGTTGCGCGGTAGACGGCGGCGGCCACGATCATGCTCGTCCTCCGCCTCAGGCCGATCGTCGTCGCGTTGGTCGTCTCGCTTGTCTTTGCCGCGTCGCGGGCGTTCATCATCACCCACCGCGCCGCTCAGCCCGAGGCTCGCGAGCGAGAGTCCCGTGAGACCGGCCTTGATTAAGTCGCGACGATCGAGGTCTCCGAAATCGGTCATGTGAGCACCTTAGGTGGAGCGGGTGGGAGTCTGCCGGATGCCGCGCATCCCTCGGGATGCAGGGGCATGTACGCAGGGGTGGAAAGTGGATCGACGCAGCGACGTCGATCCGTGACGGCGAAGAAGGCACTTGGCGAGCACGGCCCTGTGCAGCGGTCGGCAAGGATAGCCGATGCGCAACCGGACGGCAAGGAATTTCCGGGTGCGAGGCACGGGGAAGCACCTTTCGCCAGACGGTTGCCGTGCTCCGCGACGAACCCGAGGAAAGCCGCTGTTTCGCGGCGGGGTGGCGACTGGCGGGCCTCAGCCGGCCAGGGCGGGAGGCGGTGAGGGCCGATGGTTCGCCAGCAGGGAAGTGAGTTCCGCGAAATCCAGCGGCTTGGTGAGATGCCGATCGAAGCCGGCCGATGCGGATCGCCGGTGGTCCTCCTGCTGGCCATAACCGCTCTGCGACAGCATCCAGGCGCCACGAGTCGTCGCTTCCCGACGCAGCACGCGACAGACCTCGTAGCCATCCATGCCAGGAAGGCCGATGTCGCAGAGGACGATTTCCGGGGTCCAGCGACGCGCCTCCGCCACGCCTTCCACGCCTGTGTGCGCGACGCGGACGTCGTGGCCGAGCGACCGCAGCAGCAGCCGCAGGCTGGTGGCCGCGTCCACGTTGTCTTCGATAACCAGCACGCGGAAGGTCCGTTCCACCGAGGCGGCCGGACCGGTCGCGGGACTCGGGACGCTCGCGGGCGCCTGCGCGAGGGGCAGGGAGACGGAGAAGGTGCTGCCGCGGCCGAGTCCTTCGCTGGAACACTGAACAGCTCCGTAGTGCATGTCGGCCAGGCCTTTGACAAGGGCCAGTCCGAGGCCCAGGCCGCCTTGCGCTCGCACCAGTCCCGTGTCGGCCTGGCTGAAGGCGTCGAAGACGCGTTCCTGCGTGGTCGCGTCCATGCCAATTCCCGTGTCGCTCACGCGGATCATCGCCGATTTGCCATCGGGCGATCGGGAAGCTCGCAACGCGACCAGCCCGTTGCGGTCGGTGAACTTGCCGGCATTGTGCAGCAGGTTGCCGACCATCTGCGCGATCCTTGTCTCATCGCCCATGATCCAGATCGGTTCGGCAGGCAGGTCCACCAGGAACTGCAGCCCACGGGCCTCCAGCACCGGTCGCTGGTCCTCGCAGGTCGTCCGCAGGATCAGGACGAGGTCGCAGAGGACCCGTTCGAGTCGAATCTTGCCGCGGCCGATGCGGGCCACGTCCAGCAGGTCGTCGATCAGGCGCGACATGTGCTTGACCTGCCGTTCCACCATCGCCTGGGCCTGGCGAGCATCGGGGTCCGAGGCTTCGCTGCGCTGCAGGTATTGGATGGAGTTGAGGATGGGCGAGAGCGGATTGCGGAGTTCGTGGGCCAGCATGGCCAGGAACTGGTCCTTGCGTCGATCGCTCTCATGCAGCGAAGCGTTGACGCGGCGCAGTTCAGCGGTCCTGCTTTCCACGCGGAAGGTCAGTTCGGAGTTGACCTCCTCCAGGGCGGCGTTGGCCTGCTGGCGTTCGACGAGGATGGCGGCGGTCGCGTGCAGGAACACCGACCACGAAAAAAGGAAGAACTGGGTCTGCAGTACCGCGATGTGGATGCCTTCGGGAGCCCGGCTGTAGGGGCCGGTTCCCTTCCAGATCGCTTGGATCGCCACCATGGTCAGCAGGATCATGGCCGCGTCCACGCCCCGCGCGCCAAACCGCAGCACGGTCCACATCAGTGACGGCAATATGAACGGCGTGAAAGAGAACCAGGGTGCCCAGTCACTGAAAACCACATGGCTGCAGAGCCAGAGCGTGAAGAAGACGACCAGTCCTTCCGGCAGCGCACTGCGACGCAGCAAGGACGGAAACCCATGCCACGCTGGAACCAGGCCCAGCAGCGGAAGGCCGACGAACCAGATGCCGATCAGGCTGGCCATCGTCCAGTGCAGGTAGTGTACCGTGAACGCTCGCACGCCAGGCTGCCAGTTCGACAGCGACTGGCCCACTCCGCTGATCGCCGCCAAGGCGATCGATCCGGCGGCGAACAGCAGCACGCGGCGGAGTGACGTCAACGCAAAGGGCAGCTTCGCCGTGTGTTGGAGCATCGTTGCCGATACCAGGGATAGCAGGGTGTCTGCCAGGAACAGTCCCGCGGCGCGCAGCCCGGACTCGGTCGCGGGCCGCTCCGCGAATTCGCTTACCAGCAGCGTCACGATGCCCGCCACCAGCACGATGGTCAACCAGTGACGTCGCTGTGTCAGCAGTAGTGCCGCGGCGAAGACCCCCAGGGGCGGCCAGACGGGAATCAAGGAGTCCGTTGGCGACTGGAACGCGAGGGACACGACGTGGGCCAGGAAGTAGACGCTCGCGAACAGCGCCAGTTGCGAAGCCAGGGATGAGCGATGGAGAACCGCCAGCTGGCCGGCTGCTGATTCCGTCGATGGTGCCGGGTACGTTCGCGCCTCGCCCGAAACCGCATGCCCCGACTCCAGGTCAGCGGCCTGCGGATCGCGCGACGAGGACGCCGAGGGAGCGATGAACGTGGCTTCGTTGGCGACGCGGGAGGACGAGTTGCGTGGGTTCGCTGGCTGGTCCATCGCTCTCGTCTCCACGGTCCCTTCCACGATAGCCCAGCCCGCGCAGGAAACTCCTGGCTCCCGCCTGTCGACCCGGCACCGCCCCGGCCCAACGACCGATCTGGACCGAAGTCGCGGATGGTAACCGAAAGCGGCCAGAAGCGACCAGACAGATCCAGCCCATCTCCCGCCAGCAGCGCGGTCCCGGCGCCGGACTGGCCAATCCCCAGCCTGGGTGTCGAACCCTGAACGCCTCCGAGAAGTCAGCGGCTCTCCGGAGGCTCCGGCCGGCCGACCGGCCAGCCTTGGGCACGAAGTCGAGTCATCGGCGGGGGGGATTTTGACGGTTTTACGGGAAATTCACTTGTTTTTTGTCCCGTGAAGTTACCATGACAGCCAGCACTCTACTTCGCGTAACTCGTTAGGGCATGGCGGTTTGTGCACCTGCGTCATGGCATTTTGGCCTTCGCGAGGGCGTTCCCTTGATCGGGGGTCGTGTAGTCTGCCGTTTCGGGGGTTTGTTTTCACTCGACATATAAACAGATAAAGGGTCGTTCGATGCGAAAGCCTTCTTGGGCGTTGGGGTTGGCTGCCTGCTTGCTGATCTCCCAGGCCGGGCCTGCCTGGGCTGGAGTTACCTACCAAGATCCCGTCGGGGGATGGACCTATCTCTTCGCGGGCGACAAGGATGCGACCGACGACTTCGGCGCCCTGGACGGTTCTTGGAGCCACGATAACGGGTCCGATGTGTTCGACGGCAGCCAGATCGGCGAACCCGGTACGGCGCCGGGCGGCATCGCGGTGATTACCGAGGGAGCCACCACGTTCCTGCGTGTCGAGGACACGGGCGACCCGCGCAACCAAGGGTTCGCCGATCCCAGCAACCGCAAGATCTATTTTACGCGCGACATCTCGGAGTTTGATCCGGACGGAGAGATCCTCACGGCGGGTGTGACGCTGACCTTCCGCACCCGCCTCGCCACCACCGGCCTGCTGGACCGCCAGGTGCCTTCGGTCGGGGATGGCTACAACATCCAGGACAACGGCAAGTCGACGTTCGGGATCTTCCAGCAAAGTGGCGGCATCATCTCGTTTGCCCTCTCGACCAACGGCAGCGACGACCGCGCGCTGAATCCTACGGGCGCGCTGCTGATGAACAAGTATGTCGAGTCGGGTGACAACACGCAGGTGGACTCGGCCGACTCCGGCGAGCATCGCGAGTTCCCGGTCGCCAGCACGGCGGACTGGAACGAGTTCTGGATCACCATCCAGGGCCGCGCGGATGAAGTGAACCAGTACGATGTCAACGTGTACGCCAACGGTTCCACCACGCCGACCAAACTGGTCGTGACCAGCGGCGCCGGGTCGGAGTTCGCCGCGTCCTACCTGGGCTTCGGACAGCACTCGACCGGCCAGCTGGGAGCGGTCGACATGGACTTCTACGGCTTCAAGCCCGGAGTCCTCGTTCCCCGGGCGAACGGTCCCGTCGGTCCGGTGGGCGACTTCAACGGCGATGGACAGCTCGGAGTGGCCGACATCGACCAGCTGACCTCGGCCGTCCGCGGCAATTCGAATGACGCCAAATATGATGTGAACCAGGACAAGGTCGTCAACGGCGACGATCGCCTCTACTGGGTGAACCAGCTGAAGAAGACGTATCTCGGCGACGCGGACTTGAATGGCGAGTTCAACAGCGGCGACTTCATCGTCGTGTTCCAGGCCGGGCAGTACGAGGATGGCACGCCGGGCAACTCGACTTGGGCCACGGGGGACTGGAGCGGCGATGGCGACTTCGATACGTCGGACTTCGTCGTGGCGTTCCAGGCCGGCGGGTATGAGAAGGGTCCGCGTGCGGCCGTCAATGCCGTGCCGGAACCGGCCGCGGGCGCGTCTGCGCTGGTCGCCCTGCTGCTCGCGCCCCTGTTCCGTCGCCGGCGTGCGTAGAGACGCAGCAGGCACTTCGACCACAGGCGGCAGGAGCTACCCCGGCGATCGCTTGGAAGGTAACTTCTGAAGGAATATAAACCTCAGAAAAAGGTTTCTGAAACGGGTGGTTCCCCGCAGCCCGGTTGCCGGTTTCATCGCCGGCGACCGGGCTTTTTCTTCGCGTACGGTTTTTGCGTGCGATCTTGCGGCGATGCGAATCGCACGCTCACGTCTCCGCGTTTCTCGCGGTATCCCACTGCTGGGTAGTGGTGAGAATCACCACTGATATTAGCATTGTGTAAC
>JBIIEC010000332.1:0-7008 GCA_044238045.1 Pirellulaceae bacterium | reverse complement strand
CGACCAGTCGGAGACGTTCCTCATCGGCGACGTGAGCGATGAGGCGGCCGTCGTGACGCAGGCGGCTTTCGACTGCCTCTACCTGGCCATCGACGCGATCACGCCTGGATGCCAGGTGGCGGAGATCGGCAAGGTGATTGTCCAGCACGCGACAGCGCTGGGGCTGGGCGTGGTGCAAGAGTACGTCGGCCATGGCATCGGCCGTCGATTCCACCAGGATCCGTCGATCCCGCACTTCCCAAATCGCCAGTCGTACACCGATCGACTGGAACCAGGCATGTGCTTCACAATCGAACCGATGATCAACCTCGGCACCCGCCATACGATGCTCGATCGACGCGATGGCTGGACGGTGCGCACGCGCGACGGACGCTTGTCCGCGCAGTTCGAGCACACCATCTTGATGACCGAGAACGGTCCCGAGATCCTGACGCTCACGCAGGACGGACCCAAGAAGGGCCATCGCTTCGCAGCCAAGGCCGACGCGCGCTGAGCAGCGTGTTTCACCACGCTTTGCTTCACGAGACACGCGCGTCCTGCGTTCCTTCTGTTTTGCTGCGAACAAGCGTCTCGCGCTCTTTGCACACGCGTTCCATGCAGAGCGCTATCCAGCGCTGCGTTCCAAGCGCGACGGCTAGCAGCGGACCACGATCACCGGGCGAATCTCGCTCGGGGTTGCGGGAACGCATGTCGCGACGCGTAAACCACGGACGCGTGAAGCAACAACACCGGGCGATGCGCGACGGTGACGACGGGAACGCCGCCTGTCAAGCTGCATCAACTTTGCCGATCACGCGACTTTTAACAGCAGTGACAGCACAGGTGTCGTCAGGGAGTCGCAAGAACTTGAATTTATTTTTGTCGTAGTAAAGCCTTGCAGTGACGCAGTTTGATACGCGGCTGGCCCGGGCATCCCCCAACAGGCTAGTTGCCGCAAAGTCAGGTTTGACGCAAATTCCAAGGGTGGGGAATGTACCGGCGCTGAGAGGCGCCAGGTCAGCCCCACTCAGCGGAACGCCGGATCGGGGAAGGCGTCGCCGCGTGTTCCCAGTTTGAATCGTTTTCTTCCCATGGGATCGCTACTGATCATGAAGAACTCGCTGCTCTCGCTTGCATTCGGCGTTGTCGCTCTGCCGCTGGCAGCCGCCCTCGCCCAGGAAGCCGTCCAGACGGAGTGTGCTCCGAGTACGACGTATCGCCTGGTTCCGCAAACGGTTTATGAACAGAAGCCGGTGAAGACCTATCGCCTGGAGACGGAGACGCTGGTGGAACAGCGGCCGGTGAAGGCATATCGACCGGTGGTCGAGACCGAAATGCGCGAACGTCGCTACACGACCATGCGTCCCGTGCAGGAGACGAGCACGCGGGAGGAGAAGTTCACGGTGCTGCGACCAGTCTACGAGACGGAGTACCGCGAGGAGACCGTACAGCAGACGCGTTACGTGACCGAGACCGAGATGCGAGAGGAACGCCGCACCGTCATGAATCCGGTCACGGAGACCTCCATGCAGCAGGAGCAACGGACGGTGTGGCGTCCGGTTACCGAGACGCAGTACCACGACCAGCAGTACACCACGCTGCGTCCGCAGACGGTCGAGTCGACGCAGTATGTGGACCAGGGAAGCTGGTTTGACCAATGGTCGTACCAGCAGGGGCCTGTCCGCAATCGCCTGCAATGGATGCCCCGCACCAACTACGTCAATCCCTACACGGGGCAGCCGACCTCGCAGCGCGCCGGATACTACTATGTGCCCCAGCAGCAGGGCGGTTACCAGGTCCAGCGGATGTACGTGCCGAACGTCGTGCCGCAGACCGTGACGGCAACGCAGTATGTCCCCGAAGTGGTGACCCAAAAGGTCCCGACGCAGGTGACTCGCTACGAAGCGCAGGTCGAAGTGCAGCAGCGGCCGATCACCACGCAGCGGATGGTGTCGGAAGAGCAGCGTCGTTTCGTGCCTGTCACGGTGCAGCGCCCCGTGACCGAGAACCTGGTGCGACGCGTTCCCGTGCAGAAGATCCGCTGGGAACGCGAGGAGGTCGTGCGGCAGGTGCCGGTGACCACCATGCGTTATGTCGCGGAAGAACGCACCGAGCAGGTGCCGGTGAAGGTCCAGAAGTGGGTGGTCGAGGAACGCACCGAGGAGGTGAAGCGCGAAGTTTCGCGGTGGGTGCCGACGGAGACCACGCAGTTGAAGCCGCGTACGATCATGATGCGCGTACCGCTGGACACGACGCCCACTTCGGCCCAACGCCCCGTGGAATCCCGTGGCGTCTCGCAGACCGAAGCCACGCCCCGGCGCATCGTCACGGCTCGCCCGGTGATCGACGATCAACTGGACGGATTCGATCCCCCGAAACCGCCCATGGGCTCGATTCGCTAAGGCGTCCACACCGCGTCCACACCGCGGACTCGCTGCTGCCCAGCCCCATTCCTTCTCTACCGAAGTCCGCTCCGGGAACGACCGGAGCGGACTTTTTTGTTTTTCCCCGCCGACGCGACGCTGCATCAAACCCAACGCCTACGGCCACGGCTTGACACGCCCCGAGCCTCTGCGCGACACTTCGGTGCGGTTCTGCCAAGCCGTGCTCGCGGTGCCACCATCCGGTCCTCCGCGCCCGTTTCGAGTTGAACGACAGGGTCCTCGTCGCTTCGCCTCCCGGACCGCCCACCTCTCACCGCAATTTTCCGGAGCCCCTCGTGTCGAACCAGCCAGACGACGAACCGGAGGATCGAGTCGAAGGCGACTGGCCGGCCGAAGGTCTCCACGACGAAGATCACCCCGGGGCCGATCCACTCGACGAAGCGGATGACGACAACACCTACGGTGACGAAGAATTGTCATCAGGAGAGTTGGAGACCGGCGAGCTGGATGGCGACGACGCGGGCCTCGCTGGATTCGCCGGGCGGCGCGTGGCCTTCGTGGGAAGACTGGGCGGGGTCAGTCGTCGAGAGGCCAGTCGACTGATCCGCGAACAAGGCGGCTCTCCGCTCGAACGCTGCGAAGTGCCCGTCGACATAGTGGTCTGCGGCGCCGAAGAGGATCCGCTGGCGGACCCGCTGGGACGGATGGACCGCTCCGTTCATGAAGCCATCGAGCGCGGCGAGATCGAAGTCCTCTCGGAGACGCAGTTCTGGCAGCGGTTGGGCCTGATGGAGAACGAACCCCAGGTCCGACGCCTCTACACTCCCGCGATGCTCGCGCGGCTGCTGCACGTGCCGGTCACGATCATCCGCCGCTGGCATCGCCGCGGTCTGATTGTGCCGGAGCGTGAAGTGCATCGCCTGCCGTACTTCGACTTCCAGGAAGTGGCCACGGCCCGAAGGCTGGCGGAACTGCTCGCGGCAGGCGACAGCCCGGAGGCGATCGAGCGGAAACTGGCCGCGTTGGCCCGCAGCACGCCGGGAGTCGAACGACCACTCGCCCAGCTTTCCGTCATCGTCCAGGGGCGGCAACTGCTGCTGCGCCAAGGCGAGGGACTGATCGAGCCGAGCGGCCAGCGACGCTTGGATTTTGAAGCGCGGCAGTGGGACGCGAACGCGGCCGATCCGGCGGAGGATCCGGCCACGGAGGCGGCACCCGACGATGGGCCCACGCCGGCACGGCCCCGGACGTTGCCGATCAACCAGCTGCTCTCCCAGCAACTGGAACGGCTGCCGACTGCGGCGGAACTGCTGTCGGAAGCCCGCCAACTGGAGGACGAGGGGCAGGTGCTGGCGGCGGTCGAAGCGTATCGAGCCGCCTTGCTCGCCAGCGGACCCAACCCGGAAATCTGTTTCCAGCTGGCCGAACTGCTCTACCTCGCCGGCGACATCGGAGCGGCTCGCGAACGATACTCCATGGCCATCGAACTCGATGAGAACTTCGTCGAAGCCCGGGCCAACCTGGGGTGCATCCTGCTGGAACTCGGCCAGGTGGAACTGGCCATCGCCGCGTTCCAAGGAGCTCTTTCCACGCACGCCGACTACCCGGATGTGCACTACCACCTGGCCCGATCCCTCGACCGCCTCGGCCGCCCCTACGAGGCCGAGCCGCATTGGCGGCAGTTTTTACGCCTGGCGCCCGACAGCCCTTGGGCTGAGGAGGCGACGCTGCGCCTCGGTCTGGAGACGCCCGCCGACGATTCCGACGCCCAAAGCGATTCGGAACCAGATTAATCCGGCGGGCTCCAGGCTACGGCAGGCAATCCGTTGCGTGTTAAGGAGTTGCGCGCACCGTCAAGGAACCCAATCGCTTGACGATGCAGGTTGCCTAATTTATCATAAACCATCTAAGTCTCTCTTTTTCACGCGGCCGGAACCGGCGCCTCGCTGGACTTACGCCAATTCGGAACAGGAATATCCATGGGCTTGGCAATTCTGGGTGTGGTCGCCCTGCTCTTCATCGCGTTGGCGTACCTGGGCTCGCGCACTTGGCCCGCGTGGCATCAGGTCGTGCTCGTCTTTCTGTTCCTCAGCGCGATGACCCTCTTCGTACTCGCCGCCGCGACCCTCAAAACCCAGGATCGTTGGCGTTCGCAATATGAAACGGCCACGAAAGAGATTGAGATCGAAGCGAAGCGAAACGAAGAACTCATCCACGGCTCCGCCCAAGATAACCAGTTGGGCGAAGTGCAGTTGCGTGGCGAGGTAAACCGGCTCCTGGTGGATCGAGGCCGCGTTTGGCGCAACCTGCGCGTGGCGGAACTGGGCGACGGTGTCGTCCTGCTGGATCCTTCGAAGTGGAGTGACGCGGGCTGCAAGATCGGCAACAGCGAAGAGTCCGCGGAAGAAGCCGTCGACCCCAGCGCGGCGCCCGAGGAAACACCGACAGCCGAACCGGCCGCTGGTGAAGCGACGGCAAATGAGGCCGCGAGCGCGGAAGAGGCGGCAACTGAAGCTGCAGCCGCAGCCGAAGGTGCGGCAACTGAAGCTGCTGCTGAAGGTGCGGCTGCTGAAGGTGCCGCAGCTGAGGGAGAAACTCCCGCTGAGGGCGAAACGCCGGCGGAGGGCGAAGCTCCCGCCGAAGGTGGCGAGGCCGCGCCTGCCGCGACTCCGCCAGCTGCGGCGCCCGTCGTCGCCGTGAACGCTCCCGGACTGGAAGTCGGCGCCGTGGTGCATGCCTTCAAGCAGGCTCCGCTCAGCGCCCTGGCCGCCCCTGTCCGCAAAGTGGCAATGACGCCGCCGAAGCTCCGGCCCAACACCGATGTCGCCGGCTTCGGGGGCGGATCCGAAGAAGGTGCCGACCTTGGCGTCCCGGAAGACAGTGACGCAGCGGCGGAAGCAACCGAAACCACCGACGAAGGCGCCGCACCCGCCGACGGAGCTACCGAAGCGGCCCCAAGCGAAGCGACCGGTGACGACAATGCGTCTGGGGACAACGCAGCCGACAACGCCGCCAGCGAAGCGACCGGCGAAGACGCTGCTTCCGAAGAAGACGCGGGAACCACCGACGCCGACTCAGGTGACGAATCGACTCCCTCGGAAGATGCGGACGCCACCGAGGAGAACTCGGCGGGGAATTCGATCCGTTCGCGCACCCACGACCGCCGCACGACGACGATGCCGGTCGCCGCCGAAGACGGCGAGGAAGAAGCGGCCGATACGGTCGCCGAAGAGAGTGCCGCTGCAGAGGGTGATGCAGAGGAGGTCGCGGGTGGAGATGGCATGGAAACCAGCGCCGCCGCGGATGAGGAGGTGGAGGACGAAGCGACCGTCATGGCCGTGCAGGCCTGCCCCGTACCGATCTACTACATGGGCGAATTCAAGGTCGTGGCCAGTCCGGAGGGCAAGGCCGGAGCCATCACGCTGCAGCCCACCGCTCCACTCACCGAGGAACAGATCAAGCAGTTGCAGGACAACAACGCGTCCTGGGTGCTCTACGAAGTTATGCCAGCGGACGACCATGAGACGTTCGCGGGCCTGAACGCCGCCCAGATGCAGGCGTTGATGCCGCCCGATGGATTCCGCGACCAGGCCGCTTACGAAAGCCTGATCCAGGAGTATGTCCGCGACGGCGGAGTGGCCACCGACCAAGACGATCCCGGGCGCAAGCTGATGCAGGTGAAGTTCGCGAAGGCCGAATCGGTGGATGTGGACGTCGAAGTCACGGGAGATGCCGGTCAGCCGCTGGAGGAGGCCGAGTTCGATGTGAGCGGCCGTACGCTCAATCCCAGCTTGCAGCAGGGCGAACAGAGTTCCTTCCAGGCGGGCGATGTGGCCACGCTGGACTTCGCGGTTGCCCAGGATCTGGTCAACCAGGGCAAGGCGACGCCGATCGCCACTCTCTACTCCCGGCGGCTTCGCGACTATGCCCGCCTGAACCAGGCCCTTACCGCCACCAACGAACAGCTGGCCCTGGAACTGGATCTGGCCCAGAAGGATCTCGGCAAGGTCCAGGAAACGCTTGCCAAGCAGCAGGACGAACTGACGTTCCAGCTGGATCGCCAAGCGAAGTACACGGCCGATCGGGACGGACTGGCCAAGGAGCTGAAGGTCCTCGGCGCCTACCAGGGCGCGGCCGAAGCGAAGATGAAGGAGCTGCGTGAGGAGCTGAGTCGCCTCTATCGCACGAATCGACAGCTGGTCAACTCGGCCAGCCCTCGCTGATCGCTCCGTACTTTCTCGAGCCGTTGTCGTCGGCTATCTTAAAGCAGGCTCCGCGTCCCGGAGTCTGCTCTTGTTTTGGGCTCCAAGAAGCGTCGCAATCCCGCTGGGCTGGCCGCGGGCCTGGCCTTCGGTTGGCCAACGCTTTCCAAACGCCCCGAAGACCGGTCGCCTGGTTTGCCCCGTCCCCGCGTGAAAGTTCGTGTCATGGGAATCTACGATCGCCCTTACTATCGCGAAGAGTCGGGACTCTCCCTCTTCTCGGGCCGTTCGATGATCGCCAACCTGATCATCATCAATGTCGCCGTCTTCTTGATCGACGTGTTCCTGTGGCAGCCCCAGGGCACGTTGAGCCGAGAGATCCTGGGCGTGACAACCGACACGATCACGCAGCCCTGGAAGTGGTGGCAGTTCCTCACTTACGG
>JBIIEC010000024.1:0-24471 GCA_044238045.1 Pirellulaceae bacterium | reverse complement strand
AGGTGGAGGCGGCGGAGACGCGGGCGCAGGAAGAGGACGCGAGGCTGGAGCAGGTGGCGGCGCGAAAGCGACTGGTGCGCCGCACGGCGGCCACGACCCTGGGCGGCGTGTCGCTGGCCGGCCTCTGCGGCCTCTTCTACCTCAATCGTCGTCGGGTCCCCGTGCTGCAGCGGACGCTCAAGGAGTTCGCCTCACGCGAAAAGGTGGTGCGCGGCGAAATGGACCAGGTGCTCTCCGTCTTCGGCCGCGCCAGTGAAGTGCTCGGCGACCGCCAGAAGGTGGAGGCCCGCGGCTACGAGGGCCTCACTCGGAAACTGGTCGATCAGGCCTTCGGCGGCGTGGACGAGCTGCTGGTGATGTCCAACGAAGTGTCCCGCGTGATGAAGGAAGCGCGCGGGATCCTCTATCCGGCCAGTCCCGTCAACCGCCTGAAGAACCTGTTCAGCGCCGAATCGTACGAACGAGGACTGAACCATATCAGCGGCGAACCTGTCCGCTTCCACGAAAACCAGGGCATCCCCGCCATCCTGCGGAAGATCGCCAAGAGCGGTCCACCACCGGAGGGAAACTCGGCAGCGAATGACGAAGAAGTGTCACTCACGTTCGAGGAGGTGTTTTCCGCCTTCCACGAACGTGGCAAGGGCACCGCCGAGACGCTGGACCGTGTCGAGAACGCGCTGCGCCAACTTCCCGCTCGACTGGCCGAGGTCCAAGCGCAGTTCGACGAAGCCACGCGTCTGGAGAAGGAACTCGACACGGCCAACGACCAGGACGGATTCTTCGTCGTCGACAACTTCTTTGCCAAGTTCCTGCCGGCGATCCGGGAAGAGCTGACGACGGCCGAGAGCCGTGCCATCTCGGACCCAGTGCTGGCCGTTGAGCAGTTGTTGCCGGCCATCGCGGCGAAACTGGGACCGGCGCTGGAGCTGGCCCGCTCGCTACAACGGGCTCGCGCGGAGGTCTTCCCGAAGTTTAACGAGCACGCGCCGAAGCTGAAGCAGCGGGGCTACGACACACGCTGGATCTCGGCGGCCATCCAGACGGCCGGCGCTCGAGCCAACGAGCTGTTCCAGGTAGCCGCGGAGCGGAGCATCGCCAGTGAAGCGGCGGAGCTGGACCAGCAGTTGCGGGAGTTGGGCGAGGATGTGGCGTTGAGCGGCGAGCTGGCAATCAAGCTGGAAGACCAGCACCTGCCGGCCCTGGACGCCTTGGGGAAGCAGGTCGTGGAGGCCCGCGGCAAGATCGCCCAGACGCTGGGGATTCCGGAGGAGTCCGCCTTGAGCGAGCCGAAGGCGACGCCCGACCATCCCCTGCAGGCCGCCCGCGAACAGGCCGCCGCCGCCCGTGCCGCGCTGCAGCGAGGCAGTTCCGACGCGGCCCGCGACGCCGTCGACGCCATGCAGCGCGAAGCGACGCTCGCACGCCAACTGACCGAACGCTCGCTCGAAGTCCTCGCGAACTTCCAGAAGTTGCGACAGGATGTCTCCGCCAAACTCACGAAGGCCCAGCAGGCCGCCGAGCTGTACGAGCGGGATCATCGACCGACAGCGGCACGCTACGCCGAATCGGCCCAGCGCATCGCGGCGGGAGACGCGAGCTATCCGGACGACCAGGCAACCACCGAATCCCTGGCCGGCTCCGCCGCCTCGCTGCTCCAACGCGCCCAACAGATGCTGCAACAGGCCGAACCCGCCTATCGGCGCGGCGCGGTCTTGCAGGCCGAAGCCCTACTGCACGGCGTCGGCCGGGCCGCCGACCAGGCCCTGGCTTACCATGGCGACATCCAGAAACACCTGAAGACGCTCGCCGCCGAAGAACAGAAGCTCGACGCGAGCTTTGAAAATGTCGTCACGGCCCTCCGCCAGTTGGAGGCCCAGCAGACCGATCGACGCGCGTCGCGCGACACGGTCGAACGTTACAATCGGCTGCTGCATGAAGTGGGCGGCGTACACGAAGCGCTGCGGCGCGAGCACCAGATGCGTGATCCGTTCGCGGAAGCCGCCGTGCTGCGACAGGCGCACACGCAGATCGAGGAACTGCAGGCTCAGCTCGACGCCGACCAGGAAGCGCACGCCGAAGCCACCCGGGCAGTGCAGGGCGCGCTGGCAGAATGGAACACGGCCCTGCGACTCGTCGACCAGTCCCGCCGCGACGGCATCCCGGACAGCACCATCACCGTGCGCGTCGTCCAGCAGATCGAGCAGCTGGGCCCCGCCGCCGAGGAGCTGGAACAGCGCCTCGCCGTGCCCCACGAGGACTGGCAGGAGATCGACAGCCGAGCGGCCGACCTGCATGCGAGGCTCGGGGAACTCTCCGCGCAGCTACGCGGCGAACTGCAGAAGGCGACCCAGTCGGTGCAGGTGCTGGAGGATGCGTCGCGGGACGTCTTCGAAGCCACGAACTGGACGGGAGCCGGCGGCTTGCGGATCTCGGGCAACCCGGGAGTCGCCGAACTCGAAGCGGCTCGCCATGCCCTCAACCGCGGCGACTACAAAGAACTGGTCCGACTCGGCCAGCTCGCCTCCAACCTCGCTCGCTCCGCGATCGACCAGGCGCAGCGGGAGATCGAACGCCTGGAGTGGGAACGCACGCGACGGGCGGAAGAGGCCCGCCGTGAGGCCGCAGCCCGGCGACGTCGGTCCGGACCCGACATCATCATCTTCCCACCCTTCGGGGGCGGCGGTGGTTTCGGTGGCGGCTTTGGCGGCGGCTTTGGTGGCGGCTTCGGCGGTGGTGGTGGCGGCGGTGGCTTTGGTGGTGGCTTTGGCGGCGGAGGCGGTGGCGGCGGCGACGATTCCGGCTTCAGCACGTCCGGCTGGTAGTCGCCCGCCTGCCGTGGTTGCGTACTGCCCGGCTTCCGTTAAGCTATGGACGTCCGGAAGCGGCCTGCGGAGGTTTCGGCCTCTCGCCCGCCTCGCTCGCCAGACCGTGCGACCCGTTCACGAACCTCAGGCCCATCCAAACCAGCCCGCCCTGGGCTGGCCGATCGAGGAAAGCCCCACCCATGCTCGCCGGTATCCCGATTCCGTTCTCGTTCCTGGTCCTTGCCGCCGCGATCGTCCTGTGGGCCGTCGGACTTGCCGTGCCCCTGAACGAGACGAATCGCTTCCGCGCGCTCGCGTTGGCCGTGCTCCTCAGCACCCTGGTGCTGGTCAACTGGCTGGGCGCGAAGTACGGACTGGCCATCGCCGGACTGACCATCTGGACCGCTGCCCTGGTCCGCGGCATCGTCTCCCCGCCGCGCGTGGTCGAGGAACCGGTCGCCCACGGCTCGTCGCACCACTAACGGTCCTGCCAGAATTGGGGTCAAGTCGCCTTGCTGTCGCCGGAACGGCCGACGGCAAGGAACGACGCCCCCCCTCTCCGCGCGTCTCTGAGTTGCACGCGCGGAACACGCGACACGCGACTTTATGCCCGCGGCTTGATCTCGAAGACCTGGTCCATCTCGCGAGCGATGCGCTGCAGTTCCGCCGCGTCACCTCCGCCGACCTCCGCGGCGACCCAGCCCTTGAAGCCGATCTCATCGAGCGCCTTGTTCACGTCGGCCCAGTCGATGTCGCCTTCGGGAATGCGGGTCCAGTCGTTCTTCTGCCGCGAGAATCCCTTCACATCCAGCTTCACGACGCGTTTGCCCAAGGCGCGAATCCATTTGCCGGCGTCGCCATACTTCCAGTGGTTGCCGATGTCGAACTGCATGCCGACCCAAGGCGAATTCAATTCGTCCACGTAGCGAACGTACTTCTCGGCCGTCTGGTCCGCGCCGCCGTTGTGGTCGTACAGAAAGTGGTTCCAGACGTTTTCAATGGCGATGTACATGCCCAACTGGCCGGCCAGCGGCAGGGCCTGGGCGATGTTGTCGATCGACCGTTTCCAGATCTCGTCTTCAGGGCCGTCCTGGCCGTGGCCCACCACCAGTAGCACCGTATGGCCTCCGACGGCATGCGTGTCCCGCATCGCCTGCTGCAAGTCCTTCAAAGCCTGCGCTCGGTCCTCTGCGCTGGCGCTCGTATGGCGGATCGACCAGTGCGTCGAACACACGGTGCCGTCGACCGGCAGTCCCGATTCGGCGATCGCCTTGCGCGTCTCCTCGACGTTCATGCCCGGCGAGTCCATCTCGATGCCATCGAATCCAGCTTCCTTGACGGCACGGAACTTTTCCGTCAGCGTGCCCGGCACGTTGACCATGCCGATCTTGAGCGTCTTGTAGAGCACGCGTTCAGCGGAAGCGGTCGGCGCGGCGAAGGCGGCGGGAGCCGATCCCAGCCATGCGGAACCGGCCAGCAGTGCGGCGGTGCTCTGGACGAAATGACGACGATGCAGGCGAGGGGTCGAATGCATGGGAGGAGGGTTCCTGGGGAGGGAGTCAACGATTGGACGAGGACGACACGCGCGGGTGTGTCCCCTGAAGGTTGGAATCCGGCGGCGGCCGAGGCCCCGCCGCACGGCCCCCAGTCTAACGATTTCCCGCGCCGCTGCCAGCAGCAACCCTTCCCCAGACTCCCCCACACCAACAGCTCGGACCGAATCCGTGGGCGACCCGCGTCCGAAACGCGTTCCCACATGAGGCCGGGCATTCGCATGGCCGTGGGTTCGCGTGCCGTGCGTTCGCGAGAGCGATTCTGCTAAGATGCCGAGCGACGACCGGAACCTGAAGTCGCCCGGAGTGTCCGTTTCCGGTCCTCTCTGCATTCTCTTCCCTGCACGATCGAGCGTTCCATGCCATCGAGCCATCCCGAGCATCCCGACAGTCCGCAGTCGTCCTGGGCGGCGAGTCCGCTGGAGGTGACGATCCGTCCGGCACGCCTCGATGACCTGGAGGTGATCGTCGACTTCAACGCGCGGCTGGCCGCGGAGAGCGAGGGGCGGGTGTTGCCGCGGGAGCGTTTGCACCCGGGTGTGCGAGCTGCACTGGAATCGCCCGAGGCCTGCGCGTACTTCATTGCCGAGCACGGCGGACGCATAGTCGGCCAGACGATGTTGACCTACGAATGGAGCGACTGGCGCAACGGCCGTTTCTGGTGGATCCAATCGGTCTATGTGGTTGCCGACGCGCGACGGCGCGGCGTCTTCCGACAGCTTTACCAACACATCCAGCGCCTCGCCAGGGACTCCCGTGACTGCTGCGGCCTGCGTCTGTACGTCGAGTTGCACAACGAAGTCGCCCAGCGGACCTACCAGCGGCTGGGCATGAAGGAGTCTGGATACTTGGTGTTGGAAGAGGATTGGACGATCGATGGCGAGCGATGATCCGGAGCGGGAGGACCACGCCGCTCGCGACTGGCAACCGCCGAAGGTCACGCTGTCCGAGGCGTTCCGCACCTGGGCCCGCGTGGCGCTGCTCAGCTTCGGCGGCCCCGCAGGCCAGATCGCGGTGATGCACCGGATTGTCGTCGATGAGAAGAAATGGTTGCCGGAGGAGCGTTTCCTGCACGCGCTCAACTACTGCATGTTGCTGCCGGGCCCTGAAGCGCAGCAGTTGGCGACCTACATCGGCTGGCTGATGCACCGGGCGCTGGGCGGCGTGATGGCGGGCACTCTGTTCGTGCTGCCGGGCATGGTGAGCATCCTGCTGCTGAGCCTGGTGTATGTCCGCTACCAGCAGACGGCGACCATGCAGTCGCTGCTTTTCGGGTTGAAGGCAGCGGTGATGGCGATCGTCGTGGAGGCGGTGCTGCGAGTCGGCCGCCGCGTGCTGAAGACGCGCGCGCTGGTCGGTGTGGCAGGCCTCTCATTCGTCGCGATCTTCTTCTTGGGCGTGCCGTTTCCGCTGCTGGTGCTCCTGGCTGGCCTGGCGGGATGGCTGGGCCAGCGGGTGGGCTGGATCTCCGCGACCTCGGCAGCCAATCCCGCCTCGCCCGCGACTTCCCTCGCCTCGCCCCAGCCTTCCTGGCGCCGCGCGGTGGGCCTGAGTGCCATCTTCCTGTCACTCTGGTGGGGCCCGCTCTGGCTCGTCCATCGCACCTTCGGCCCCGAATCGGTGTTCTTCCAGGAAGGCATCTTCTTCAGCAAGGCGGCCGTGGTGACGTTCGGTGGAGCGTACTCGGTGCTGGCCTATGTGAAGCAGCAGGCCGTCGAGCAGTTCGGCTGGCTGCTGCCCGGCGAGATGCAGGACGGGCTGGGCATGGCGGAAACCACGCCGGGCCCGCTGATCATGGTCGTGCAGTTCGTGGCGTTCCTGGGAGCGTACCGCAATCCGGGAACACTCTCCCCGATCTCCGCCGCGCTGCTCGGTTCACTCCTCACCACCTGGGTGACCTTCGTGCCCTGCTTCTACTGGATCTTCCTGGGAGCCCCTTACGTGGAACGCCTTCGCAGCCATCGTGGCTGGGCGGCCGCGCTGACCATGATCACGGCGGCCGTGGTGGGAGTCATCTTGAACCTGGCCGTGTGGTTCGCGGTGCACACGCTCTTCGGCCAGATCCACCAGTCGACCTGGGGACCGCTGCACTTGGAATGGCCCGCCCCGGCCTCGCTGAACTTGCGGGTGCTGCTGGTCGCGGCGGTAGCGTTTGTGCTGACGTTTCGATTCCACGCCGGCATGCCGCTCACGCTGGCGACCTGCTGCGGACTGGGCCTGCTGCTGACCTGAACGTCAGCCACTTTCTACCCCAAGAACGAGCGCCGCCCGACCGCAGCAGAGCAACCAACGAAACAGGCCCCCGGTCCTGCAGGGGACCGAGGGCCCGGGTGATGTCCTATCGCGACTCGGACGCCGCGATTTCATCCACGCTTAATAGCTGATCTGCAGCTGGAAGCGAAGCACCTGGCCGTCGAACTGACCGTACGACTCGCCGGACGTGAACGCCCGCGTGTTCGTCCGGTCGGTCAGCATGTACTCGCACACCAGCTCGATCTCTTTCGTCGCCTGCCACTCCATGCCAACGCTCCACTCGTCAATGTCCGCGAGCGGCGCGTTCGGCTGGTTCTTGTAGCCGCCCTGGAAGTACTGCCAGCGGAGGAACGGCCAGAACTCACCATGGCACTCCGACTGGTGTCGATAAGTCGTCATCACGTATCCACCATGCAGCGACCCACGGATCACTTCGGTCTGGTCCGCGTTCAACTCAGGACCACGACCGATCGTATGCTCCGCCTGCAAACCAAAGGGCTGCGGGTAGTAGACGAACGTCGCCCCGAGCCGCTGGTCCAGCAGGCCCTCATCACTGATCGGGTTGGTACGCGTATTCAGCGGCGTGCGCGCCGGCCCTACGCCCAAGGGCGCGATGGGGGCACCGGTCACCACATAGCGGCCGGTGTAACCTTGGATGCCCGCTTCCACAATCTGGCCGTTGTCCAGCGTCACGGGCAACGTCAGGCGGGAAATCAGGTGTAGCTCGTCGTTGAACTCACGCAGCGAACCACCCTGGCCGTTGTAGGCGCCGAAACCGAACACACCGTAGTTGCCCGAGCCCTTCAAGCCTTCATCCGAAATGAACTTGAAGGTGTCCTGGGCCCATTCGGGAGTCCAGTAGTAGAACACGCCCAGGTCACGCTCGTTGCGGGCAGCGCTGTTGAAGGCGTCGTCGCGGTCCAGCGGCAGGCGGTCGCGACTGGACTGCAGGTTCTCCCAGCCGTACGGGATCTTCGACTGGCCCACGCGTACGCGATGGATCTTGGTCGTGTCCAGGTAGATATCGCCATACCAGTCGCGAATCTGGGCGAACTGGTTGTTGTCGACGGCGCCGTTCGGAGTGCTGGCGAAGTCTGGCTGCAGGTAGACATACAGGTGATCGGAAACGTCACCGAACAGGATCAACCGTGCTCGACGAATCAGGAACTCCTGGTCGTCCTCAATCGACCCGTCGCCCACATACTGCGGCTCGGCCGAATCCAGCTCCCGGTGGGTCAGGTAGTTGTAGCGAAACTGGGCGTACCCCCGGATGCCGATCTTGTCGTACCACTCCTTCTTTTTCTTCTTTTCTTCCTTCTTCTCCTCTTTCTTCTCTTCCTTCTTTTCTTCCTTCTTCTCCGACTCAGCCGCCGCCTTCAGTTCGGCCTCCAGCTGGTCAGACAGGTCTCCGTAATTCTGCTCCAGCTCCTTCTGTAATTGAAGGTTCTCCGTCTCCAGCTTCAGGATGGAGGACTCCGCGCGGTCCAGCCGCTGGACCAGCTCTTCCATCTGGGTCTGGTCGACGGCATCCTGGGCGTGAACTGGGCTTTGCGAGCCAACCATCGTGCCAAAAGTTAGTAACAGGGCGCTGAGCGAAGACCAAGCACGCCAGTGTCGCCAGCATGCTGGTACTTGGATACTCTTCGTGGTCGCCATATCAAAACACTTCCTTGCTGGGATCTTCCCCTCGTCTTCCATAACGGTGGTGACACAAAAGCCTTGTCGCCATTCGCGCAGTCGAATGAGGCCTTTGCGATCGGCTCCTCCTGATCCTCAGGACTTGCGAAACCGAATGCGCTAGAAACTTTATCAGCTAATTTTCCGAGCGGATCGCATGTAGATTCGAAAGAATCCCGGTAGAACCGAAGAGGCATCGCGAGCGTTCCCCAGTGATGGCTTCGAGAACGCTATCGCAGCGATACCATGAACGCATCGTTTCCGGCAAGAACGAGTGGCCGCTCGCTCGCGACCTGCCTCGCGACCTGGTGAACCGTCATGTCACTGCCAGCACAAGAAGCAGCTACCTTCGCCTGCGCTTCCCTCGACCTGGCAGCACTGATCTTGTGGGGGCGGAGAAACTGCCGATAATGCGGTCCGCCGGGAGACGGCTTCTCGTTGCCGGAGTCGCTGACGGCCTGCCATCCCGCTTTCACCAGTGACTTGGGGGCTTCGGGGCATCGTGGCCTCATTGGGACACTTCCAGGGAGCATGCATGTTCCAGGTCGCCTTGAAAATGCTGTTCCACGACTCAGGCAAGTACCTGGGCCTCGTGCTTGGACTGTCGTTTTCCATTCTGCTAATCAACCAGCAGTCCACCATCTTCATTGGCATGCTGGGACGCAGCATGGCCATGATCAAGGATGTGCCGCAGGCAAATCTGTGGGTCATGGAGCCGGGCACGACGAACTTGGAGACGGCCCTCCCGATGCGCGACATTGAACTGGCACGAGTTCGGGGCGTGCGTGGCGTGCAGTGGGCGGTCCCGATGATCAAGGCCAACGCCGTGGTTCGTTCGGACAGCGGCGAGCTGCGTTTGATCGAGATGCAGGGCGTGGATGAGGCCAGCCTGATCGGGGTGCCGGTCCAGTTCCTGATGGGCTCGCCCCAGGACCTGCGGCGTCCCGAGGCGGTGGCGATCAGCCGTTACGGCTTCCAGAAACTGTGGCCAGGCGAACCTTTGTCCCTGGGGAAGGTACTGGAGGTGAACGACCACCGGGCCGTCGTGGTGGCGATCGTGGAAGAGAAGCCGCGGTTCCTAATGGGCGTCACGTTGTTCACGCGTTATTCGCAAGCGCTGCTGTACGCCAACCTGGGACGGCACCAGATGTCCCATGTCCTTGTCCAGACGATGCCGGGCGAGGCCCCGGAGGTCGTGGCGGACCGCATCCAGGAGCGTACCGGACTGCACGCTCTGTCAGCGCAGGAAGCGTATCGCCTGCAGTTGCGATTCTTCCTCTTCGACACGGGCATCCCCGTGGTGATGGGAATGCTGGTGCTGCTGGGGATCGTCGTCGGCGCTGCCATCGTGGGCCTGCTGTTCAACCAGTTCGTGCTCGAAAACCTCCGCCACTTCGCCGTGCTCAAGGCGTTGGGCGTCCGCAATACCCGTTTGATGGCCCTGGTGCTCTGGCAGGCGACCGTGGTCGGTGTGACCGGTTACAGCATTGGCCTGGGAGCGGTCTCGCTGTTTTTCCAGCTGGCCAAAGCCAATTCCTCCTTCCGTGGCTACTTCCTGCCGTGGCAAGTGGCCCTCGGATCGGCGGTCATCGCCGCAGGCATCACGATCTTCGCCTCCCTGCTGGCCCTGCGGCGCGTGCTGCGCGTCGAGCCGGCGGTGGTCTTCCGGGGTTGAACTCATGAAGCACCCCGGGGACCGTTCTGCCTCGTCCGCATCGCCCATGGCGTCGGCGTCAGCCGTGACGCAGCAGCCCGACGCGCGGCGGCGCGCTGTCTGCTGCCGACAGATCACCAAGGACTTCCCGGCGGGGCAGGAGATGATCCGCGTGCTGCACGGCGTCGACCTGGAGGTGAAGTACGGCGAGCAGACGTTCATCGTCGGCCCCAGCGGCTGTGGCAAGACAACGCTGGTATCGGTCATCGCTGGCCTGCTGCGTGCCACCTCGGGCGATTTGGAAGTCATGGGCCAAGACATCCACCAACTGACCGAAAACCAGCTGATCGACTTTCGTGCCCGCAAACTGGGTTTTATCTTCCAGCAGTTCAACCTGCTGCCGGCGTTGAATGCCGCCGAGAACGCCGCCATTCCGCTGCTGATCCAAGGCATCCGGATGGAGGCGGCGGTGAAGCGGGCGGAGGATTTGCTGGAACGCCTGCAGATGGGGCCGCATGTCCGCAAGTATCCCAACCAGCTTTCCGGCGGACAACAGCAGCGCGTGGCCATCGCCCGCTCGCTGATCCACCAGCCGCAGTTGCTGATCTGCGATGAACCCACGGCATCGCTCGATGCCGAATCGGGACAGGCCGTCATGGAACTGCTCCGCGACCTCGCCAACGCGCCCGACCGCGCGGTGCTGGTCGTCACTCACGACAATCGAATCTTCTCTTTCGCTGACACGATCGCCCACATCTCCGACGGGCGGATCACTCGTATCGAGTCCAAAACGGGAACCTGAATCGTGCCCCAATCGGCCCGCAACCTTGTCTCTCGCGGTACCTTCGTGGCCGCCGTCGTGATGATGGGCATCGCCATGTACCTGATCCCGAGCAATCTTCCGCGCGAGGAGCACCCGCCCACGCCGTTCGCCCCGGCCTCGACGCCCGGTTCGCCCCCGCAGTCGAACGGCGGGGCCAATCCGGCGGGCGACTACGTCAGCGGACTCGGCGTGGTCGAACCGGCAGGCGAACCGATCGTCATCGGCTCGCAGGTTCCCGGTGTCGTGACCCAGGTACTGGTGGAGGCCGGAGATACCGTGAAAGCCGGACAGGAGCTGATCCGCCTGGACGACCGTGACGAACAGGCGCGGGTGGCGGTCGCCGCGACGCAACTGGCCGCCGAAGAAGCCAAGCTCGTCGAACTGCTGGGCAACGTCCCCGTCTCCCAGGCGCACGTCGAGGAGGCCGCGGCGATGAAGCAGGGAACCGAAGCGGCCGTCGGCTACGCCTCCGTGGAACTGGACCGGGCCGAACGGCTGTTCGCCCAGAAGGCCATGTCCGCCGAAGAACTGGAGGGCAAACGATTCCTGCGCGAGGAGGCAAGGGCCCGGGACGCACAGGCGGCGGCGCGTTACCGCGAAGCGGTCGCATCGCTGGACCAGATCGCCGGCGAAAATGGAGCTCCCTCGATCGACGTCCAGAAGGCAGCCGTGGAAGCCGCCCGCGCCAACCTCCGGCAGAAGCAGGTCGAACTCGAAATGCAGGCCATCCGCGCGCCCAAGGATGCCACCGTCCTGGTCGTTAAAGTCCACCCCGGCGAATACCTGCCCGTCAACTCCCAGAGCAGTCCACTCATGACCCTGGGCGTCGTCACTCCGCTGCATGTCCGCGTGGAAATCGACGAGTCCGACATTCCACGCGTGCCACGCAACTCAAAGGCAGTGGGGTCGGTGCGTGGCGCGCCGCAGCAGCGCGTGCCGCTCACGTTCGTCCGCGTCGAACCTTACGTCGTGGCCAAGGGAACGCTCACCGGCAGTGCATCCGAACGCGTCGACACCCGCGTGCAGCAACTCGTCTACTCGCTGGAACCAAGCCAGCTCCGAGTCTCTCCCGGCCAGCAGATGGATGTGTACATCGAAGCCACGAGCCAAGACAACACGCCGTAAAAGGCGTGTCCACTTGCTCGCGGCACGCGAACATCCGAGGCGTGATCTTGGCAGCGAAGACTACCGGATCGGCGCACCGAGTGTGCCGACTACGATGCGATTGGCGCACGCGATGTGCCGACGACGGCAGACACGGTGATTGATCTCATTCCACGACGGTAGCCGATCCCAGCCATTGGAAGTGGACGCGGACCTTGGGAGTCGGATCACCCTGGAATTCGCCGCTGAACATCACCTCGTGCGCGCCGTTCGCCACCTGCGGCGGCTCACCCGGCAGCGTATGCTTCCTGACCTGCTTCCCCTGCGCGTCATACAGCCGCAGCGTTCCCGTGCCATCGCACACCAGCGTCTGCCCCGCCGCCACGGCCAAGGGCACCTCGATCGCCAGGTACTTGTCCAGCTCCAGCGTCGCACCCTCTACCGAACCCTGCTCTCCCAGCACTTCCAGCACCCACTGCAGCGGCTGTTTCTCGCCCGTCTGCTCATACGTCCACTCCGCAAACGTCGGCTCGCCCGGCTGTCGTTCCTGGTGCTCATACTCCAGAGCCACGGAACGTTCCATGGCCTGCACCGCCCAGCGATCGCCGGCGCGCGACAGATGGAACTCCCGCCGCGAGTCGCGCATCGCCTCCCGCAGCGGCTCCGGAAACGCATGCCGCATCCGCAACGCTTCCCAGTCGCCGATCGTCTCCAGCAGCCGGCCGGTACTTGGATTACCGCGCAGCGCGTCGCGTGACGTGGCGAGGGCGAAGCCCGAATCGAAGCCGGCCGAGCGAGCCATCAGCCACTCGACATCGGCCAGCGTCGTCTCGGGCGTCAGCTGGAACCAGCCCAGCATGCGAGGCATATAGTTCCGCTCCAGCATGGCCTGGTTACTGATCCGATAGTCGGCCATGCTGCTGCGAAACCCACCATACCAGGGCTCGCCCCAGTTGCAGCAGGTGTTGATGTGCCAGTAGAACGACCGCGAGTTGCTGGTGCCGTTGTGGACGAAGTGATCGAGGCGATCGTAAAGCACCTTGGCAAACATCTCGACCGCGTAGTCGCCCTGTCCGCTGGAGTGACAGCCCTCGTGTCCGTCGAAGTCGAAGTGCGTGACGCCGGTGCGATTGAAGAGATCGGCCAGTCGCCCGGCGATTTCATTCTGCAGTTCGAAATTCGTGAGAAACACGCGATACGGATGATCCATCAGCTTGGCGACTTCCGCTCCTTCCGCATGCGCGGCAGCCCGCGTCCCGAACGCCCCGCGTCGGCAGTCGAGCAGCTTCCACGGCGCTTCCCCGCTGACGCTGCCATACCGCACGAGTTCCTCACCGATCATCACCGTCTTGAGCCAGTTCGACTTCGTGTTGTTGAAGTATTCGGGCGAGGCCACTTCGATCTCGGTGGCCTCGGCGGAGACCTCGGCAACCAGCGAACTGGCGCCGGTGCGGGCCAAGCGACGATCGGGGACGGGCGTCACGTAAGGATCGTTGGTATTGATGAAGTTGGTCAACGTGTGGACGCCGATCAGCAGACCTGCGTCGCGTGCCTTGTCGGCGCACGCCTTCAGGCTCGCTTCGCCCCGCGGAAAATACTTGGGATCGAGCTCATAGTGGCCCCCCGCGCGAAAAGGCGCGGGGTGGTAGAGTGACAGGAAGTTGCCCTGGCGCGCGTAGCCGATCATCTCGTCGATCGTCTGCTCGCTGAAAGCCGCGATGAGGTAGGAGCGGCCGAGTTGCCGGTTCTGCCGCGACCACTGGCCCTGGTACTCCGGATGCGGCAGTTTCTCGGCAAGTTCGATCTCGCCGATCCGGCCAAGCGCCCCGGCGGCGGCCACACCGTAGAGGGCGACCTTCGAACCGACCACCGTCTCGCCGGGAATCGGCGGCACAGGCATCCGCGGAAACTGGCCGCCCCACACATCGGCATGTCGCGGACGCGAGCGGTCGAGCGAATGGGCCTGCAGCGTGCTGCCCCAGGAAGTCGCCTGCGCCGCGCGGCCGCGCGACGGGTCGCGGTCCTCCTGGTTGTCCACCGGACCACCCAAAGTCTTGACATTGAGCCCCATCATCCCGATCGCGAATCGCTCGTCGGCAACCAACCCGATCACTTCGGCGACGCGCGTCCGCAGAGCCGTGGGGATCGGGCCCCACTGGAGGCGATCGATGCGATCCAGCGGCCGAGCCTCCACCACCTCCAGCGTCAGGTGCGTCCCGGCCTCGCGTCCCTGCACCACCAACTCGCCCTCCCGGTAACGCAGCGTCAATCGCAGCTTCTCCGGGTCGAAGATCGCCTGCTCGGGCGTCCACCACTGGCCAGCGACCTCGATCGAGAGCAGGGCCGCCGGTTGTCCGGCCGCGACATGGTTCGCGCCCGTCGCCACCTCCGTCAACTGGGTTACCGATCCGCTTTCATCGACCACCAGCACCAGGTCCGTCGTGCGGAGGGTCCAAGCCGCCTGCAGGCACGCTCCCGGCATCAGCAGCGCGATGGGCAGCAGGAAGTTAGTCAGAAACCACGCCGTGAACGGTCCGTGCGGTGAACGTGATCCACGGGATTTTTCGCGTCCTTGGCGACGGGCGGCGGCGAAGGCCAAGTTTTTCATCGGGCAGGCTCCGTGAATCGCGACGGATACGCGCGATCGAGACGGGATGTATGGGGACGGGATGATCGGGACAGCGCAGTCCGTGTCGTGGTGGATCAAAGCAGGTCGTGGTGGATCAAAGCAGGCAGGAGCGACCATTGTAACGCTCCCCCACGCGAATCGCAGGTCCCTCGCTTGCCGCCAGCGGCGGGGACAGGTACGATCCACCCGCCCGTCGCGCGCCCAAGTTGAGCCGCCTTCCGTGCCCAGAGCGGTCCCCTCGCCGGCGTCCGCTTGGTGCGAGACATGCGAGGGAAGCGAGAAGCGCTAACGAAGTCCGACGACCAGGAGAGCCCGGTCTACCATGCATGCATCCCGACTACTCGTCGCAGTCCCGATCGCGATGTTGCTGGATTGGCTGGAAGCGCCGCCGATGGTGACCTTCTTGGCCTCCATCCTGGCCATCCTGCCGCTCGTCGGCCTGATGGGACATGCCACCGAGGCGCTGGCCGCAAAACTGGGCCACACCGTCGGCGGGTTGCTCAATTCGACACTCATCAACCTGCCCGAGCTGATCATTGGCGGTGTGGCGCTTTCCAAGGGCCTGACCGCGGTGGTCAAAGCGTCGCTTACCGGCGCCATCTTGGCCAACCTGCTGGTCAGCCTCGGCATCGCGCTGATCGTGGGCGGTCGAAAGTACGGCGTGCAGAAGTTCGATCCGAGGCGTCTCAGTATCAACTCGTCCATGCTGCTGGTTTGCGCGTTCTGCTTCATCGTGCCAGCCGTCTTCAACCTGGGCACTCCCGAGGGCACGCGCGACCTGTCGTTCGAGATGTCCTTCGTGCTGCTGGGCATCTACTGCGCGAATGTGATTGTCACGATCTTCACCCATGAGGGCGGCACCGACCTGCCACGGGATGAGATGATCACCGACGACCACCCGGATGAACCGCTCTGGAAGGGTTTCCTGAAGCTGGCGATTTCCGCGGGCTTCCTCGCAGTGGTCAGTGAAGTGATGTCCGACGCGCTCACGCCCACCGCGCGAATGCTGGGCCTCTCCGATACGTTCAGCGGGTTGGTGCTGCTGGGCGGCATGGGCACCCTGGGAGAGATCTTGGCCAGTTCGCACTTCGCCCGCCAGGGCCGACCTTCCCTGGTCCTCAGTTCCACCGTCGGCTCCACCATCCAACTTGTCCTGCTCGTCGCTCCCTTGCTGGTATTCCTTGGCCCGGTGCTCGGCCAGCCGATGGACCTGATGTTTACGTCCTTCGAAGTCGTGTCGATCGTGCTGGCTTCAACGGTGGCCAGGGAACTGATCCGGGACGGGCAAGGCACCTGGTTCGAGGGCCTGTTGCTGCTGGGCGTTTACGCGATCCTCGCGATCGGATTCTATCACTTGCCTGGCTGATGATTGCCTTCCGCGGACCGCACTTCAACACACCCCCACGCAGGAGAATTCAACATGTTTGCCTCCAGCAATTCGCGACGTGAATTCCTCGCCAGGGGCTTGGCCGCCACGGCTTCGCTGGCGATAGGGGGCCAGGCGCGGGGCCAGCAGGAAGCCGCGCAGCCGCAAGGCCGCGTGGTGGCAGCCAACGACCGCATCGCGTTGGGAGTGATCGGCATCGGGCCGCGCTGCACCTACGACCTGCAGGCGATGCTGCCCTTCACGGATGTGCGCTGCGTGGCGATCGCCGAGGTGCAGGCCAGTCGCCGCGAAGCGGGTAAGAAACTGGTCGATACGCACTACGGCAACCAGGACTGCCAGACCTATCGCGACTTTCGCGAACTGCTGGCGCGGCCGGACATCGACGCCGTGCTCATCGCCACGGGCGATCGCTGGCACGCGGCCGCGTCGATCCTCGCGGCCGAAGCGGGCAAGGACGTCTACAGCGAAAAACCCTGCGGCATCACCATCGCCGCCTGCCAGGAACTGTCGCAGACCATGCACCGCACGAAGCGAGTCTTCCAAGCCGGCACACAGCGACGCAACGTGCCGAACTTCCAGAAGGCCGTGCAGTGGGTCCACGAGGGAAAGCTCGGCAAGCTCCATACCATGCACGCGTCCGTGTACATTCCGACGCTCGACAACAGCTGGCTCCCCGCCCAAACTGCTCCTGCGCCCGAAGTGGCCGACTGGAACCTCTGGCTCGGCCCGGCCCCGTGGCGTCCGTTCAACCAGGGCTACCTCGACGGACAATGGCGAGGCCAATGGGACTTTGATTCGGGAGCCCGCCTGCTGGACTGGGGCGCCCACACGGTGGACCTTTGCCAATGGGCCAACCAGGCGGACGACACGATGCCGCTGGAGTATGTGCCGAGCGACCAGAACATCGTCTGCCACTACGCAAATGGCGTGAAGATGATCATCGACTTCCTGCCCACTCCCTTTGGCGATCGCGCGCCGCACTACATCACGCGTCTCGGCACCTGCCCGGTGCGATTCGTCGGCGACGAGGGATCCGTGGAGACGGGCGACGAAGGCGAGATCGTCGCGACGCCGGAAACGTTGCAGAAGGAAGTTGGCGATGACGCGCGACGCGTGCGCGGCCTGGATGTGTCGGCGCACGCGCGCGACTTCTTCGACTGCATGCGTTCCCGCGGCCGCACAGCCGCCAACCAGGACGTCATGCGTCGTTCGCACATCGCCTGCCACGCCGCCGCGATCGCCTGGATCCTCAAGCGGCCCCTGAAGGTCGATCCCGTGACAGAACAGTTCATCCATGACGGGGAAGCCAATCGGCTGCGTTCCCGCGTTGCGCGCGACTGGGCCGTCTAAGGTCCCTCGGGAGACCAGCCTCCTCACAACCGGCACAGTCGCTGCTTCACGACGTGGTGAGACCGCAGCTGGTCGTGAGTCGTCGCAGTGTCTCTAGGCGCATGCGGCGGGGCATTTAGGGTGGAACCCAGGGACCGTTCGATGGTCCCGGACAACTCCCTCCTCCAGGCCACGCACACCAACGCCCATGATCCATTTTGCCGTCACGGCTCAGTTGCGTTTCGTCCGCCGCCCCCAGGCCCTGCTGCTCGCCCTCGCCACCCTCGCCTGTCTGTTCACGGCCTCGCTGCGGACGGCGACGGCCTATGAGTTCACGTTGCAGGGGGCGACGATCGCCGATATCCAACAGGCGTTCGACGGCGGATTCACTTCCGAGCAGCTGGTGCAGATGTACCTGAACCGCATCGCGGCCTACGACGATGCGGGGCCCGGATTGAACGCCGTCCTGTCGGTGAACCCTCGGGCACTGGACGAGGCCCGGGCCTTGGATGCCGAACGTTGGCTGACCGGTCCGCGGGGTCCGCTGCATGGTGTGCCCGTGCTGCTGAAGGACAACCTGCAGTACGCGCCCTTGCCCACCACGGCCGGTTCGGCGGCGCTGGCGGATTCGCAGCCACTGGCCGACGCGTTCGTCGTCCGCAGGCTGATCGACGCGGGAGCGATCGTGCTGGGCAAGACGAACCTGGATGAGCTGGCAATCACGGGAGCTGGCTACAGTTCGATTGCGGGCGTGATCCGCAACCCGTACCGGCCGACACGTACTTCGGGCGGATCCAGTGGAGGAACGGGCGCCGCGGTGGCGGCGAACTTCGCGACCTTCGGCCTCGGCACGGACACGGGCGGTTCGATCCGCACGCCATGTTCCTTCCAGGGACTGGCTTGCATTCGACCGACGCGGGGCCTGGTGAGCATCGACGGTGTCGTTCCGTTCACCCCCACGCGAGACGCCGTCGGTCCCATGGCCCGCACCGTGGCCGACGCCGCCGCTGCGCTCGGCGTCCTGGCCGGTTACGATCCGCACAACCCGACATTCACCACCGCCGTTCCCGCCCCCGCCGTGCAGTTCGACCAGTTCCACTCGGACTACACGCAGTTCCTAGACGCCCACGCGCTGAATGGCGCGCGACTGGGCGTCATCACCAACTTCCTGGGGGAAGCGAATGGAGTGGATCCGGGCATCACCCAGAGCACCCTGGCGGCGATTACTGCCATGCGGGCGCGGGGCGCGGACATCATCGACGTCACCCTCGATGACGACTTCTTGTCAGCGGTGGCGGCAACCTACCGAGCGGAGAGGCTGTACGAACAGAAGCAGTACCTGGACGCCTACCTGTCGGGACTGGGCCCCTCGCAACCGCATTCGATCACCGAACTGCAGCAGCGGCTGGCGTCGCCCTCCATCGCGGACTCCGAAACGCCCTCGATCATCATGCCAAGCTTGGAACTCGCCAACTCGGCCGACCGCACGGAGATCGACGCCGCTTATGCCGAGAACGCGGTGGCGACGACCTCCACGCTTCGCCAGTCCCTCATCGACACGCTCGACAGCCTCCAACTCGACGCCCTCCTCTTTCCAACCGTGAACATCTACGCGTCGCCGGCGTTCGGCGAAGAGGACCCGACGTATACCGCCTACCGTCTGACGGCCCCGGTCCGGCCGGTGGAACTGGCCAGTTCGCTGGGACTGCCGGACATTACGGTCCCGATCGGCCTCGATCCGTGGGGCCTGCCCGCCACGCTGTCGATGACCGGTCGCCCCTACAGCGAGCCGACGCTCGTGGGCCTCGCGTTCTCGCTGGAGCAAGCCACGCTGGCCGGCTCAACGCCCTCCTACACCCCATCGCTGCCTGGCGAATCGGTGCCCGAACCGGCACTCGCCCTGGGCTTCCTGTGGGTCAGCATGATGGGCGTCATGATGAGCCTGCGGCGGTAGCGAGCTCCAGCGTGTCCCCCCCCCGCATCGCTTCACGAACTGGCTGAGCCCTTGGCACCGGCAACGCTTGACGCGTTGATGGCCGCGAGTCGATTGCACACGGGACTGCTCTCTCGGGAAGCCTCGTCGACGCGATTTGCACCAATTCAAAGACGCCGGGAACGCCGCTTCATGCCGGTCATTCGGCTCCGACACACCATCGCTCCTTGGCTCACCCACCTTATCAACGACCAAGTCAGGCAGCGCGGGACGGATTGGTTGAAGCCGACCATAATCCATGCCACGCGCGGCTCCGGAAATACGCAGTCACCGCGTATCCTTCGAAGCTATTCGTCTCAGCCCCACGACGAGTCGGCAGTTGACACCCAGTTTATTGGGAAAGATCCGAAGGCTTAACCCAACGCTAAGTGGCAGCCTAGACAATCGTCATCGGCCAACGCGTTCTTGACGCGACCTTCTCTTGTCTCGCGGCATTGCATCGGACAAGATGAGCGATCCTATTCATTCCGGGACGAATAACTCACCAAGGCCATCCGCATGATCGTCTACCTGGAACCCAAGTCGCACTTCCTCGAGCATGTCGCTTCGAACGAAATCGACGATCGAATCCTGGATGCCATGCGTAACCAACTGCGACGATCGGTGGGCGACTCGGAACGAGCGGCCTGGAGGAATTCGCTGCAGAGCATGTACTTTGTCATGCGTGACGAACAGATCCCCGAAGACGCCGGCGTTGCCATCGAGTTCAACATCCCGCAGACTTCGAAACGCATCGATTTCATCGTCACGGGTTACGACGAAGCGGAGGCACGTTCCGCGGTCATCGTGGAGTTGAAGCAGTGGACGGATGTCGCACCCACGGCCAAGGATGCCATCGTCTCCACATTCGTGGGAGGCGCGCAGCGGGAGATGACGCACCCGTCGTACCAGGCTTGGACCTATTCGGCACTGCTGGAGGACTACAACGAGACGGTGCGGGAGGAACCGATCCACCTGCACCCCTGCGCCTACCTTCACAACTGCACGGCCCACTCGACGCTGAACAGCGATTTCTACGCCTCGCACACGGCTCGGGCTCCGGCTTTCCTGAAACGCGACTCAAGTCGCTTGCGCGACTTCATCCGTCAGCATGTGCGCAAGGGCGACGACGGGGAGGCGATGCGTCGTCTGAAGTCCGGCCGGATCGCTCCGTCGAAAGCCCTCGCCGACGCGTTGGCTTCCTTGATCGAGGGCAACCCCGAGTTCACGATGCTCGACGACCAGAAAATCGTGTATGAGACGGCTCTTTACCTCGCGAACCAGTCACTTGACGGTCGCAAACGCGTGCTGATCGTCAACGGCGGGCCGGGGACGGGCAAGACGGTCGTCGCGGTCAACCTGCTGGTCGAACTGACCAAGCGGGACGAGGTTGCCCGCTACGTCACGAAGAACGCCGCGCCGCGGGCCGTCTACGAGAGCAAACTTACGGGAACCATCACCAAGACCAGGTTCAGCAATCTTTTCTCGGGTTCAGGCTCGTTTACCGACACTCCGGCTGACACCTACGGTGCGCTGCTCGTCGACGAAGCGCATCGCCTGAATGAGAAATCGGGATTGTATGCGAACCTCGGCGAGAACCAGATCAAGGAGGTCATCCACGCCGCTCGATGCTCGGTGTTCTTCCTTGATGAGGACCAGCGGGTGACATTGAAGGACATTGGCGAGAATTCCGCCATTCGAAACTGGGCAAAAACGCAACATGCCATGGTGCACGAACTCACCCTCGAATCCCAGTTTCGCTGCAACGGTTCGGATGGCTATCTGGCGTGGGTCAATGACGCCCTGGACATCCGCCCCACCGCCAATCCCACCCTCCAGGGAATCGATTATGAATTTCGCGTTTTCGACTCTCCCCAGGAACTCCACCGGGAGATCATCGAACGGAATCGACCAAACAACAAAGCGAGAGTCGTTGCTGGCTACTGTTGGAACTGGGTCAGTAAGAAGGATGCAAGCCTCCACGACATCCACATTCCGAACTTCAACTACTCCGCCCGTTGGAACCTGAACTCACAAGGAAGCCTGTGGATCATCAACGCCGACTCGGTCAGCGAGGTCGGCTGCATCCATACCTGCCAGGGACTGGAACTGGAGTATGTGGGCGTGATCCTTGGCGAGGACCTGGTGATACGTGACGGCAAGGTCGTGACGCAACCGGAGAAACGTGCCAGGACGGACAAGTCGCTACACGGCCTGAAGGCGCTGGCCAGGACGTCGCGTCACGACGCGCGACGCGCGGCCGATCGCATCATCAAGAACACCTATCGCACGCTGATGACGCGCGGCCAGAAAGGGTGCCTTGTCTTTTCGGTGGACCCGGATACCAATGAATACCTGCGTGATCGTACCGGCTTGGCCTGAAGCGGATTTCACGCACGCCGTCGAGGCCCGTCGTCCTGCAATCTCCGTGCCCCCCGTGGTTAAACCACCACCCCGCCGCGATCTACACCAACTTCTCGCGTCCCCTAAGTGTTGCGGAATAGTTGGGGCTTCACGCCGGCGGCGACGGCGGGGGAAGGGACGAACCGGACGGTCAGGAAAGCGGCCAGCGGATCTGGCGGCTGTGATGTTCCTGCGTTTCGATCAGGTGCTGCCGTTCCGAACGCGGCTCCTGGCTCTGGCGGTCCAGCATGGCCCACTTCGAATCGACCACCTGCGATGTCGGGCCCACCATGTAGATGATCTTGTAGCGATGCGGCCGCGGCAAGAACGGCAGCAGCGTGGAAATCACCTTCACCGCCTTGCCCACCGACTGCTCGATCAGCCGCGGGTTCTTCGGCAGCTTCTTGATCTCCTCCCACTCCCAATACCCTTCGGGATTGTCTTCGTCCGCCAGCCGCTCGCCATCCGTCATCGGCGAAATCCCGGCGGCGGCCAGCATTTGCATCATCAGCGACGTGCCCGAGCGGGGCAGGCCCGAGACGATCAGCAGATCCAACGGTACGATCACCGCGATCTCGGCCTCACGCTACCGGTCGATGACGTCGCGATCCGCCTGCCGCACTTCCGCCTGCGCACGGACTCGGGATCGCTCCTGCTGCTGCAAGCGAAGCCGTTGGACGGCCGACCGCTGCGTGGCCTCATCCTCGGAAAACTGCTCGAAATCGCCAAGCCGGAACGCCACGCGGCTCAATATGCGATAGCCGGCGCAATCGTCGGGCACGAGTGCGAGGCAGTTCTGGAACGCCTGGTGCGTCTGGAAGAACTTATGCTGGCCGAGCAGGAAGTGAACGCGGCTGTTGCCGACCTGGACTCCGAGGGCCGACAGGGCCGCTTGCACGGCCTGCTCATATTCGCCCTGGTTCCGGTAGATGCGCGACAGGTGCAGGAAGGCTTGCGCGTTGTCCGGATCGAATTCAAGGATCCGGCGCGCCATCGCGACACCTTCCCTCCCAGCGGCGCAGCTTGGTGTAGCACCGAGCCATCATCAGCAGCAACAGTCCTTCCTCGGGCATCTTCTCTTGCAGGTCCTGCAAGATGCCTAACGCCGTGCGATGGTCGTCGCGTTGGATGGCGATGCACGCCTTGATCAGCGCGGTCGATGGTCGCGTCGGCCTCCGCGCACAGTTCCAGTTGAAGCTGGCTGGTCGTCAGCGCCTGCGCGTAGTCGGAGCGAAACGGCCCTTCGTGGAAACAGCGTTCCAGTAGCGGCGACGCCTCCTCGTAACGTCCCGTATACATCCAGGCCCGCGCCATGTTCCAGTCGTTCTCGCGGTTCGCCTCCGCAGCCGCCTGCCGCTAATCCGTGGGCAGTTCGTCGATGTAGCCCAGCGCAACGAACTGATCCAGCAACGCCTGGTTGCCGGCCTCGCCCAAGTCGGCGCGCGGCTTCCGCTCCGCGTCCGACGGCTCCCACGTCGGTATCCCGCGGGGCAGTTGCGAGTCACTGAAGAGCTCCGTCAGCACGCGGCCCTCCATGCCCTTGCCTACGGGCAGGCCGAAATAGGGCAGCATGATGGGCGTTACGTCCAGTAGCCGCGCGTCGTCTGCAGCTCATCCTGCTTGAAACCCTCGCCGCTCGCCACGAACACGCCCTGGGGCCGATGCCAGATCGTGATGCCCGCCAACAGCAGCAGTCGTCGCCACGCAACAAGAAAACAGCGTGAGTCCCACTGGTTCCACACACTGCTGGGCGTAGAGCGACGGTACCTCCCAACACGATGATGCAGGAGCCTCATTCATAAGGACTCGCACTTCTACAAGGCCATGCCTGATCGGCACACCAGCCGCGAGCTCCACGGAACTCGCTCGACCTTCGCCCCACCGGTGCCTCCCGGGTCACGCGTGCCGTGCGACTCGGTCGCTGCCGGGTCCTGTAGAGCAAGCGGCTAGAACCTGCAGCGCATCGGGCGGCACGGCTTCGCGGACAACCGCGTATGCCGACATCAGCTGGCGGTGCGGCGCGTTTCCATGATGCGCGGCAACAGGATCTCCGTGAGCTGCCGCTCGAACTTCGGGCGCATGTGCGTCAGGTAGGTGATCACATGGATGGTGCGCATCGAAGCGAGGAAATACCGGTTCTCCTCGAAGAACTGTTTCTCCTCGGCAGGCCGATCGGCGAAATAATGCTTCTGGAAGTGATCCCAGAACTCCAGCCCCTGCTCGACCGGAATCTTCGTCGCCAGCATGCTGTTCTCCAGCTCCGGGATTCCATAGATCAAGTAGATCAGCCCGATGTCGAACAGGTAGGTGCCCGTCGACAAGTCGCCCATGTCGATGATAATCAACTCGCCGTCCTGCACCATGATGTTGCTGGAGTGCAGGTCGAAGTGGACGCAGTGGTCGTCGTCCGGCAGCGACTCCAGTTTCTCGTTCAGGAAGTCGCTCTGCTCCTGTGTCAGCAGATACCCGATGTCCCGGATGTAGCCGCGCATACGTTCCTTGAGGTCGGGCAGGATCGTCCGGTCGCCCTGGGCCGCATGCAGCGTCTTGGCCGTGTCCGACAGCATTTTCGCGTAGCGTTCGGAGTTGCCCAGGTCTTCGCGAATCACGGTGCTGAAGAGCTCCGCGTTGAGGAATTCAAAGATGATGCCCGTGCGCGTGCCGCAGCTGACGACATCGTAGGAGATGGCCGTGGGAATCCCCATGACAAATGCCGCCTTCGCGAACTGCTTCTCCTGCTCGGCAATGTGCGGCTCCACGCCCTCGTTGTACAGTTTCACCACCGTCTCGTCGTCGATCCGGTAGCACTCGCCGCACACGCCGGCCGACAGCAGCTCCCTGCCCTCAAGCGAGATCTCGCGAATCTTCTTCCGGATCGCGATG
>JBIIEC010000331.1:0-7033 GCA_044238045.1 Pirellulaceae bacterium | reverse complement strand
CAGCCGATCGCGATTCTCTGCAACCTTGTCGAGCCGCGCCGGCAGCTCCGCCAAGGCCCGCCCGGCATCCACCGCTTCCTTCAAGGCCGACTGATCTCGCGCGCCGATTCCCTCCAACTCCGCGGTCATGTTCTCCAGGTCATGAAGCTGCTTCGCGCACTTCTCGCCGTCTTGCCGCAGACGATCCTGCGCTGCCTCGTACTTCCGGGCCGCCTCCCGGAACTTCAGCTGCTGCTGCAGAGGCACACTCCTGGCCGCCAGGCCCGACAGTCCGTCCGCAATCTCCAGTTCGCGAGCCTTCGACTCGAGTTGGCCTCGCAGATCCCGAAGCTTACGGTCCGCATCCGCCAACGCCTCGACGTCCTGCCGATACGCCGCGAATCGCCCGTGGAGCTGCTCGATCCGCGCCGCGTTCTTGAGCACGACCGGCCTCGAGGTCGCCTCCGCCTGCTTTTCGTCGATCTCGCGCACGGTCTTTTGGAGTTTCTTGACTGCCTGGTCGAGCGAGTCCGCCGACTTCTGCGCAGTACGGACCCTTGCCCCGTAGTCGTCGGCCACGAAGGGCAGGTCCGCGAACGTCTGCAGCTCATCTGACTTGACGCGATACAGGCCGATCAACGGCAGTGAATCACCACAACGTACCAGCCACTCTAACTCGGCCCGCGCATTCCCAAGCACCTCGAGGACGTTATTGCGTTCCTCCTCGACGCGACTCAGGCCACCTTGCACTTCCGACCAGTCGTTGGGCGCAAGCATCTCATTACTCGATGCCTGCCAGTGCGTTTCCCATTCCTTCTTCAAGACGTTGATCGCCAGCTTCTTGCCGGAGGGCTTGTAGATCGCCTCCATCTCCGCGCGCAGCGACTTGATCGAGGCATTCACGGAGGCCAGTCCCGTTCCGGCCGCGAACAACGTCTGGGCCAAGGCCCCCTTGTCCGACAGCAAGTAGTCGGCGCCCGCCTGCAGGCGTTCTGAACTCAGGCCGAACATCGCCTCAAACCGCTCCCTGTCGACCGCTCCCAGGTAACGACGCAGGACTGCCTGGTCGAGGACCTCCCCCTGGTCATTGAGCAGGTCGTTCGGGGCATTCTTCTTGCGCCGCTTGAATGACAGCAACTGCCCGGCGCGATCCGCGATCTCCGCCCGGAGCATCAGGTTCTCATGCGCGTGCCGGAAGTTATCCGAGGAGTGCAGCGGTATGCCGAAGAGAACATCGCCGATGGCGCGCAACGCAGAGCTCTTGCCCGCCTCGTTCGAACCGATCAAAACATGGAAGTCGCCCCGTTCGCGTGGAAACTGGAACTCCATTCCGGTGAACGGCCCGAAGGCGTCCAGGGACAGCCGTCGAAATCTCATGCCTGTTTCCTCCCGGCGTTCTTCAGGTAGGCCATGACGGTGCTACGCAGGTCCGCCAGCAGTGAATCACGATGGTCGGGAGCCAACGCCGCATGGACGCTGGCCTGGACCGGCTTCGGCAGGGATTTCAAAAGCGACTGGATCTCGGCGGGAAACGCATCCTGCTCCAGCGACAGCTGGTCCAGCGACTTCAACGCCACTCGCATCACCTCGTCCCGCCCCTCTACCTCGCTTGGATCCACCGGGGGTGAGGTGGCCGGCTTGACCTTTTCTACCCAGACCCGAGCGGCGGCCAACTCCGCCGCGTCGCGCACCTCCGCCTCCCATCGCTCCTGGTCCCGATACAGCTCATCGTGAAGGCTGGTCGCACCGACGAGCGTCAACCGCACGACCAGCAATCGATCGCCACAATCGTCGGCGGCTTTCCGGACCGTTTCCTGCACCCGTTCGCGGACCTGCAGCCCATCCTCGACGCCCTCCAGGTCCACCAGTTCGCTCGCCCAGCGGACCACATCCAGGCAGCGGTGCTCGACCGACGCCACTCGCAGCGCCCCATCCACGCGCACCAGTTGACAGCCCCGCACCCCCGTCTCGCGGACACTCCTCCCCTGCGTGTTGCCGGCGTACACCACCCAGCACCTGCCTTCCCGCACCACCTCCGGAATGTGAATGTGCCCCAACGCCCAGTAGTCATATCCTTTGCCCAGCAGATCCTGCTCTGAACAGGGAGCGTAGGTATCGTGGCCCGAGCGGCCATTCAGATTGGTGTGGAGCATACCGATGTTGAATCGACCGGGCACGGGCGACGGATAGTCGGGCACCAGATTATGGACGACGCTCCGCGTGGCGAAACTGTGGCCGTGGATCGCCACTCGCAGGTCATCCAGTTGGACGGTCGAAGCCGACGCCGCTGGAAACGCATGGACGTTGGCGGGCAAGGTCAGAGGATTCGTAATCACCGACTCCGCGTCGTGATTGCCGTAGATCAGAAACACCCGAATCCGCGCGTCCCCTAGTCGCTCCAACTGCTGGCGAACAAAGATCCCGGTATGGAAGTCCCTCCAGGCACCGTCGTACAGGTCGCCCGCGATGACCACGAAGGCCACCTGCTCCGCAATCGCCAGCGACACCAGGTTTTCCAGCGCTCTCCGGGTCGCGTTGCGGAGCAGTTCGATCGGCGCGTTCGGCCGCTGCCCCAGGCCCTCCAGCGGACTGTCGATGTGCAAATCGGCGGCATGGATGAACGAAAACGACGACAAAGTCTCTCTCCCCTAGGAACGACGCTCGCGCCCTCATGTCCACAGCTTCTCGGCGCATCCAAGGCGCTGCCCGCTCAGCGTCTCACGAAGAAAACGATCCACGTTCGCTTCGCTTGCCAGCTGCGTCTCGCTCGCCCGCTCGGTCTTCTATGATTCCTCGAGCCCCCGGATCACTGGCCCCCGGATCACTGGCCCCCGGATCACTGGCCTGCGGGTCACTGGCCTGCGCGTCACTGGCCTGCGGGTCGCACGTGCCAACCGGCCCGGCGTGCTAAACAGCCCGGCATGATCCCTTGGAACCCCTTCGTTCGCAAGGACGCAACACGACTCGAAAGCGGCCCGAACACGGCGCTCGCAGTCCCGACGCAGACTTCCTCCGGTTTCGATCCACCACCGGCCGCAGGCCCTCGACTCACCGGACAAAAGATCTACGCCAGCCACCGCCTCGTCTTTCAGGGAGATCTCCGATTTTTTCCGAAGACGCGAGCTCCTGCCTTTTGCCCCCGGTTCGCGGCCGCTGGCCCGGGAGGTTCCAAGCACGCCCGCCTACTTTCGGCGGAACCACCAGTAGGCCGGAACCCCTGCCAGCAGCACGCCGAGTCCCGCCCGCGTCTCCACTGGATTGCCCCTGTAGACCTGCCCGAGGAACCAAACGTAAACCACCAGGAAAACAGCCGGAGTCCACGGATAGCCCCACGTGCGATAGCTCCTGGGCCACTCCGGAAACCGCCGCCGCAGCAGAATCACCGCCAACACGGCCAACGCATAGAAGACACTCAGCGAGAAAATCACCAGATTCGTCAGCAGGTCAAACGTGGAGTCCGCCTGCAGGCTTCGCACCACACGGTCGTAGAATCTAGCGGAGTCTTCGACGGCTACTTCGCGGAAGGTCGACTTCCCCCAGGTGATGGCGACCATCATCACGATCGCCAGCGAAGCCGACAGCAGGATGGCCACCACGGGGGAGCGAAACCGGGCGTGCACTCCGGCCAGCGAACGAAAGAACAGGCCATCGCGGGCCATCGCGAAACCGACTCGGGGGCCGTACAGCAGATTCGTGTTGATGGCTCCGAACGTACTGCACATGATCACGGCCGACATCAGCAGCCTTCCCGACGGCCCCGCCAGTCGTTCCAGCATCCGTTCCGCCGCGTGATCGCCCGCCGCTCGCATCTCCTCCATCGACAGCACTCCGTGGTAGGCCACGTTGGCTCCCGCATAGAGCACTACGAGCAGGCCCACTCCCAGGAACAACGCGAGCGGCAGGTTGCGTTCTGGATCCTTGATCTCCTCCGCCAGCGGCGTCACCGCTTCCCAACCGTTGTAGGCCCACAGCACGGCCAGCAGCGCCGCTCCCAACTGGGCTCCCCACGTCGCCTGCCGCGGCTCCACCGTCGTCCCGTAGTTGGCCGCATCCACCAGCCAGCCGCTCCAAGGAGCCAGCAGCAGTGGCGAAAGCATGACGAAGGCCAGGAAGCCGGCCTTCACCAGCGTGACGGCCAGCTGCATCCGCCCGCCCCAGACCACGCCCAGGATGTTCACCAGAGCCAGCCCGAACACCAGCAGCGAGGCCAATACCACCTGCGTCCACTCGGAAGTCTTCCAATCCAAGGCAACGGCGAGCGAGCCCACGAAGGCCACGGCGAGCGCGCCGGTCGAAGCCGGCCGGGCCAGCAACGTCTCGGTCCAGCCAAAGAGGAATGCCACCAGGTCGCCATAAGCGGCTCGCAGGTAGACATAGAGGCCACCTGCTCGCGGCAGCATGGTCGCGAGTTCCGCGAAGCACAAAGCCCCCAGGGCGCACAGCAGTCCGCCCAGCATCCAGACGAACAGGATCACACCGAAGTGGCCCGTATCCGCGGCGATATGACCGGGCTTGAGAAAGATCCCCGACCCGATCACGCTGCCCACCACCACGGCCGTCGCCATCGACGGCCCCAGCGCCCGGGTCAATTCCGCAGGCTTCGCCTCACACGGCTCGTCTCGATCCATCCCCGACGCCTTCCCTTCTCGCGAACGACGATACCCCGCGATCGTGCGTGGCTATTATCAAGGCGCACGGTCGGAAAGTGGAGCAGGGGGGGGGAGGATCCGGGAATCAGCTTGCGTCATCCTCCCACGCGAACAGCGAGTCGACCGGCTGCGGATCCAGCTTCTGCGGCTTCGCGGCCACGCGCGCCGCGGCCTGCCAGGGCAGGTACCACGGGTTCCCGGACGCGACCGAAGTAGGGCGGGCGTCGGCGATGGCCACAGGGCGGGGCGTTGCGCCGGCCCCATACGTTCCCGCTTGGAACGCCAACACGAGGTCGGCCGTCGTGAAGTCCTCGTCCCCGTTCCAGTCGCCTTCCTCCCACCGTGCATTCTTCGGAATACCGTCTTCGTACTTACCCGCCTGGAACACCAGCACGAGGTCGGCCGAGTTGAACACGCCATCGCGGCTGGCATCGCCAATCACCACGCCTGAACCGTCCGACCCGGGCGTACCTCCTGCTTGGCGGCTGGGTCGCCACCCGGCGGCCGTCGACCACAGCGCCAGATCCCCGCTGCCCACCTGGTTCACCTCCAGCGACGGCCCGTCACCATCGGTCTCCGGATACCACGCGTCGCTGTACTCGAACTTTTGCACGACCTTCCCCAGCGACTCCAGCGTCAACGTTTCAACCCGGTTGCTCAACTGCCCATTCAGCCACTCGCCCGCGACAGGCAGTTGCCGCCCATAACGGAACTGGAACGCCGCCAGATCCTCCACCACCACCAGTCGCTGCCCCGGCTCCAGACGCCGGATCGCCGCCTCGCTGAAATCAAACTCCACCCCCGACTCCACGCCGTTCGCCACCATCTTCGTGAACCGCGTTCCGACCAGATCCAGCGTCTGCGGCCCCGTGTTCACCAACTCGATGAATTCGAAGTCGTCGCTGTTGGTGAAGCCAGCCGCCAGTTCCGCGGGCGTCGGATCGGCCGGATGATAGTGCACTTCGCCCACGCGCAAGTACTGCGTCACCGCCGACACTCCTGGACTGGCCACGAACTCCAGTGGCACCGACCAGTTGCTCCACTGGCCCTCCTTGTTCTGCATGCGAACGCGAGCCCGGTACGACCGGCCGGCCTGCAGCGCCGCGACAGGCACGTCGACCTCCGCCGCGAACGACGCCTGCGGCCCAGACTTCCAGCGCATGCCTTCCATCTCATACGCATGCGGCCGCGCCGCGTCGTATCCGACCACGCCCGGCAGGTTCACCTCCGACACCTGCCACTCCATGGCCGCGAAACTCTCGCCGCCCGCTCCATCCGCATAATCGCTCGAACGCAGACGCACCTGGTTCACCGGAAAACTCGCCGGCCCCGCGGAGCTGATTTCGGGACGCACGGGCGTTACCGCCGACTGATACTTGGCGACCAGCCGGTCGCGACCATAACCGCCCGGCCCGAGGAACTTCTGCATGTACGAGACCAGTCCCGCGAACGACTGCTCCGGCATCAACGCCGGCGTGAAGTTCTTGTACCAGATGCCCTTCTTCGCCTTCCGCGGATGGTAGTCCCACTGCGCCTGGTTCGCCTCCACCACGTTGTTGACCGGATCTCCCTCGCGCAGGAATCCGGCATACTCGTCCACCAACTTGGCGGCATCGCCGTTGTCCAGCAGCAGGTCGACGATCTCACGGGCCCGGTTCTGGTAGGCCAGCTTGAACACCGGATAGCGGTTGAAGATCAGCTGGATGCTTTCCCACTGCGAATCCGGTCGACCCAGGTGCGGCCGATCCTCGAACGTGAGGTCAAGATCCCACGGGATCGTGTACCACTGGTTGTTCACCTGGTTATGGTAGTAGTCCACGTTCTCGTTCGGACGCAGGTCCGAATTGTTCACCGCCAGGTTGATCGCGTTGAAGGCGAAGTAGGAGTCAAAATTCAGGTTGGCCCGCCACCACTCCTCGGTCATCGTCCGACTGCTGTCACGAATGAACGCCGTCAGGTCGCTGCGGTTCGAGGGCAGCAGCGATCCCTGGTGGCGGACCGTCGATCCCGAAGCGCTGCCGTGGATGTTGAAGACGCTGCCTTCGTCCAGCCCCCGTTCCTCGAGGAAGCGCCCATCGGGCTGCTGAATGGCGATATACAGCCCCCAGAAGTCGCCCTCATACTGGCTCGTCGGACTCGTCTCGACCGCATTGTCGATCACGCGAAACTGGAAGTAGTGCGTATTGGGCGAGGGCGTGCCCGCCAGCCCATAGAGCCGAAACGCCACGGGCTCGAACAGCACGGTGCCGTCGGTCGAAACGTCGTTCCGCCACCAGGGATTCGTGCCTGGCAGCACGTTGATCTTGTCCCAGTCCACCGAATAGCGGTTGCCGTAGTTGTCGCGAGCCTGGAAGGAGTGGCCGCGGTTGAAGTTGATCTTCCATTTGTTCTTGCCCACTTGGTAC
>JBIIEC010000330.1:0-7036 GCA_044238045.1 Pirellulaceae bacterium | reverse complement strand
AGCGCATGGGGTCCACCTCCCTGCTCCTCGACCTTCCGCAGGAAGTGTTGGAAGTTCGCGATGCGGCCCGTGGTATCGAGGCCGATGATCTGGTTGTTCGCGTCCTTGAGCACGATGTTGCCGGAGTTCTGCTCGTCGACCGCCACCGTGTATCGCTCGCCTGGCTTCAGTCCGCCGATCGCCATGTCGCGCGTCGCGCCGAGCCAACCGACCGCGGTCGCTTCCACGCCCGCATTCGACACCGCGTCGGTCACCAGGCGATTGTCCTCGGCGGAACCGATGGTGGCGATCCAGCCACCTTTCGCGGCCGCGTCGGCCAGCGCTTGGGCGTACGTGAAACTTCCTTTCACGACGGTGTAACGCGTGTATTCGACCAAGGCGTTCGCCGTCTTGTCCTTGTTCAGGTCGTTCCATGTCCCATCGCCCTGCATGATCAGCGACTGCTCCCGATTCCGGAACAACGAGGGGCCATCGTCGTCATCCGGTTGCGTCCGGTCCCAGTTGGTGTAGTAGCCGTCGCTGGATCCCTTCGGGCCGCCATTCCAGAAGTTCGCTCCATTATCCGAGCCGGGATTGTTGGACTGGCTCTCCCAAACCCAGCGATCTTCCTCGGCGAGGTCCGACCCGCCCAGCCATGCGTTGTTGCCCCCGGCCACCGCCTGGGCGGCGTCGTTTTCGTCCTGGCTGGTGATCGTCGCCAACCACCCGGATCGGTCGGCCGCCACCTGTTTCGCCTGGTCGTAGGTGTAACTTCCCTGGATCAACTCAAAGGCGGGATGGGCGATCACATAGAACGAGAGCGTTGCGTTGGGATCGCTCGACTGCCAGGTGCCATCCTGCGCAGACACCGCGGCGTGCGTCTTCGTCTCGTCGGTGATCACCGGTTCGTTGGCGGCCCAGTTCAAGTACGAACCCGCCGACGCGGGCTCGCTGCCGGTCATGAACCGGGTGCCGTTCAGGGAGGTCGCATCGCTGGCCGGATCGGGCCCCTGCACCCAGTACCAGTCCAGGTCGCCGCCAGCCGTCGAGTAGATGACCTTGTCACCGGTGCGCAGGCAATGGCCTGCCGTTTCGTCGCATCCCACCGCATCGGCGCCGAAGTTGATGCCGGCCACTCCACCGTTGTTCACATTGGTCACGACGAATGCGAACGGATCGGCCGCGCGGTAGGTCACGGCTTGCCCCTCGAGGAATCCGTGGCCCGTGATCATGATCGTGGATGGCTGGCCGGCGTCTCCGCCGGAAACCATGCCGCCGTCGACCGGCAAGGGAGCGACTGGAATGCGGTCCGGATCGACCAGCTTGACCTCCCGGTCGCCCACGAGATTCAGGAGATACTGTTTTCCATCGACCAGTCCCCCCAGGGGCCCGTCCGGGCCCGCTTGGTAGATGACTCGATCGGCCTGACCGACGTTGGCGAGCGTACCTTGGAGAAGTGGCGGCTTCTCGAACAACAGCGAGTCGTTTTCCAGCGAGACCGACGAGGCCGATCCCTCGAGGGCTTCGCCCAGCAGCACGGTGGCGTCGTCCTCGACGAGGACATGATAGGAGCCACCGACGGTCAGCGCGCGGTCCGCGCCCGCCAGGGGAATCGGCTGCGTGACTGCGGAACTATCGGCGGCGGGGAAGTTTTCGTAACGCACGGTATCGCCCGTCGACAGGCCGTGTCCGGGAATATGAAACGCATTGGTCGCATCATTCACGTCCGTCGCGGCATCGAACTCGGCATCGGCCATGCTCTCGTCCGCTCCGCCCCGGGCCCGCACCAGGACCCCGCCGTCGCTCTGCAGCGTCGCGTCCGCTCCCACCACCGCCTGGACGTTTGCTGAGACGGTGGATGTCACCTTGGCCGTGAGCACGGAAAGAGCAAGCGATCCCCCGTCGAGGATTGCGTCGGCAAGGGCATCGACGTTGGAGTCGGCGGTGATGACCAGGCTGTCCGTCGACTGGCGGTCCGAGGTCATCACGGCCACCGGTCGCGACACCGGCAGGCGCCCATCATCGCTCGCCTCACCGGGGTCACCGACATACGCCAACACCTGCGGCGTCGCGTACACGTGGATCGGCAGCACGCCCACGCCCGTCCCGAGGGCCACGGCTGTCTTTCGCGCCTGGACCGACGCGGCACCGCTGGCACTGGCCGTGATCTCCGCCCGTGCCGACTCCGTCCTCGCCCACCCGTGGACGCCGGCCAACGTTTCGATCTCGTAGTCGGCGGTCACGCTGCCGACCTCGACGGCGGTGGCGACGGAGATCGCCCCTGACTTCAGGGTGACCAAGACCTTCTCGTCGGGTAACAACTGCTTCGATTCACCTGCCTCGGCCGATTGCGCGTCGACCACGAGGCGCCCGTTCCTGGCGAGGACCACCAGGTCCTCTTCGGCCGAATTGCCCAGCAATTCCGCCTGCACGCTGCCTGCCAACCGGGCCTCCAGCATCGCATCGGTCACGGCGGTGAGGACGCTACCCGACCAGACCACCGCATGGGTCGCCGCGTAGGCCGTGGAGGTGGACTGCAGCACGACGTCGCGATCCGCGCTCAAATCGACCGCCGCGTCCACTCCGACGCGTTGCGTCCTTCGCTCGTCCTTGACCACCCGCGCCGACACCGAATTTCGCACCCCCTGCTCGACGATCGGCACCGTCACGGCAACCGCGAAGAGCGACACGGCGATGTCATAGGCGCGCGTCTTCACCTCCACGACCGTTTCATCCGTGGCGTGGACCACCAGATCCCGTTTCGCAACGACGATGGAATCTTCGATCACCGCCTGAATGGTCGAGTCGGAGTGGCTTTCCGTCTTGTTGTAGTCCACGGCGGCCGCGAACATGATCAGAAAACCTTCCTTGTTGACCGCCAGGGCAAAAGCAAACCGAACGCCGACGACGTTCGAAGCGAGGTTGGCCAGCACCTGCTGGTCGGCTCGCTGGTCGGGCCGATGCTGGGTCGCCTGCACCAACACGTCTCCCTGCGTCGCGGTGACCATCGCATGACCGAGAATCGACGCCTCGACCGCATCGGTCACCTGGTTCAGGACGTACACATCCCCGTAGATGGCCGCCACGCCCACGCCACCGACCGCCACGGCTACGCTGACGTCCACGTCCAGGAGTTGGGCAGATGCTTCGGGCGTAAAATCTGCCTGCACGGTCACGCTCCCCGCGGATACATCCACGCCGGAGAGAATGGCTTTGGTCGTGGAAGCGTGCGTCGTGTTGTCTGCATCCGTGTACTGTTCCATCCGGTTCTTGATCGTCGAAATCGTGGCTCCGATATCGATCTTCGACATGTCGCCCCCAGCCACGCCGATCGAGATCGTATCCAGCCGTGAATCGACGCGTTCCTTCTTGGTCGCCTGCACGTCGAACCGGCCCTGGGCCTGTACCGAACCTCGCGAGGCCTCGGTCGAGGACGTCACGGTCGCTTCCACTCGCGTCGCGACGAGGTTGTTCAGGAACTGCATGACGCTCCCGACGCTCCACGACTGGGCAGTGCTTCCCTTGGGTATGACGGCATTGAGACGCATGCCGACGCCCAGTGAGGTGATCGAGGCCGTCTCGCTTGCCGTCACCGCGACATCCCCGCCACTCACGATCGTCGAATCGACCACCGTCGCCAGGGCCGAATCGAGCACCACGTTGTTGGTGAAGATGCCGACGTAGTTGATCGTCAGACCTCCACTGCTCTTGGTGTTCACCTCCAGCGATCCGCCCCAGGCGGTCGCGTCGATGTCGGAAAGGACATCGGCCTGCACCGCGACATTGCCGGTCGCGGCGACCTGGGATCGCTCGATGGAGGCCTGGGCGGAGGTATCCAGTTCGTTGAACAGGTAGATCACGCCGGCGGAGATTGCGGCGTACGAGGCGACCCAGGTCAACTGCACTTCGATATTCATCGTGTCGATGGTCGCGTCGTTCGTCGCCACGACGCTCACGGAGTCGCTTGACTTGACCACGGTATCGACCATCCGCGCCGTAATATCGCCTTCGATAGAAGCCCAGGAGAGCGCGGCCGCGAGGTTGGTGGCGACGGAGGCCTTGGCGGAGAGAATGCCCAACTGGGTCGACCAGGTGTGGATGGCGCCCATCGTCTTGGCGTCCACGACAATGGCCCCAGCCCCATCTTCGATCGTCACGTTGCCGATGAGCGCCTCGAGGACGCTCCCTGCCTCGATTCGGTTGGTGCTCCATGCGGTCCCGATCGAGGCATTAAAGGTTTCGCCCTGCAGGGAACGCTTGTGGTAGGAAACGTCGAGGACACCGCCATAGGCTTCCAGATACGAAGCGTCCGTGGCGCGGACGGCAACATTCCCCTGGACGTCCAGGATGCCGGGGCGCGCGGCGTCCGCTCCGATGCGGGCACGCACTTCTCGATGGATGTGATTTTCGGACCCGGCACCCGAGGTGTCGATCTGTACCAGCGTCTTGTCGTTCGTGAACGACAGCGCTCCCGCGACCGACCAGGCGACGATTCGCGTGGCCATGTTCGCCGTGACATCCAGTTGCGACGCGTCGATCAACGCTCCCCCATCCACTTCCGCCGTGGCCGTGACGCGCACCGTATTGACCGTCATCGACGCGCCGAAGGCCACGCTGACGCCCGTTTGTCCCGGATTCCGCTTGTCTTTCTCGAGCGTACTCCAGGCAAGCGCCCCCGCTCCGCCCGAGACTTTCCGGCCGTTGCCGGAGTTGATCGAGAGCCCGCCTGCGACGACGGGATCCTGATCCCTCGGCAGTTGCAGGTTGACTGCGCCGAGAAACGCCTCCGTCGCATCGTTGATCTCATTCCAGACCAGCGACACGGCGAAGCCCAGCGGTTTGGTGGCTGAGGCAGCGGCGCCCAGCGAGCCAGCAACTCCCAGGATGTCCAATTCCTCGGCGGAATCTCCCTCGCTGTCATGCCCGCTATTCGCCTTCAGGCTGAATGCACCGGGAACGACCACTTCCCTGGGTACGGCGCCGGCGGACGAGTCGATCAGCAGCGCCTTGGTGGTGAAGTCGAGGACATGGACCGCCGCGGAGCCGGCGAGCGCAAATGCGAAACTGTTGTTTTGCTTGGGTGCCTCGCCGGCCAACGACAGTGTGAACGATCCGCTTACCGCATAGAATCGAGGCTCGCTCAGGGCCGCGATCGCCAGATCGCCGACTGGCGTGTCCGCGGATAGCGGTTCCGTGGCCAGGACACGAATCGACTGGAAACCCGCCACGTCGGTCTGGGCAAGGGCCACGTCCGTTCCGCGATTGATCGTGGCATCCCCTGAAATACTGACTGCGAAACATTTCCTGTCGCTGATCCCGTCACCGGCGGGGTTGAAGTCGTCAAATGCGGAGTCATCGTTCCCGTTGGCGTTCCAGTCACGTCGCAGGCGGTTTCGTTCCGAATCGCCGCAGCGATCCTTCAAGCCACCGTCAGCCCCTTTTCGGGTCCGTGCGGATGCCATGGTCCCGACAATCGACATGTTGACGATGTCGCCGTGGTTATGAGCCAGTTGCGAGATTCCGCCGGCGACGAGGTCGGTCGCCGTGAAGGTGGAGACTGGCGCAAGCAGATCGCCCGGCCCCTTGGCAAAGCCATCCGGCACGGCGCCCAGGAAGGATCCCGTCGCGCGGTTCAGCTCGATGCGCCCCCAACTGATGCCGAGGCTGGCGTTCGATGTCTTGGCGATCACGCCCGAGAACGCATCCAGGTCGACGCGACTGTCGGCGTTGGTCTCGAGTATTCCTTGGGTATTGAGGTTCACACCTTCGGCCAACTGGGCCACGGTGAGGCTGTCATGCTCGGCCCAGACGCCGCTGTGGGCCAGGCCGCGGCGATCGGAGACCCCTCCCGCTTCGGCGATCTCGACCCGCTCCACATCCTCCTTCGCCTTGACCGTCACGCCGCCCTGGCCGGTGTGGATCGCAGCGCCGGGTGCCACGCGCGCAATCGTCGTGTTGTTGAAAAGGCTCACGACTTGCGAGATGCCCACCGCGTTATTGGCGGCCTTGTTGCCCCCAAAAAGTATGCCCTTCATCAGCATCATGGCGGAAAGACCGAACGACACCTGGCCCGCGATATCAAACATGCGATGCAGGGTCGTGGTCGCGGTCACCGCGAGCCCATTCGCGGGCTGCGTAGCGCCCAAGGCATCCACGCCCCGACGAACCGTGGCATTCCCCTCGATGACCGCCTCCGACTGGTTGTCGTACCGATACCAGGCCCAGGAACCAGCCACCGCCGAATCGGGTGTGGATACGGTGTTGCCGTCCTGCTGGAAGCCGTCGGAATCGAGTTGCTGGATTTTCTTTCCTCCTGAACTCGTCTGCGTCGACGCCACGGCGAGGCCGGACATCATGTGGTAGGCGCCGCCGGCGGGAGAGAGCACATAGATCAGGTCGCCCGCAATCACCTTCCACCAGTCCGCGCGCTGGTCCGTGCTCGGGTCGCTGATGATCCATTTCGATCCACCCGGATAGGTCAGCGACGAAGCGACGCTCACATTCCCGGCCGCCTGGAGCATGGCGCCGTCCCGCACGGTTGCCAGTACATGGTTCGTGAACCGACCGATCGAAACCGCACCGGCGATGGACGCCTTGCGAGCTTTTGCGTTGTCGTCACCAAAACTACCCCGTCGAAAATCGGCCCGGGTCAAGGTCAGCGTGCGATTCCTCTCCACGGCACTCGCCACGACGGAGACTCCCGAAGCGGATTGGAGCGTGCCGTAAACATCGGTCGTCACATGATGCTCGACCTCATTCCAGGCGACCGAAGCCGAGAACTGGAAGTCATCCTTGCCGGACTCCATGCCCTCATTGAAATCGAAGTTTCGCCCAGGCACGGCCCAGTTGCTTTTGGAACCCCAGGCCTTGGAGTTCATGATCCCGGTGGACTGCGATAAGACGACTGGCTTGGTCCAGTAGTCCCACAACGAAGGCTTGCCACCGAGTTTCGACCGCGCGTTCACCGAGTTGACGGCCGGCTTCAACGACGACGCGACGGTAATCCCCGGATCCTGCCCGACCAACACCGGCGTAAGGCCTTGGTCGACCGAAGTGC
>JBIIEC010000023.1:0-24570 GCA_044238045.1 Pirellulaceae bacterium | reverse complement strand
GCGTGAGTGCGGGAGTGCGGGAGTGCGGGACGATCGCGCTGCATGCCTCTAGTGCGTATGGCCGATCAGGTAGTACAGCAGGCAGACGGCGGCGAGCAGATAGCCGCCCGGATGCACTTCGCGGTGACGGCCACTGAGCAGCTTGAGCAGCGGGTGCAGGATCAGGCCCATCGTCAACCCATTGGCGATGCTGTAGCTGAACACGATCATGGCCAGTGTCACGAACGCCGGAGCGGCCTCGGTGATGTCCTCGAAATCGATCCGCTTCACGGCCTCCATCATCATGATGCCCACCACCATGAGGGCCGGGCCATACGCGTACTTCAGCTCCTGCATCGCCGTGAACATCGGGATGAAGAACAGTGAGCAGGCGAAGAGGGCGGCGGTGACGATTGTCGCCGCGCCCGTACGGGCTCCTTCGCGAATGCCTGCCGCCGATTCGATGTACGCTCCACTGGTCGAAGTGCCCAAAAGGGCGCTGGCCATGCAGGAGAGCGCATCGACGACCATGGGCCGGTGCAGGTCTTCACTGTCTCGCGCTGATGGGGCGCTGCCGTCGCGGGAAACCGGCGTCGCGATGTCGATGCCGACAAGCGATCCGAGCGTATCGAGGAAGCCCATGAGCAGCAGCGTCAGCAGCACGGGGATGTAACGCGGCTGCAGGATGCCGGCGATGTCGAGCTGCAGGGCGACGGGCGCAAGCGTGTAGTCGCCGGTGAAGGGCAGGGCGAACCATGCCTGCGGCGGACGGTTGACGCCCAACGCCGCGCCGGCCAGTGCCGTAAGGATGATTCCCAGCAGGATCGCGCCGCGCACGCGTCGCTGCAGCAGCGCGACCGTGATCACGAAACTTGCCAGCGACAGTTGTACCCGGATGTCGTGCAGGTCGCCGAGCATCACCGGGACGGCAGGGTTGGCAAGGAACTCGGTGGGCGGTGTCGGCTGGCCCGCCATCGAACTGCGAACGACGCCTGTTTCATAGAGGCCGATGAAGGCCAGGAAGAGGCCGATGCCGACCGCGAAGCTGCAACGCATGCTCGGTGAGATCGAGGCCGCCAGCCACTCGCGCAGCCGCAAGCTGGTGAGCAGCAGGAAAAGCAGTCCGGCGACGAAGACCGCTCCCAGCCGCATCTGCCAGCTGATGCCAAGCGCCGCCAGGCCGAAGGCCAGGAAGGCGTTCTCGCCCATGTACGGCGCAACCGCCAGCGGTCGGTTGGCATAGAAGCCCATGAGTAGGCAGCCCACGACACTCGCCAGGATCGTCGCCACCGTGCTCGGCCCCGTCGGCAGTCCCGCGAACGCGAGAATCGCCGGGTTCACCACGATGATGTAGGCCATCGTCGCGAACGTCGTGACGCCGCCCAGCACCTCTCGCGTCCAACTGCTGCCGCGCTCGGTGATCCGGAAATAACGCGTCCACATCGGCGAGTGCTCCTGGCCTGCGGCTTTACCACGGAGACATCTGAGGTTTCCGCAAGTGGATGTTGAGACTTTCGAGGCGACGGTCAGGTAGCGGGGCGGAATTCCGGCGATTGCCTTCGTGCCCCTTCGCGTCCTCCATGGTTAAAACCCGGCGGCATTCGCAAGAACCGTGGACGGGGCCTCGTACGGCGGCGGGCCTCTTGGTTTACCACGGAGAGCACGCAGCAGTCAGCGGGGCAACCTCAGCCGGTCGCTCCCTTGCGGCGGACTTCCTCCACCGCCGTCAGGATTCGCTGGAAGACTTCGTCGGGCGTGCCCATGGCCTCGATCTCGTACACGATGCCCTGGCGTCGGTAGTGCTCGATCAGCGGCGAGGTCAGTTCGTCGTAGATGCCCAGGCGATGGCGGATGGTTTCCGGCGTGTCGTCCGCGCGGCTCTCCTTGGAAGCTCGGCCCAGCAGTCGTCGCAGCAGTTCGTCGCGTTCGACCTTGAGTGCCAGGACGATGTCCACGCGGCGATCCTGCTCGGCCAGCATCTGGTCCAGTGAGCGGGCTTGCGACAGCGTGCGAGGGAAACCGTCCAGCAAGCAGCCGCGATCGCAGGTTTCCCGGCTGAGATGGCCGCAGATCAGGTCAACGACGACTCGGTCGGGAACCAGCAGGCCTTGGTTGATGTAGCCGCGGGCGACTTCGCCCAGCCCCGTGCCGGCATCGACGGCGGCGCGGAGCAGTTCTCCGGTGGAGAGGTGGAGCAGGTGTTGGGAAGAGACCAGACGTTTCGCCTGGGTACCCTTGCCCGCTCCCGGGGGTCCGACGAAGACGACCAGCATATGCGGGACCCCGGGGTAGTATCAGGTAAGGAAAGGGATGGCGTGAAATCCTTCTCCCACCCAAACAACTCAGGACTCAAGCAACCCCGGGTAGTTCCGCATGACCAGATGGCTGTCGATCTTCTGAACCAGATCAAACGCCACGCTCACGGCGATCAGCAAGCCGGTGCCTCCGTAGAAGCTGGCCACCGTCGGACTGACGCCTAGCGAACCGGAAACCATGGTCGGAATGATGGCGACCAGGGCAAGGAACCCGGCGCCCACATAGGTGATCCGCACCATGACACGCTCCAAGTAGTCCGCCGTCCGCTTGCCAGGACGGTAACCACGGATGAACGTGCCATAGTTCTTGAGGTTCTCGGCCATATCCTTCGGGTTGAACGTGATGGCCGTCCAGAAGTAGCAGAAGAAGTAGATCATTACCACATACAGGAGGTTGTAGAGGAACGATCCGCTGCTGAAGGCGTTTGCGGCCACCGAGAACGATGGCCAGATGCGGCTGAGCCAGTCGAGGGCAATGTGCGGGAACATGAGCAAGCTGCTGGCGAAGATGATCGGCATCACGCCCGACTGGTTGATTCGCAGGGGCAGGTACTGGCGGGAGCCACCAACGACGCGGCGACCGCGGACGTGCTTGGCGCTGTAGGTCGGGATGCGACGCTGGCCCAGCGTGATGAACACAACACCAAACACCACGGCCACGAACAGGCAGGCGAGCACCACCAGCGTCTCCACGCCGATCTGTCCGCTGTCGAAGCCTGTCAGGCGTCGAGCGGAGTTGGACCAGAGGTCAACGGCCGCTCCCGGCATCTGGGCCAGAATGCCGGCCATGATCAGCAGGCTGATGCCGTTGCCGATCCCGTACTCGTCGATCTGTTCCCCGAGCCACATCAGGAAGATGGTGCCGCAGGTCATGGTGAGTACGGAGGCGATCTGCCAACCGAGGTGCAGGTTGCCCGTGGCGCCGATAAACTCAGGATTCACCAGCTGAGGGGTATTGGTTGAGGGATCGACGCCCATCACATAGAGCTTGACGTAGAACCAACTCTGGATGAGGCACAGGATCACGGTCACATAGCGCGTATACTCGTTGATCTTCTTGCGGCCAGCTTCGCCTTCCTTCTGCAAGTCCTCGATCGGCTTCCAGACGCTGCCGAGCAGCTGGAAGATGATGGAGGCAGAGATGTAGGGCATGATGCCGAGGCCGAAGATGGTAGCCTGCTGCAGGTTGCTGGCGCTGAAGACGGCCGCATACTGGATCATGCTGCCGAAGCCGCCGGTGGCCGCGTTATTGCCGTGCACGGCGGCTTGGTTGATCACGGGTAGCGAGATCATCCAGCCGACGCGGTAGATCGCCAGCAACAGCAAAGTGAGCAGGATCTTCTGCCGCAGTTCCGGAATCGAGAAAACGATACGCAGCTTTTCCCACATGGCGTGAAGTCCCTTACTGGCGGTGCGGCCTGCTGCGAACGCTGGAATTTGACTGGAGGAGACTTCGGGCCTGGCATGGTATCCAGCTCAGCCCCTTCCGTCCTTGCTCTTACCCGCGAGGCGCTGCCGTGGGCAGCTGTCCGAGGGAGTCACCGAGCGTCGCGAAGCCTCCTTGCAAAAGCCAAGGACCGCGGCATCCCTGAACCCCTTGGCAGGCGTTCAGGGATGCCGCGGTCGGCTGTTTCCTAACCCTTCGCTTCCTTCTTCTTCTGCTCAACCGGCTTCGGTCCTTCGAGGCGAACGACCTTGCCGCCCGCCTTCTCGATCTTCTCGACGGCGGACTGGCTGAAGCGGTGAGCGGAAACCGTGAAGCTCTTCGAGATCTCGCCGTCGCCGAGGATCTTGAGTTCGTCGAAGCGATGGCCGATCAGGGTATCGCTGAGCAGTTCCGGTGTGATCTCGGTACCGGCGTCGAAGGCAGCGTCGAGCGCCGACACGTTGACGACGGCGACTTCACGAGCCCAGCGGTTGTTGAAACCACGCTTCGGCACGCGACGGACCAGAGGCATCATACCGCCCTGGAAGGTCGGATGCTGCGAGTTGCCCGCGCGGGAGCCGGCGCCCTTGTGACCACGACCGGCGGTCTTGCCCTGGCCGGAGCCGGGACCGCGACCGATGCGCTTGCGCTTCTTGTTCTTGTGAATGCCGGAGTTGACGTCGTGCAGTTTCATTACAGGGTTACTCCCCGGAGAATCTCCGTTTCCTGGCGGGTGCGCAGCTGCTCGATGGCGTCCATGGTCGCCTTCACCAGCAGGATGGGGTTGGTGGAGCCGAGGCTCTTGGTGAGGATGTCCTTGATGCCCGCTGCTTCGCAGACGGCGCGGACGGCATCGCCAGCGATGACGCCCGTACCGGGTCGGGCGGGGATCAACAGCACCTTGGCGGCGCCGTCATGACCCTTGACCGGATGCGGGATGGTGCCTTCCTGGATCGGTACCGTGATCATGTTGCGGGTGGCCTGCTTCACGGCCTTCTCCACGCTGGGCGGCACTTCGTTGGCCTTGCCATAACCCCAGCCGACGCGGCCTTGGCGGTCACCGACGACCACCATGGCGGCAAAACTGAAGCGACGACCGCCCTTGACCACCGCGGCGCACCGCTTGATCTTTACGACGCGCTCTTCGTACGCGCCGCCGGACTTCTCGCCGTCCCCAACATATGATCCCTTCGCGTGTGACACGTTGGATGCTCCGATCTGTTACTCGAACTGAATGTCTCTGTCTGTTGGACTAGCGGCCGGCTGTGGATCCCGAACGACAAGCTGCCTTGCGGCTTCCTCAGTCTAAACCATTCCGGGGAGCAGCGGTATGCTTGATTTCGCGAGCGGCGGCTCCGTTTCCGGACGCCGGGTCGAAGACTCTAGACCTGAATCCCCGCCTCGCGGATGGCATCCGTCAGGGCGGCCAGGCGTCCATGGTACTTGTAGGGTCCGCGGTCGATGCACATGGCACCCACGCCAATAGCCTTCGCCCGCTGGGCGATCGCGGTGCCGATCACCTTGGCCGCTTCGCAGTTGCCGCCGTTCTTGTTGGGCAGCTGGCTGCGGAGGTCCTTGTCGGCCGTGCTGGCCGATGCGATGGTCTTGCCCTGGCTATCATCGATCAGCTGGCAGTAAATGTGCTTGGCGCTGCGGAAGATCGTCAAACGAGGACGCTCGGGCGTACCCTTCAACTTCTTGCGAACCCGAAACGCTCGACGCACCCGCTGCTGGTAGAGTGCCTTCTCGTGGAACACGGTTTCAACTCCTCACTTGGCTTGGTACAGGCAACTCGGGCTCCACGCCCTGTCACGCCGCCTGGCGGTCCAATAATGGCTGCTCGGTATCGGCAAAACACACGAGCCGTTTGGGTACTATTTCGACGCCGACTTGCCGGCCTTCAGCTTGATCTGCTCGCCCTCGTAACGCACGCCCTTGCCCTTGTATGGCTCCGGCTTGCGGACCGAGCGGACTTCGGCAGCGAACTGACCGACACGCTGGCGGTTGCAGCCCTGGATGACGACGTGCGTCTGGTCGGGGCAGGTCACCTTCAGGTCGGCCGGAATCTTCTTGTGGACCTCGTTGGCGTAGCCGACGCGGAGCTGCAGGATGTCGCCCTGGATGGCGGCCAAGTAGCCGACTCCCACGATGTGCAGTCGCTTCTCGTAGCCTTTGACGACCCCGTCGACCATGTTTTGCAGCAGGGCGCGGGTGAGTCCGTGCAGGGCCTTGGAGACGCGGTCCACTTCCGGCGTCGAGACACGCAGCTGCATGGAGGCTTCATCGAAGGCGACCTGCACCTCCGGCTTGAAGGTTTCCTCGAGCTTGCCCTTCGGTCCCTCGATGGTAACCGTTTGACCGCTGACCGCCACCTTGACGTTGGCGGGCACGGCGACGGGGATCTTTCCAATGCGTGACATGGTCCGTTACTTCTTTCTCAAACGACAACGTTTTCTTACGGCAACGTCGATTCGGCTTGGATTCGGGTTGTTCGCGTCCACCGCGTTCCGGGCAGGAAGGCGGATCGTTTGGTATCGGCGGGTGTCTCGAGTCGGGGTAGTGGTCCTGTGGCGATTCGCGGCGGGTTGCGGGACCCGCGGAGTCGAGCAGGGGACGACTACCAGACCTGGCAGATCACTTCGCCACCCAGGTTGCGCTGGCGGGCCTCGCGGTCGCTGACCACGCCATGGCTGGTGCTGATCACGGAAATCCCCAGCCCGTTCAGGATGGGGCGGAGATCCTTGGCGCGGGAGAACACTCGACGTCCCGGCTTGCTGATGCGTCGGATCGTCCGGATCAACTGCTCGCCATTCGGGCCGTACTTCAGTTCCAGCCGCAAGTGGGCCACCGGTTCGGACTCAACTTCCTTCCAGTCCCAGATGTAGCCTTCGCGCTTCAGCACGTCGGCGACACCACGCTTGACCTTGGAAATCGGCACATCGACATGCGGCTTCTCAACGCGTACCGCGTTGCGGATGCGGGTCAACATGTCGGCGATAGGGTCGGTCATCATAACAGTCTGTGTCCCTCTACCAACTCGCCTTGCGAACGCCAGGAATTAGCCCTTGATCTGCCATCTTGCGGAAACAAATCCGGCAGATCCCAAACTTGCGATACACGGCCCGCGGGCGACCACAGAGTCCGCAGCGACGGACGAGTCGCGACGAGAACTTGGGTTCCCGCTTGGCCATTGCGATTTTTGATTTACTTGCCACCGTTCGGTTCTCACCCTAGGTTTGCGACGGACGCCAGGCGGCCGGCCGCTCGAAACTCTCATTGCGGAGCCTGCCGGTCAGGCCGCCGCGTCCGTATCTCGCTTGAACGGCATGCCCAGAAGAGTCAGCATCAGGCGAGCTTCGTCGTTGCTGGGCGTGCTGGTCACAAAACAGATGTTCATGCCCTGGACGCGGAGGAACTTGTCCGGATTCAGTTCCGGAAAGACAAGCTGCTCGGCGAGGCCCAGGCTGTAGTTCCCCTGGCCGTCGAAGGCGTTGGGGTTCAAACCGCGGAAGTCGCGCACGCGGGGAATGGCCAGCGAGATCAGCCGGTCCAGGAACTCCCACATGCGGGCCTTGCGGAGCGTCACCTTGCAGCCGATGCCCAGGTTCTCACGCAGGCGGAATCCGGCGATGGCCTTGCGGGACAGAGTCACTACCGGCTTCTGGCCGGAGATCTGCCGCAGCGCGTCGACCGCTTCTTCCAAGTGCTTCTTCTCGCTGACCGCGGTGCCGACGCCCATGTTGATCACGATCTTCTCGAGGGCGGGCAGGGCCATGCGGTTCTCGCGGCCCAGTTCCTTGCGGAGGGCCGGGAGCACTTCGTTCTCGAACTTTTCCTGCAGACGGGAGGTCATGGTTTCGATCTTCGTGTTACCGGTTGAGGGATGTCAGTCAGGCCGCCGGCTGTGTGCTCGGCATGCCCCAGCTGCCGGGTAACCTCCGGCAAGGGCCGTGGGGTCGTCCTTGCGATCCTCCCCGGCGTGAGACTGGCGTGGCTTGCCAGTCGTCTTGTTTTTCTTCGTGCTGCTCAGTCGTGGCTCGAGTGCTGTCAGGCTGCCGCTTGGTTGGCAGCAAGCCGATTCACAGACTACTTCTTGGCGTGTGCTTCGCGGGGCGGAGCGATCTGGCCCATCGTCTTGCCACACTTCTTGCAGTATCGTTCCTTCGATCCGTCTGCCAAGAAGCGAGCTCCGCTGCGAGTCGCCTTGCCGCAGGAGCCGCAAACCAGCAACACGTTCGAGATCTGGATCGGCATCTCCTTGGAGAGGCGGCCGCCCTGCGGATTCCGCTGGCTGCGACGCACGTGCTTGTACACGCGGTTCATCCCCTCGACGATCAGCTTGCCCACCTCGCGGTCGACACTCAGGACCTTGCCGCGCTTGCCGCGGTCATCGCCGGTCAGTACTTCCACCTGGTCATTCACGCGGATATGCATGTTACACCACCTCACTTGCGAGGCTGACAATCTTCATGAAATTCCGTTCCCGCAGTTCGCGGGCGACGGCGCCGAAAATTCGCGTGCCGCGCGGGTTTCCATCGCCGTCCACCAGCACTACCGCATTGCTGTCGAAGCGGATGTAACTTCCGTCGTTGCGGCGAGTCGGCTGCTTGACGCGGACGATGACCGCCCGGACCACCGCCTTCTTTTTCACATCGCTGCCGGGAATGGTGCTGCGTACACTGCAGATGATGATGTCCCCGAGCCCGGCGAACCGACGGCGGGAGCCTCCCAGCACCTTGATGCACAGCACTTCCTTCGCTCCCGTGTTGTCCGCCACGGCGAGTCGCGTTTCCTGTTGAATCATGACCCCGAACCTTTAAGTACGAATTGTCCCGGCTGGCTTGGTGAGTCTCATGCGGCACGGCGGCCCCCCGGGGGCCAACCGGCAGGGCGACTACGACGAGGCCGTCTCGTCGTTCGCAGCCCGCATCGCGGCCAGGTCGACAGCGGTGCTCTTACGCACCACCTTGACCAGATCCCACCGCTTCAGCTTCGACATCGGTCGGGACTCGATGATCTCCACCTCGTCGCCCGCAGCCGACTGGTTCTGCTCGTCGTGGACATAGCAGACGGTGCGCCGCCGAATGTACTTGCCGTACTTGGGGTGCTTCACCAGCCGCGGAATCTCCACGCGCCGGGTCTTCTGCATCTTGTCGCCGGTCACAATACCAACCACTACTCGCTTGGGCATCTTTCCCGATCCTGCTTCAAAACCGATTGAATCGCTCGTCGCTTGTATCTTTTTGTCCCGCCGCCTAGCCGGAGCCGGCGTCTTCGTCGGTTGCTCTCCTGGAGCCGCTTAAGGCAGTCCCAGGAGTTGCCCGTCCGAGGTCACTGATTCGATGGTCCGCTCAGCACCCAGGATCTACCAGCCGCACCACGGCGACCGGGCGGGAGTCGTTACTTCTTGGTCAGCTCGCGCTGACGCTGGATCGTCTTCAGGCGGGCGATGAGCCGGCGGTGCCGACGCAGCTCGCTCGGCGCGTCCAGCCGTTCCGTCTGGGCCTGCACTCGCATCTTGAAATAGTTGTCCGCGGTCTCCTTGAGCGTCAGTTCCAACTGCTCGTCGCTCATGTCCCGCGCTTCGCTGGCCTTCATGGATTCTCTTCCTCTGTCGTCTCTCTGGGACAGCCGTCTTGCCAGCTGTCGGTTTGCCCCGTGCGGGGGCCTCTGGGCAGTGACCCCGGGATCGTGGTTCAGCGGTCCGCCTCCCATCCCCCAGGTCGCCTGGGATGACTGGTTGGCGATCCACCGTTATCCGCGAACGAGACCCTCTTCACCAGTAGGGCCGCCGTCGATCTCCTCGGGATTCCAACCGTTCGCGTGGGGTCGAGCCGGTTGGTTAAATTTTGACTTTCGAGCCACCGACCGCCGGAGCCTCCGCTGGACCGAGCCGGTTTCCACGGTCTGCGATCTCACGGCGGACCATACGTCCGGTTGCGTGGCGTCTGCTTATTCGACCGGACGACGTCGCACGAAGCGAACGCGCACCGGCATCTTGTGGGCCAAACGAGCGAAGCAAATCTTGGCCTGCGCCTCGGTCACTCCACCCAGCTCAAAAAGCACCGTACCTGGCTTCACAACGGCCGCCCAGAAGTCGGGTTCACCCTTACCCTTACCCATGCGGGTTTCGAGCGGGGTGGACGTGACCGACTTGTGGGGGAACATGCGGACGTAGAGGCGACCTTCACCGCGGATGTACTGCTGAGCGGCAATACGCCCGGCCTCGATGGTCTGGGCCTTGATCCAGCCGCCCTGCAGGGCTTGCAGACCGAAGTCACCGAACACGACCTTGTTCCCGCGGGTCGCGTTACCTTTTATACGTCCTCTTTGGCTTTTGCGATGCTTGACCCGCTTCGGCATCATCGCCATAGCTGTCGTCCCCTTTGTAAAAACCCTGGTTGACCCAAACTTTGATGCCGATGTTGCCCTGGGGCGTGGCGGCTTCAAAGAAGCCGTAGTCGATCTTGGCTCGCAGGGTGCTCAGCGGGATCGAACCCGCCGCCGCCTTCTCGCAACGTGCCATTTCGGCTCCACCCAAGCGACCGGCCAGCTGGATCTTGATGCCCTTGGCACCCGCCTCCATGGTCTGGTCCATCGCCCGCTTCATCGTCCGGCGGAAACTGGAACGCTTCTTCAACTGCTCGGCGATGTCCTCGGCGATCAGCTGGGCACTCAGTTCCGGCCGACTCAACTCCTCCACCTTCAGGTTGACACGCCGACCGATCAGGTTCTGGATGTCGAGCTGAAGCTGTTCGATGTCTTGGCCCTTCTTGCCGATGATCTGGCCGGGCCGCGCGACCGCCAAGACGACCTTCACTTCGTCCCGCGTGCGCTCGATCTCAATGACGTTGATGCCCGCGTTGCGATGGCCGCCTCGCGTCGGACGTTGACCGCCGACATCGGCGTCCGATCCGTGAAGCTTCTTGATGAAGTCCCGGATCTTCTTGTCCTCCAGAAGCAGCGACGCGAACTCCGCTTTCGGGGCGTACCAGCGACTCTTCCAGCCGATCATGACGCCGGTTCGGAAGCCCACTGGATTAACTTTTTGACCCATCGCGATCATCTCCTTGGCGACTGCTGTGCTTGGCCCCGTCGCCGGGCCAGTTGTACGTAAGGCGGTGTGCTGCGCGGCCTCCGGTCAGGGCCGGCGAAGGGTTATTCGAGTTCCTGGAGCGTCACGTGGATGTGTGCGAATCGCTTCAGGATCATGAAGGCCATGCCGCGTGCGCGAGGTCGGACCCGCTTGAACATCGGACCGCCGTCGACCTGGGCATCGGACACGACGAGACTGCTGACATTCACCGAGCGGCCCTTGTTGTTCGGATGGTCGGGGTCCTGGGCGTTGCCCAGGGCACTCTTGAGCGTCTTCTCCAGCATGCGGGCACCCCGCTGAGGCTGGTAGGCGAGGATCTCGAGAGCCTCATCCGCGAACTTCCCGCGGATCATATCCGCCAGCGGGCGGACCTTGCGGGCACTGATGCGAGCGAATCGGTAGACTGCCTTGTATTCCATCGTGGACTCTCCAGAGTCTGCGGCCCGCGTACGGACCGGGCTGGTGGGCTCACCAACCGGGGACTCAATCGTTCTCTCTACTGGTTAGGCCTTGGTTCGTGGGATCAGTTCGCATCGCCAGGTCTTACGGCAACCTGACCTGTCAGCGGCGGAATTCCCGGTTCGTGTCGGACTTCGATCGGATGCAGGGATTCGCCCTGTCGGCCCCTGTCAGGCGAGTCAATGGAACGCGTCCAGACTCAGCCAGGCCGGGGCAGGCTGCTCGGGGGCGAACTACTTCTTGCCGCCCTTGCCGCCGTGGCCGCGGAAGGTCCGTGTCGGGGAGAACTCTCCCAGCTTGTGACCCACCATGTCCTCGGTGACCAATACCTTCAGGTGCTGCTTGCCGTTGTGCACCAGGAAGGTGACACCGACAAACTCAGGGACGATCGTGCACGACCGCGCCCAAGTCTTGATGGGCTCGGCGTTCCCCGATTCCTGCTGGCGTTGGACCTTGAGGTAAACCTTCGGATCCACATAGGGACCCTTCTTCAGTGATCTTCCCATCCTGTCGCTCGCAATTCGTCTGCGTTAAGTTCGGTCGAGTCTGGTAGCGGTCGCCGCTTGTCGTGGTGATCCGCGAGGGGACCAGTCTAGCAAGCGGAGCCAAATCGGGGAGTCCAGGGGATCCGGAATTCGGCAGTTTGTACGTTGGAGGCAGCGAGCGGCGTCGATGTGACGCCGGTCAACACCTATTTGATCTTCAGCTGGCCATTACGGCGGGATCGGCGGCGACGCACGAGCGACGAGTTCGACGGCTTGCGTCGCTTACGGGTCATGCCGCCCTTGGCGGGCTTACCCGTGGGGCTCACCGGATGGCGACCGCCCTTGGTGCGGCCTTCACCACCACCGTGCGGATGGTCGATCGGGTTCATCGCCGTACCGCGGACGTGCGGGCGCCAGCCCATCCAGCGGCGACGACCGGCCTTGCCGAGGTTCAGGTTCATGTGCTCCGAATTGCCAACCTTGCCCACCGAGGCGCGGCAGGTGGATGGCACGCGGCGGATTTCACCGCTGGGCAGCGTCAGCTGGGCCCAACCGGATTCACGAGCCATCAGGACCGCACCGGAACCGGCACTGCGGCACATGGCCGCGCCCTTGCCAGGCTGGATCTCCACGTTGTGTACCGTGGTGCCGAGCGGAATTCGGCTCAGCGGCAGCGAGTTACCAGGGCTCGGCGGCGCGTCAGGACCACTCTCCACCTTCGCACCGGCCGTCAGGCCTTCCGGGGCAATGATGAAACGCTTCTCGCCGTCCACATAGTGGAGCAGGGCGATGCGGGCGTTGCGGTTCGGATCGTACTGGATCGAGTTCACGACCGCAGGAACGCCGTCCTTGTCCCGCTTGAAGTCGATCACTCGGTACTGCTGCTTGTGCCCACCGCCCCGATGACGAGCGGTGATCTTGCCCTGGTTGTTGCGTCCACCCTTCTTCGGCTTGGGGCGGAGCAGCGACTTGACGGGCACGGCACCCTTGGTCAGCTCCTTGAAGTCGCTGACGCTGGCGTTTCGTCGCCCTGCAGAGGTCGGATTGTAGTTGCGAATTCCCATCGTCGTTTTCCTGTTGATCCCTCGCGATTCCCCGGCTGCCTCTCTGGCAACTCAGCGATGCGTGGGCTGTGGAGTGCACCCGGTTGCGGTCGGGTTTCTAGCCAAGCCGGTTGGCGGTTGGACGCATGACGCCCAATCCGCTGCATGTCGGTTTAGAAGAATTCGATCTGGTCCTCGGCGCCCAACGTGACCAGAGCCTTCTTCCAGGTCTTGGTCATGCCGTAGCGGAAACGGTAGCGGCGAAACTTGCCCTTGCGGTTCTGCGTCCGCACCTTGAGCACCGTGACGTTGAACAGCGTCTCAATCGCGCTCTTGATCTCTTCCTTGTCCGCCAGCGGATTCACTTCGAAGGCGTACTGGTTCAGCCGGGTGGACCGGTGAACGCCCTTCTCCGTGACCAGCGGACGCAGCACGATCTGGTGCGGTTCCAACTTCAGGCCTTCGGTCGACTCGGGTGTCGAGGCTGCCATGGTCGTTACTTTCCTTCGTCTTCGCGGTAGCCACCCGGAGTGAGGCTTCTTGGAGCCTTTGGCCGGATGGTGTGGTGTCTTGTCGTGCTGGCTGCGGACTGCGAATCAAACCGTGAGGCAATCGCCGAACGCGGCACGGTGGTTGTCGTCGGGACTAGGCATTGGTGGCCGGGGCTTTGGTGGCCGGAGCCTTGTGGCGGAGCTGGTCGAGTGCTTCGCGAGTTACGAGTACGCGGTGGGGCTTGAGCACCGTGAGGGCGTTCAGGTCCGAGATTGCGGTGACTTCGACGCCCTGGATATTGCGAGCACTCTTGTAGGTGTTCTGGTCGTAGCCGGTGGTGGCGATCAGGGTCGTGGTGCCACCGATGCCCAGAGCCTTCAGGATGCCCGCCATCTCCTTCGTCGACGGCTGCGAGAAGTTCAGCTGGTCGATGATCACCAACTCCTGGTCTTCGATCTTGGAGGCCAGGGCCATGCGAGTGGCCAGCTGGAGCGCCTTCCGCGGCAGGCGATACGAGTAGTCGCGGGGTCGAATCGCCAGAATGTGACCGCCACCTCGGCGGATACCGCTGCGTCGCGAACCGGCTCGAGCGTTGCCCGTACCCTTCTGGCGATACATCTTCTTCGTCGATCCGGCCACTTCACCGCGCGTCTTCGTGCGGTGCGTGCCCTGACGCTCGTTGGCCTGATACATCACCACTGCGTCGTGCAGCAGCTGCTTGTTGATCCTGGGAGCCAGATCCGTGGACGCGATTTCGTACGTGCCCACCGACTTACCTGCTCGGTCGTATACCGTGAAGCTTGCCATCGCTATGCCTTCATCCACTTGGGTGTGCCCTGGACCTTGCGGTTTCAGGCTCGCCAGGCGACCAGGTCGCCTCATCCGTTAGTGTCTTGGTTCGTATTGGGTTTCGCTTGTGTGCCGGCTGGTAGCCGGACGAATCGGGCCAACTTCCACCGGATCAAACCGGCAGCTTACTGGCCCTCAAATGGGGACTATCGAAGCTTGTTGGTAGCCTTGATGATGACGTATCCACCATCGGGCCCCGGAATCGCTCCGCGAACGAGCAGCAGGTTGTTCTCGGCGTCGACACGCACCACCTTCAGGTTGCGAGCGGTGACCTGCGTGTTGCCGTACTGGCCGGCCATCTTCAAGCCCTTGAACACATGGCTCGGATCGGCGCTGCAGCCGGTGCTACCCGGATGGCGGTGCACCTTCTTCACACCGTGCGTGGCTCGCTGGCCCGAGAAGCCGTGCCGCTTCATAACGCCCGAGAATCCACGCCCCTTGCTGGTGCCGATGACGTCGACCGCCTTGATGCCGTCCAGCACGTCCACCTTCAACTCTTGGCCCACTTCGTAGCCCGCCGACTCGCCTCGCAGTTCGCGGACAAATCGCTTCGGCTCGCAGTTGGGTTTCGGCAGCAACTGAACGCCAGCCGCGGACAGACGATCCGACCGCTTGCTCTTGAGATTGCCCACGCGACCACGGTCGCTGCGGGAGGACAGGCGGCGCGGCTTGTCGAGAAAGCCGATCTGGATCGCTTCGTAGCCGTCGCGATCCGCCGTGCGAACCTGCAGGACGTGGCAAGGACCTGCTTCAATTACCGTCACCGGAATGACTTTTCCACCTTCATCGTAGACTTGCGTCATGCCGACCTTGCGGCCGAGAATTCCCTTGCCCATCGTCATATTTCCTGCAGGTTTGTTGGCTTGGAGTTCCGGAACCAAAACGGTCCGGAGTTACCCAGCGAACTTCCAGTTCATAAGGTTATCAGTCTTGAGCTGACCAGCCTGGCATCCAACCTGGAGGGTCAATGCCCGCCTGGCCAGCTCGAGTGTCCTGAGGGTGTTCGTCGTGGTAGTGTGGGGAGTCGCGGAACAGAGGACTGCGCCGCCGTTCCCTCGATAATCCCGCTTGCGTCCCTCGCTCGCGGCCCTGATGTCCGGGTGAAGCTCGAATGAAGCTTCTCGGACGCTGTGATGACGAAAGGCCAGGGGCATCATTTCGTCACGTTGTGCTTATGCAGGTCAGCGGGCGCCTTGACGCCCGGCCGACACTAGCGAGACGAGGCCTTGATCTTGATATCCACGCCAGCCGGCAGGCTCAGCTTGTTCAAGGCCTCAATCGTCTTCGCAGTCGCCTGAACAATGTCGATCACTCGCTTGTGCGTGCGGATCTCGAACTGCTGGCGAGCCTTCTTGTCAATGTTCGGACCGGACAGCACCGTGTAACGCTCGATGCGCGTCGGCAACGGAATCGGCCCGTGAACTTCGGAATTCGTCCGCTTGGCCGTCTCCACAATATCCTTCGCACTCTGATCCAGGATCAGGTGATCGTAGGCTTCCATGCGGATGCGTATGACTTCGTGTGTCGGCGTGGCCACTCGGATCGCTCCCGGATAACTTGCCCAGCGCCTGCTGGGACGCTCAGCAAAAAACTATGATGTCGCTCGATCTAACGCTCTGGGTCGTCTGGGGTCTTGGGATTGGGCTGAGTTGGCAAGCCGGGTGAACCTTGCGGAGCCAGCCAGCCGGTCCCGAATCCCCAGGAGCCGCGAGGCTCTCTATACTGGTGTCTCGAAGACCCAGCAGGGAAGCTCCTCAATGTAAAGAGGGCTGCGCTTGGAGTCAACACCTATCTATCGCTCGTTCGGGGATAATTTTTGAGGGTCGTTCTCCACTACATCTGAAAAGCCTTGGCCACATCCGGGGGGGCTGGGGCATAGTGGAGAGGCTGCATTGAGCATCCGGCGCGGCCCTGGCTGAGGCTGCGCATGGCGCTGGAATAGCCGAAGAGTTCGGCCAGCGGCGCATGGGCTTCAATGCTCGCCAGTTTGCCTCGGTTCTCTGTTTTGTGAATCAGGGCTCGCCGCTGCTGGAGGTCACCGACGAAGTCACCCAGGTGTTCCTCGGGCGTGGTGATATCCAGCTTCATGATGGGTTCCAGCAGGGTGGGGCCGCCCTTATGGAGTCCTTCTTCGAAGGCGGCCGCCGTGGCGATGCGGATGGCGACGTCGGTCGTCTGTTCGTTGACGCTCGCCCCGGTCACCGTCACGCGGATGTTGGTGAGTGGGAAGCCGCCGACGGCTCCGCCGCCCAGGCCGCGAGCCCTCAGCTCCTCGAGGACGATTGCCAGGAAATCGCCCGGCAGCGCCTCCGGCGCACAGCGGCTCGAAACCGACACGGGCACTGTCCCCGTTGCGACGGGCTCCATCCGCAGTTGGATGGCCGCGAACAGGTTCTGGCCGCCGATCTGGCGGTGGCACTCGCCCTGGACGTCGACTGCCTGCTGGATTGTCTCCCGGTAGCTGACGCGCGGCTTGTGGACCTTGACCTGCAGGTTGAAGTCACGCAGCAGTCGATTGCGGATGACTTCCAGGTGGAGTTCGCCCATGCCGCTGATCAGGGTCTGGCCTGTCTCCTCGCTTTCGCTGGCTCGGAAGGTCGGGTCCTGTCGTCGCATCATCTCCAGCACTTCGCCCAGCTTCTTTCGCTCCGCCGTCGTCTCGGGCTCGATCGCCATCGAGATCACAGTCTCCGGGAACTCGATCGTCTCCAGCAGGATCGGGTGCTTGGTGTCGCAGATCGTGTCGCCGGTGATCGAGTGTCGCAGTCCGATGATGCCGACGATGTCTCCTGTCTCCACTTCCGGTACCTGGTCGCGTCGCGAGGCCTGCATGTGCCAGAGCTGCGCGACGTTCTCCTTCACGTCCTTGCCGGGGTTGAGGACGCGCGTGTTGGACTTGAGGGTGCCGGAGTAGACGCGAACCCAGGAGAGGTCGCCTGTCTTGGCGGGCAGGACCTTGAACACGAGGCCGCAGAACGGTTCGTCGATTGAGGGCTTGCGCACTTCGGCGGGCGCGTCGCCTTTGTGCTTGCGGTCGGCGATGCCCTGGCCCGTCACGGGCGGTTTGTCGGCCGGGCTGGGCAGGTAGTGGACCACAGCGTCCAGCAGGGGTTGGATGCCGATGTAGTCGAGGGCCGATCCGCACAGCACTGGCTGGATCGCCTGCCGCAGCGTTGCTTCGCGAACTGCCCTGTGGATCAGGTCGGGCCTGATCTCAGCCTCTTCCAGCATCTTCTCCATGAGTTCGTCGTGGTGTTTGGACAGTTCCTCGAGCAGCGTCTGGCGCGCGAGTTCCGCGTCATCGGCCACGTCTTCCGGAATGGGCAGTCGATTCACGGTGCGACCGACATCTGCGAACGTCAGCATCTTCTGTTCGATCAGGTCGATGATGCCGCGGAAGGCGTTGTCCTGGTGGGGAGGCCCTTGTCCGACCGGAATCTGGATGGGCAGGGGATTGGCTTCCAGGCGGTTGCGCATCTCCTTGAGTGTTCCTTCGAAGTCGGCGCCTTCGCGGTCCATCTTGTTGATGAACGCAATGCGAGGCACTCCGTACTTGTTCGCCTGCCGCCACACGGTTTCGCTCTGTGCTTCCACGCCTTCCCGCGCGCTGAACACAACCACGCCGCCGTCCAGCACGCGCAGGCAGCGCTCGACCTCCGCCGTGAAATCCACGTGGCCGGGCGTGTCGATCAGGTTCACGTGGGCCTTGTTCCAGTCGAACGTCACGCAGGCCGAGTAGATGGTGATGCCTCGCTGCTGCTCCTCTTCGTCGAAGTCGGTTTCGGTGGTGCCCTTGTCGACATCGCCCATGCGATGCGTGGCGCCGCTGTAGTGCAGCATCCGTTCGGTCACCGTGGTCTTGCCCGCGTCGATGTGGGCGATGATGCCGATGTTGCGAAGGCTTTCCAGGCTGCGTTTCATGGTCGCGGCATCCCGTGGGCAGGTGCGAGGGCGGGTTGTAGCTGGACGTTTCGCGAAAGATCAGAAGCAGGTTGTAACCGCGGCGGGGTTCCCTCGGGAATGGGGCTTCACGCCGCGTCTGCCGTGGGGTTGCCCGGCGGTGGGATTCGCCGGGCGCAAAAGAAAAGCCGCGCGAGCCGAGGTGGGCTCACGCGGCCTTGGAGTCGGTCAGGCTGGGTGCTACCAGGCGAAGTGAGCGAACGCCTTGTTCGCGTCGGCCATGCGGTGCACGTTGTCGCGGCGAGTGACCGCGGCGCCTTCCTTCTTGTAAGCCGCCAGTAGTTCCTCGGCCAGTTTCTGGCCCGTCGGGCGGCCCTTCTTTTCGCGGACGGCCAGCAGGATCCAGCGGATCGCCAGCGACTGCTGGCGGTTGCGATTCACCTGCATGGGAACCTGGTAGGCCGCACCGCCAACCCGCTTGCTGCGGACTTCGATGTGCGGCTTTACGTTCTCCACGGCCTGCGTGAAGACGTCGATCGGGCTGTCCTTCGAGTTCCGCTCCGCGATGATGTCCATCGCCTCATAGAACACCGCCTGGGCGGTCGTCTTCTTGCCGTCCCACATCAGGCAGTTGATGAACTTGCTGGCCAGCAGCGAGTTGTATCGCGGATCGCCCTTGAGTTGGGTGCGACTGGCGGTGATGTTTCCCATGACCTGTACTTACCTTATCGAAAGACTTGCTTCGTGTTGGAATCGTGAGGATTGAGTTCGGTGCGGTTCGCCGGACGGACCGCACGCCGCCCGCTCGAGTGCCGAGTTGGGCTGCTGTTCTGTGTGGCTGGAGTTTGAAACCCGGCTGGAGTTTGAAGCCTGACTGGGTCCCGAAACGCCTAGACCGCCCGTTCTTGCATGGCTGCCCTTGGCCAGCCCGGGAGCGACGACAGGCGGTTGCCTGCGCCGGATCGGCCTTGCCTGCGAAGTTCGCGAGGCAAACGCTCGGTGCAGTCCCACGCGGGTCGGAAGTTGGTTGCGGCCCGGTGCCTGGAGGACACCGCAGCGGCTACTTCTTCTTCGCGCCGTAGCGGCTGCGGGATCGCTTGCGGCCGTTCACGCCCAGCGTGTCGAGCGCTCCACGCACCACCTGGTATCGCACGCCCGGCAGGTCGCGAACGCGGCCGCCGCGGACGAGGACGATCGAGTGTTCCTGGAGGCTGTGGCCTTCACCCGGAATGTAGACCGTCACTTCCTTGCCGTTGGAAAGACGCACGCGGGTGATCTTTCGCAGGGCGGAGTTCGGCTTCTTGGGGGTCATCGTGCGGACCTGCAGGCACACGCCGCGCTTCTGCGGGCACTTATCCAGCACGGGGGCTTTGGTCTGGCTGCGTTGCGTCCGGCGGCGACTGCGGACGAGTTGGTTGATCGTGGGCATTAGTGGACGTCTTTTTTCCCAGTTAATCAGTAAATCAGGTGAGACAAGCGGTTCAGGATATCAATTCGGCTCTCCCTGTCAAGGCTGCTTACTTCAGGATGCCAACCCCGGTCGTTTTCTGGCGATGAAGTTTGAATACCCCTGGGAGCAGGCTGGCTTGTATTGAGTGGGTCTTGTGGGTGGCTTGGCAATTCAGGGTATCGTGGGTTGAGTGCGGTGGATGGAGCGTCGCTGCGGTGGGGCGATTGACCAAGGGTATCCCCGCCTGTCAAGCTCCGGGGCTGGCCTGCGGACCCGGGCGACTTGGCATCGGGGCAGGCAAGTCGGCGGGACGATCGGGAGGAACTGGGACGGCCATGAGTTCGCGACTGCCGCTGCTGCTGACGGGCTACGGCCTGCCCTATACCTGTGGCTACATTCCGCTTCGGGATGGCTCCCCCAATCCCCGCCCCTGGACTCCGGTCGACCTGGTCTCCGCCGCCGATCGCCTTGGGTTGAGTGGCGTCGAGGTGCCGCTTTCCACGCGGGTGCCTTCCTTTGACGGGCGGGAGGTCGTCATGCCGTCGTATGTCGAGCCGCTGCGGGAGGCCCTGCGGCAGCATGCGATGATCGCCGCCGTCGACTTTGGGGTGCTCGCCACCCAGCCGCTGGAGGAGCTGCTGGCGTGTCTGCGGGAGGCGCATCGGGTGGGGGCAAGGGTGGTGCGGGCCATCATCAGCAACGTCCTGTGCGGCGATCGGCGTACGGTCCCCGAGGGCTGGCGGGAGCGGCTGGAGGCGACGGCCGCGCGGCTCCGCCAAGCCATTCCACTCGCCGCCGACCTGGGGCTCTGTCTGGCAGTTGAGAACCACCAGGACGCGACGACCGAGGACCTGTGGTGGTTGCAGGAGCGGGCATCGGCCGGTTTCGCGTCCGCTGCCGACGCGGTGGGCGTGACCCTCGACACGGGCAACCCACTGGCCGTGGGGCAGGATCCGGTCGAAGCCTGCCGCTCGCTCGCTCCGATCATCCGCCATGTGCATCTCAAGGACTACCGACTGCACGAGGCGCCCGCGGGCTACCGCCTGGTGCGCTGCGCGGCCGGGGAGGGCGTGGTCGACTTCCCGGCGATCCTCGGCACGTTGCACGAAGCAGGCTCGCGGCCGCAGCTGGCGATCGAGCAGGCGGCGCAGTCCGCTCGGACCATTCCCCTGCTGGACTCCGGCTGGTGGTCGACGTTTGCCGAGCGACCGGCCACGGCGTGGCTGCCTCTGCTGGAGGTCGTCTGGAATCGTGCGCGGCCGCGGACGGACGACTACCGCTCGCCCTGGGAAGCTGACGCCGACGCCGCCACGGTGCTCGACGAGGAATGGCAGACGCTTGTCCGCAGCGTCGACTACTTCCGTCGCCTGCTCGCGTCATCGCCCTCGAAGGCTTCTCCCTGATTGCGCGTGGAGCAGCGATGTGACAACCACTGGTCACTCGCTGACCACTTCCTGATCGCGCGCTCGACGTGCCTAGGTACGCTCGCCTGAACGTCGTCTGGCACGCTCGCCACGTCCGGCGAATGGTCGCGTGTTCGCATCCGTCGCTTGACACTTCCTGCGTCTTCGCAGGGCTTCTCGCCAAGTGTCGTGACCTTTGGCAACACGACTTCTTAACGCCGGCGGTGGATGTGACTCGCCGCCGAGTCCGCTTGCCGCTTGGTCCTCTTGTCGTTCTTGCAAGTGCGGCAATTTCTTCCCCATGGATTCAGGATTTTGTCGTATCTGTGTGGCGTTATTCCCGCAAAAAAACGCACTCCCAGGAGGATGGCAGGGTTCGCCAATGAGTGGATTGCCCTAGGCGAATCAAAGGGAGGTGAGGAGCCGCCGTGTTGAGGGATCGCCCACTGCTTTCCATGTGTGAGCAGAGGGGGCCCATGCGCGAGCAGGGATGTCGGTGTGCTTGACCCGGAGTTGAGTCCGGTGATCGGGTGTTGGTTCCAGATTATGTACAGCGGTACGACGTTGGTCGCGTTCGCACTTTTGGTTTTCGAGGGATACAAGATGACAAATAGTTGGTTTAAAATCCTGGGGGCTCGTCGCGTCGTTCGCGCTGCGGCCTTCACTGCCGTGCTGGCAGGCATGGCAGGATCCGTGGTCGGTCAGGTAGTGATTGCACCTGAACCACCGGATCCGCCCGCGCCTGACTTGACGGACGCCCTATTCGACCTGACGGGTGCTCCGCCCGCGCTGAGCACGGTTCCCGTGCCCACGCCGCCGGACCTGATCAAGTATGTGCGCGACGTCAACGCGGCCCGCGTGCTGGGCAAGATGCTGTTCTGGGATATGCAGGCCGGCAGTGATGGCGTGACCGCGTGCGCTTCGTGCCACTACCATGCCGGCGCCGACGGTCGCCCCAAGAATACGCTCGCGCCCAAGGGCCCGGGCACGCCCATCGCGGTCTCGAAGTTCAAGGGCCCCGGACACCGCTTGAAGGCGGACTTCTTCCCGCTGCGGAAGCTGACGGATCCCACGGACCAGAACAGCGTTGTCCTGTCGGATACCACGGAAGTGGTCGGCTCCGCGGGCGTCGTGAAACGCAACTTTGTTTCCATCCTGCCGGGAAGTGCGCGGGATAACGGAAACCTCGTCGCCGATCCGGTCTTCCACGTCGCTGGTTTGAACACCCGCCAGGTGACGGATCGCAATTCGCCTTCCGTGATCAACGCCGTGTTCTACGACCGGCAGTTCTGGGACGGCCGCGGCAATCGATTCTTCAATGGTGTCAATGAGTTCGGAGACGCGGATCCGGCGGCGAAGGTCTGGCGTTACACGGCGCTCGGCGGCTTGGAGCAGGTGAGCATCCTGATCGACAACGGTTCGCTGGCATCCCAGGCGGTGGGACCGGCCAACAGTGAGGTGGAGATGGCCTGGAAGGGCCGCTCGTTCGCGCAGTTCGGCCGCAAGATGCTTTCGCTGCGTCCGCTGGCCCAGCAGTTCGTCGCGGCGGATGACAGCCTGCTTGGACCGTACTCGGCCGGCCGCATCCGCGGTACCACGCCGACGACCTCCTACGCGGCGCTGATCCGCCAGGCGTTCCAGCCCGAGTGGTGGGAAGCACCGACTCCGGTGGACGGCGTCTACACGCAGATGGAATCGAACTTCGCCCTGTTCTGGGGCTTGGCGATCCAGATGTACGAGGCCACGCTGGTCTCGGACCAGTCCCCCTACGACCGCTTCATGAATGGAGACGCGACGGCTCTGTCGAACAGCGCGAAGCAGGGTCTGGAGATCTTCCTGCACCAGGGTACCTGCATCCAGTGTCACATCGGCTCGGAGTTCTCGGGCGCAACGGTGTCCGTGGTTCGTCCGGCCGGGCTGCCTCCGGCGATGGTTGAAGGCATGATCATGGGTGACGGGAACGCCGCCTACTACGACACCGGCTACTACAACATCGGTGTTCGTCCGACCCAGGAGGACCTGGGCGTGGGTGGCTCCGGACCGGTGGGACCGTGGTCGCTCACCCGTCGAGCCCAGGCGGGCCTCGACGTGGGCCTGCCCGTGCCGATTGGTCCGACCGACCGTATCGCCGTTAACGGCGCCTTCAAGTCCGTGACGCTGCGGAACATCGATCTGACCGGCCCCTACATGCACAACGGCGGCTTTTCGACCCTGCACCAGGTGATGGAGTTCTATGCTCGCGGCGGTAACTTCCGCGACCTCAACCTGCCCGATCTCGACGCCGAGATCGCGGTGTTGCCGGACATCATCGCCAATCCGACACGCATCCAGAACCTCGTCGACTTCCTCAAGTCGCTGACGGATCCGCGCGTGGCGGCCCAGTCGGGACCGTTCGACCATCCGGAACTGATCCTCAGCGCGGACATCGGCCCTGCCGCCGGCGGTTTGCGTGGCGACCAGCGGGTGACCATCCCCGCCACGGGAACGCGAGGCGGCGTCCGCGCCCGGCCGTTCGACCAGATCCTGCTGGACGGCAAGCCCAACTAGGCTTGCGGTCAACGAAGGGGGCATTCACACGATGCCCCGTGGACTACTCAATAGACCTCGGAACTGCCTCGCGTGGTTCCGAGGTCTTGTTGTTTTCGGAGCCAGAATGGCTCGTGCGGCCGTCACACGCAGGGGAGAGACCGCGGTGGCAGGCAGATGGTGACGCTGGAGGCGGGCGACGGTTATAATCGAGCCGTGTTATGGAGCGACGTCGACGGTTACGCGAGCAAAGATCCACCATGACGGACGCTTCCGAAACGCTGATGGAACTGGAGGGGCTGGAAAAGTCCTATCGTCGCGGCTGGTTCCGCAACGCGCCCCCCGCGCTGCACTCGGTGACCTTCCGCGTGCAGCGAGGCGAAGTGTTCGGCCTGCTGGGGCCCAACGGAGCTGGCAAGACGACGATCATCAAGATCCTGCTGGGCATCGTGCGAGCCACGGGCGGCACCGCGCGGCTGCTGGGCTATCCGGCCGGCGACCAGCGCGGTCGCCGCAAGGTCGGGTACCTGCCCGAGCACCTGCAGATCCCAGCGCACCAGACGGCCCGCACGGCACTCGAATACTACGGCCGCCTCAGCGGCATGTCCCATGCCGACATCCGTCGCCGCAGCGATGAATTGATCCCGCGCGTCGGCTTGGCGGGACGCTGCCAGGAGTCGGTCAAGCGGTTCTCCAAGGGCATGCGCCAGCGGCTGGGCCTCGCCCAGGCCTTGCTGCACCAGCCCGACCTGGTGATTCTGGACGAACCCACCGATGGACTCGATCCCGTCGGACGCTCGCAGGTCCGTTCGCTGCTGCAGCAGCTGCGTGACGAAGGCCGTACCGTGTTCCTGAACAGCCATCTGCTGCAGGAAGTGGAACTGGTTTGCGACCGGGTCGCCATCCTGGATAAGGGCCACCTGAAGTTCGTGGGCCGCATCGACGAACTCACGCCGCCCGGCCAGGGCCGGCTGGAGCTGCGCCTGCAGGGTGACGAAACCACCATCCGTCGCGCGCTGGCGCCCTGGAGCGACCAGCTGCGCGTGCAGGTCGAACCGCACTTCACGACGGTCCAGGTCCCGCTCGACCATCAATCCGCAGCCGACCGGCTCGTCGACTCCCTGCGACAAGAGCAGGTCAGCATCGC
>JBIIEC010000329.1:0-7053 GCA_044238045.1 Pirellulaceae bacterium | reverse complement strand
GGGCAGCCACGTCCCAACCCGTCGTGGCGTTCAGGGTCGACCAAGCCACCACGAAGTTTCCGTTATCGGCCATCGAGATGACCGGATTGCTCTGGGTGCCGGTCGTCGTCGTGTTGACGAGGATTTCGCCGCCTACCTTGTTGCCTGACGAGTCGTACCGCTGGGCGAAAACGCCGCTGTCGTCCACCTGACCGGTCTGGGCTCCGTTGCCGCTCCAGACGACCACGTAGTTTCCGCTCGCGTCGAACGCCACCGTCCGCGGCGTCTCGGCACCGATCAACTGCGAGCCCGTGGTGGTCGTGTTGACGAGGCTGCTATCGGTGAAGAAGGTGGTGGCCACGGCACCTGAAGCCAGCCCAGTGGCCGTCAGGCGAAGGGCGGCGCCGTTGAAGTGCGGGGCCACGAACCAGTTGGTCTCCACCCGCCCGTTTGCCGCGCCGTCCAAGTCGGGCGACCACGTGACGCCCTGGCCGTCCGTGTAGGCCGCGAAGCCGCCCACGCCGTCCGTCACTTGCCAGGGAGCGTGCCCCGGATGATCGTTCGGAGCACCGTCGTTGCGCGTGACATGGAAACGCACTGACTCGCCCACGGTGAAATCCAGGCCCGGCGTCGAGTCGTTGGAGGCGGCGATCCAGGCAGTGGTGCCCGGCGCGTAGTCCGGCTTGTCGGTAGTCACGGTCGCCGTCATCAGCGTCCTGGCTTCCAGCGCTTCCGGAAGACGACGGGACATGCGCTTGCGGAGACGACGAAGCAATTGCCGAGAGTTGCGGATTGGCGTCATGGATTGTGGATCAGCTACCTGATCGTCCTTAACTGGGGGAATCGTCGAAGTTGTGATGTGGGGGATGTTCTGGGATTCCGTCCTGTCTGCATTCAGTCGGCGGCCACCATGCCGGTCCGATCGACCGCTGCTCCCTCCCGATGCTCGCCTGTCCTTCTAGCGGGACATGGGCTCACCTGCGGGCAGGGACTGGCAGTGCTGTCGTTGTGTGAAGCCGCTCGCAGGCGCGCGGCTCTCACATCGACCTTACGGGCTGTGTCGGTTTTGTTGAATATTGGTAGAATTCGCCCGCCGGTCAATAAGCGAGTAACATCCACCGTGGCCACGACGGTGCTATTTGACGTAGGCCCGCCACGAGGTGTGCGGTCGAGTGTGTCGTGGTAACACGCTCTCCGAGCACGCGTGGCTGGGGAGCAGGGTTAGCAAGGCAGAGAAACCGCGGCCCCGCAAGGGGTTCATTGAAGTTGATCAGTAACTGCTCAGCGAACTGCGGCAGAACGCGTCTCGCTGTTCGGATCCTGAAACAGCAGATTCAGGCGGATGCATTTTTCGCCTTCCGCGGTCTGGCGGCGAGAGCCCCAAGGCAGAAAATGCGCCGCGAATTTCAAGGAACGCCCTCGAGCTTGGAGGCCCCGGCGGTGGCCGCTCGCTGACCAGACCGCGAGGGGCGAATCCGTCCGCGGCGAAAGTCTCGAGCTTCGCCCAGCAGGAGGCGTGCGGGCAACTGTGCACTCCAGCGCGCCCTGGAGCACATCATGGCCGCTCGCCGGGCTGCTCAAAAAAAAAATTTTTCTGCGCTGTACCACAACCGGGGACGAGGGCTTCCGGATTGGACATTTGGCCTGCCCGCGGGGGGCTTGCCAGCGACCGTGCCGCACCGCGGTGCCGCCCGCCTCGCCGACCTCGCCGCACCCCGTTCGATGCCGGCTTTAGGCGACCTCGCCAGACCACCCGCTGGGCGGTGGTCTCGCAGTGTTCATGGAACGAATCGTCCCGCCGAGGTTCTGAAGCAGCCTCGCGCCGTCAGTCAACCGGCGTATCGCGAGCATCTTGCGCGACTTCGCCTCCCCGCCGGAAGTGAAGATTCAAGTGGCCTGCGAGCGAAACGGATGCCCCTGTTGGTGACTTGCGATACCAGGCGACTCGTGCTGCCCGTCCTCCAATCGAGGGCGACAATGAAGACAAAAGGAGGGGCGGCCGTGGGCGGCCTCGGACTCGATCCAGCGCGGGTTCCTTTCGTGCCGGAGCCGAGCGCAGCGAGTCTGTTGCTCGGGGCATGGCTGAGGTTGCTGCGATGGCAAAGACACCCGCACTAGATCGGCAGGTGGCGGCCCCTGAAAGTGGCCCGCCTTGAGCCGTCAGTGCATGGTCGCGATGCATCGTGCGTTGCGCGAGTCTTTTGGTGTGGCAATCCGTGGCGGGTTGCCGCACCGCGCATGCGCGCCGCAGTGCAACGAGACGCAACGCATTGAAGCCGTCAGAAAGTACGAGGGCGAATGTCCGGCAGTCTTCGTCGTGTCACGAAGGTTGAACGCGTGCATCCGCGGGTGTCGCGACGTTTCACAGTGACCTGTGCAGCGGGTGCAGTGGTAATTACTCTGATGGAGGGCGTGCCGCGTGCGCGTATTCGATGCAAGTCTTACAACTGGTGAAAAACGGATCATGCGCAGGAAGCTCAGTGGGTGGAAGCGTCCAGTGGGACGTCGGGGTCTAGGGCGGTCGACAGCTAACCGGATTGGAGGCGGCGCGGGACCAGAGCGACTCGAAAGTCGGCAGGTACTAGCCGCGCTGCTGGTCTCGCAAGTCTTGGGCGGCCGCAGCGATACGGTGATTGAGGGCACCATCTACGAAGATCGCAACTCGGACGGCGCGCGAACGGGCAATGAGCCGGGAGTGCAGGGCTGGCGCGTCTATCTTGACCTCGACGACAGCGGTACGTGGAATACGGACGCGGTTGGCACGCAGGAACCTTCTGCGTTGACCGACGTGAGGGGCGAGTATTCGATTGCGAATCTGCGGGCCGGACGATACACCGTCGCGGAGATCGTGCAGCCCGGGTGGCGCCCCACGGCGCGCGTGAGTCGCTCCACGCTCGTCGAGGAGCGTCGCACCTCCACGGTGAACTTTTTCAATTTCGCGGGTGGCGACATGGAAGGAGTCGTCTGGAATGACCTCGACGGCGATGGCGTGCGCGATGGAAATCCGGTCACGGGCGTCTTCACGGACCCACCCCAGGTTGGCTGGACCGTCTACATCGACCGCAACGAGAACTCCCTGCGCGATCCCAGCGAGCCCAGTTCGGTGACCGACTCGTCGGGCCGCTACCGTTTCCAGAACATTCCCGGCGGCAACTACCGTCTCGTGGTTGACATGCCCACGGGATGGGTGGCGACCCGTCAGAACTCCTCGTCGCAGAATGTCGATGTCGTGCCTTTGCAGACCAGCGTGCAGGACTTCGGAACGAACAGCGCGTTGATGGGATCGATAGTGGGTACGATCTACAACGACGTGGATAACAACGGAGTTCGCGGCATTGATCCTGCCACGGGCGCGTTCACCGAGCCGGGGCTCGCCGGTTGGACCGTTTTCCTCGATCTGAACAAGGATGGACTTCAGGGCGCGACGGAACCGGTCGCCGTATCCAACGCGGAGGGCGGCTATCAGTTCATCAGTGTCGATCCGGGCAGCCCGGAAGTACACATCGTCCTGCCGGACCGCTGGTTCGCATCGCCCGGCAGTGATCCCACGCGGGAGGCGATCGTCTTGAGCGGAGCGGCGACCACGATGCCGTCGTTCGGCGCCTTCACGATTCTGAATGGCTCGATTCGCGGAACGATCTGGCACGACCGGTTCGGGGATGGGGTTCGCGACACCAACGCGCTGACCGGCGAGGTGCTCGATCCGCCGCTGGCCAGTTGGCAGGTTTACCTCGATCGAAATCGCAATGGACTGCTGGATGCGGGTGAACCGACGTCGCTGACCGACGCGACGGGCTCGTACACCTTCCCCGACCTGCAGGTGGGCGCGTACTCGGTGGTGGAAGTGGTGCCCTTGGGCTGGGAGCCGACTCTCGGTTTCAGCGACCGCCAGACCGTCGTAGTACGCTCCGGCACGCAGGCCGTCGCCCGCGACTTCGCGAACTTCGATCTCTCCACGATCATCCCGGGCACGGTGAGCGGAACCGTGTGGCACGATCGCAACGGGAACGCGATTCGTGACACGACCGTTGGAGGCTTTCTGGACCAGGGCTTGTCCGGCTGGGTTGTCTACGTGGATGCCAATAGTAACGGACTATTCGATACCGGAGAGCCAAACGCGACGACCTCGGCCACGGGAGCCTATACGATCAACGGCGTGAATCCTGGCACGGTCACGCTGCGGGAAGTCGTCCAGGCCGACTGGCGTCCGACGAACCCGCTGCTGGCGTCACGCTCGTTTGTCCTGCGGAACAACCAGAACTTGACCGGGCAGGATTTCGGCAACTTCGCGGTGCTGGAGGGTGTGATTCGCGGGACCATCTTCGCCGATCGAAACCGCAACGGCCTTCGTGACGCGGGGGAGCCCGGGGTCGTGGGAGCGACCGTCTACCTGGATGTGAACAACAACGGTGTGCTGGACGCCGGTGAGCAGTCGCAGTCCTCCTCGGTCGACCAGTTCTACACTCCTGCCGTTGATGAGGCGGGCACCTATGGATTCACGCATCTCGGCAGCGGCACCTATCCGGTGCGCGTGGTGCTGGCCGAGAATTTCTCGGCTACGCCGGCCGAGCAGTTGGTACACTCCGTGACCATCGCCTCCACCGACGTCAGGACGGGCGTGGATACCGCCGCGTGGTATCGGTCGAACGAGATCCATGGCACCTGCTTCGAGGATCTGAATCGGAATCACGTGTACGACACGGGTGAGTCAGTGCGAAGCGGCGTGACGGTATTCGTGGACCTGGATCGCGACGACCTGATGGACCCGGATGAGCCGACGTCGGTTTCGGGATCGGACGGTTCCTATTCCTTCGTGGGAATGTCGCCGGGAGCCTATGTGGTCCGGCAGGTCGTGGGCTCGGGGCGCAACTCGTCCTATCCCCAGACCGTGGGCGGGACGTTGTGGCCCAGCGGCACCAGCAACGCACCGGTAGGAATGGTGACGCCCAGGAATATTGAAGTCAGCCTGGCGGCCGGCGCGACGCATCGGCAGTTAGTGTCGCTGACCTTGCCCCTGACCGGAGCGCTGACGGACCTAGTGGACGTCTTCCTGCTCTTCGATGATACCGGCAGTTTTGTCGGCAACAGCCCGATCGTCCGAGCGGCTTTCCCGGCCATCATGACGCAGTTGCAGGGGTCGCTGCCCGGCGCGGACCTGGCGTTTGGGGTGGGGCGATTCGAGGAGTACGCGAACTTCGCCTCGGAGTACGCCACCGGCAGGCCGTTCATCTTGAACCAGCCGATCGTGAGCGCCTCCACGCCCGGATACCAGACGGCGATCCAGGCAGCCCTGGACCGAACGACGCCCGGCTACGGCGGAGACGCTCCGGAAACGGACATCGAAGCGCTCTACCAAGTCGTCACCGGACGCGGCTTTGATGGAAACAACAATGGATCGCTGCTCGACAGCGGAGCGGCCGGATTGGCGCAGACGCAGCTCAATCCGGGCACCAGCGGCGACGTGCCGCCGTTCACTTCGTTCCTGCCGGATCCTGCCAGTTCGGTGCTGCCAGCCTCCGGATCGCTGGGCGGCGCGGGCTTTCGCGCAGGGGCACTGCCGGTGATCCTCACGGCGACCGATGTCGGGTTCGCCTACCAGCCGAAGGGAGAGACGTCCGTCACCGGGGTGGCCGGTTACTCTCTGCCGGTGTCGCAATTGACGCAGACCGGGCGCGGCACGACGCCGTTCAGCTACGGCGCTGGCCTGCAGGAGACGGTGACGGCGCTGAACGCGCTGGGCGCACTGGTGATCGGCTTGGGCACGAACGCCGTGGCCACCCAGGATCCGCGGCAAGGCCTGGAAGCCCTCTCGCTGCTGACGGGTGCCGTCAATCGTTCCAGCGTCACCATCGCCAATGGCACGGCGGATCCGATCGCGCCTGGAGATCCGCTGTACTTCCAGATCGCCACCGGCTTTGCCGCCAGCGTCGCGGATGGCGTGGTCAGCGCGATTCGCAACGCGGCTACCACCGTTGCCGTCGACATCACCGTGCGGGCCTCGGATCCACGCGTGCGCCTGACCAACTACACCGGCACGCTGGCGGCCATTACCTCGGGGCAGACAGCCACCTTTGACATCGAGATCACCGGGGATGGGGTACCGCATCGGTTCGACCTGCAGTTCGTCCGCGCGGGCACCAATGTGGTCATGGGGTCCATCCCTGTGGTGATCGGGACGCCCGTTCCCGGCAACGGCTACGGCTTCGAGGACCTGCTGGAGGGCGAAATCCATCGCTCGTCGCACTTTGGCAGTCACGAGACGCCCGGACCTAATGCCAGTCCGACCGACGTGACCCTCAGCGCGAATACGGTGCTCGAAAACAGCGCGACCGGCACGGTCGTTGGCACGCTCGGTACCGTCGATCCAGATGTGGGAGACTCGTTCACGTACTCGCTGGTCAGCGGTGCCACAGCCTTCCAAGTGGTTGGCAATACGCTGCGGACTTCGTCGATCTTTGACTTCGAGGCGACGGCCTCCTACACCGTGGTGGTGCGATCGACGGATGCCGGCGGAGCATCGTTTGATAAGACGCTGTCGATTGCAGTGCAGGGCATCAATGAAGCGCCCACGGCCATCGGCCTCAGCGCCAATACCGTAGCGGAAAACCAACCGGCAGGCACGGTGATCGGAACGCTGTCGGCGACCGATGTGGATGCCGGTGACACGGTTTCCTACACGCTGGTGGGCGGTGATGCTGCCAGCTTCCAAGTCGTCGGAGCCAGCCTGCAGACCGCTGCCAGCTTCAACTACGAGGCGAAGGCCAGCTATACGCTGCTGGTGCGAGCCACCGACGCCGGCGGACTTTCCGTGGATAAGTCGATCTTTGTGTCGGTCACGAACGTCAACGAAACGCCCGTGTCGATGGTGTTGTCGTTGAGCCAGGTGTCGGAGGCAGCCATCGTGGGCGCGACGGTGGGAGGCATTACGACCACCGACCCGGATTTCGGCGACACGTTCACCTACGCGCTGGTGGGCGGCGACACGGCCGATTTCACACTGGTTGGATCGCTTCTGAAGACTGCCGTTGCGCTGAACTTCGAGACGAAGTCGTCCTACAGCATTGTCGTGCGGTC
>JBIIEC010000328.1:0-7066 GCA_044238045.1 Pirellulaceae bacterium | reverse complement strand
GCGGATACCGGGGCGCCCGTGCCTGGCACGCCTGGTCCCGCGACACCCGCCAAGCCGCCGATATCGGTGCAGCCGCTGGAGGCGTCTCGCCCTGCGGCAGCCGGAGCGGCGGTCTCCGCGAGACCCGCGTCACCCAAGGTCGCTCCGGGCTGGAATCCCGTGGACTTGGAGGTGGCTGTGCGTCCGTTGTCGATCCGCTCGACCGATGAAGCGGCGGCGCTGGTGGCGCGACTGGGGCGGCGGGAAGTCGATGCGGTGCGTGGGACACTCAACTCCTGGCTGAAGCCCGGCGCGGTGGCGCCGCCTTCCCTGAAGCGGGACGACCTGCATCTGGTTTTCGACCTGATGGATGAGTTCTGGTCAGCGGTCGACGCGGGATTGGAGGAAGTGCAGCCGGGTACGTCGCTGAAGTTCAAGTCCTGGGAGGTGACGGTCCACGAGAAGACGTCGACGGGACTGGTGCTGGAGATGAAGACGGGCCAGCGACACACTTTTGACACGCGTCAGGCCGCGATCCATCGTGAACTCGCGATGGCCTTGGTAGAGCACCACTACCGTCATTCTCGCCCCACGGCGTGGCGCATGACGGGGCTCTTCCTGATGCTGGACAGCCAGGGCGACGTGGAGCGGGCGAAAGATTACCTGGGGCGCGCCGAGGCGGAGGGATTTTCTACGGGATTCGTCCTCGATGCTGTCCGCCGCCTGGTGGGTAGTTCGGCCGCAGCGGCCAACTCGCTTGGCGATCGTCCAGGACTCGCGCCGGATGCCGCTCTCGTTTCTTTCCGGGCTCTAAACTACTAGGGACCCCCGCTGTCCCCGTGGTTGGTCGCCTTTTCCCCCTCAACTGTCTGGTTTGAGTTCCATGGCTGAATCCAAGTGTCCGTTGTGTGGTTCCCGCCGCCATCGCTACGTGTTCTCTGAACGCGGCTACGGCGTCCGGCAGTGCGATGAGTGTGAGCTGTTCTTCATCGATCCGTATCCGGACGATCAGTCGCAGTTCCATACGGTGTCGGACTACAACTACGACGACCTGCAGATCGTGAGTCCCGAGCGGCACTACCGCGGCTCGCACCTCTTCTACGGCCAGTATTTCCCGGTGATCCGCCAGGAGATCGCGGGGGCGAAGCGGGTGCTGGATGTCGGCTGCGGCACGGGGCACCTGCTGGAGCTGCTGGGTGCCGACAAGTCGCTCTACCGCGCGGGGTTGGAGTTGAACAAAGAGCGGGCCGAGTTTGCGCGTGGCAAGGCCCGGTGTGATGTCTTCGAAGTGCCGATCGAGGATTTTCAGTCGGACGAACCGTTCGATGCCATCTTCCTCATGAACGTGCTCTCGCATGTGCCGGACATCGAGGGACTTTTCACGGCGCTGCGTCGACTACTGTCGGCGAACGGCAAGGTGCTGTTCAAGGTGGGCGAGTTGACGCGTGAGGTGAAGAAGCACGCGGTCCACGACTGGGACATTCCCGACCACCTGCATTTTCTCGGCATGAAGACCATGGAGGTGATCTGCCGGAAGTACGGGTTCAAGATTTCGCGGCACGATCGCTGGCCGCTGTCGAGTGAGCTGTTTGATCGATCGACGTGGACGGCGCAGGGACGCAGCGCGATGCGAAACGCGATCAAACGTGTGGTGGTGTCGATCCCGTTCTCACTGCCCTTGCTGGCCCGCGTCTACGACCTGATCCACGGACGGTCGTTTTACACGTCGTTCATCAGCCTGCAACTGGATCCAGCCTGGAAGCCGCAGGAAGAACTGGCGGGCCGGACGGCCTGAGAGAGGCACGCGGCTCCAGATGCGGCCGAGGATGCGGACCGAGGACGGCTACTTCCTGCGCCCCTCGGTGACGCTCTGGAAGACGCGTTCGAACCGTTCGGCCTGCAGGCGGATCGGGTAGAAGTCCTCGATATGCTTGCGGCCGGCGAGGCCCATGGCGCGGGCGGCCTGGGGATCGGCCTTGAGGCGTCGGATGGCGGCGGCGAGCGCCGCGGCGTCGCCCGGCGGCACGAAGACGCCACCTCCCGCCTGCTCGACGACCTCCCGGATCACGCCATCAATGGCCAGCAGCACGGGCCGGCCGGCAGCCATGTAGTCGAGCACCTTGTTCGGGAAGGGCGTGCGGAACTCGGGGATGTCCAGCAGCGTGGCGATGCAGGCGTCGGACGCGGCCAGCACCTGCCCGATGCGGTCCTTCGGAAACGCTCCACCAAACGTCACGTTGTGCAGCTGCCGACGACGAACTTCCTCTTCCAGCCGCGGGCGTTCCTTGCCGCCGCCCACGAGCAGCACATGGATGTCCGGATCGTCCTTCAGGAGTTCCGCCGCTCCCAGCACCGTATCCAGATCGTTGGCCATGCCGAGCGCGCCGGCGTAGGTGGCGACGAACTTGTTGCCCAGGCCGAACTGCTCACGCACTTCCCGGCCGTTGGCGTGCGGATCGAACAGGGCCAAGTCCACGCCCATTGGCACGTAGGTGACTCGCGCGCGACCGATGCCCCCTTCGACCAGGTAGTCGCCATAGGCGGGCGAGTTGACGATCAGGTGCTGGGCGGCGCGATAGAAGAACCATTCAGCTCGGCGGGCGAGCCAGATCAGGAAGCGGTTCTTGAGGATGCCCATGCCGATCGCGAAGTCGGGCCACAGGTCGAGCACTTCGAGGACAAAGGGCACGCGGCGAAATCGGCTGAGCAGCCAGGTCGGGGGTAGTTGGAAGATGGGCGGCGTGGTCCCCAGCACTACGTCGACGCGTCCGATCTTCCAAGCGGTCCAGGCCGAGGAGGGCACGAACGACAGGTAGGAGATGGTGCGCCAGACCAGTCCCTTCTGCACCGACGGGATGGCGTAGGCACGCACGATCCGCACGCCCCGCACCTCCTCCGGCTCCGACCGCGGAATCGCCTTGCCCGTCAGGTAGTCGACGTTGCTGGCGACGATCGTCACCTCGTGGCCCTTCTCGACCAGGCAGCTGGCGATGTCGAGGTGGCGTGTCCCGCCGGCGTGCTGATGCCCCACGAAATTCTGGTGAATGAGCAAGATTCGCATGTCAATTCGACCGAAACGATGGAGGTCGCGGGTATGTTGTCTGGAAGTGTAGCTGGCCGGACCCGCGGAACCCAGCGGACGCTTCGTGAATCGATCAGGACTGACGCATGAATCGCTGGCGTATTGTGCACATGACGTCCGTCCATGTCTGGCACGACACGCGGGTTTTCTCGCGGATGTGCCGTTCGCTGGCCCGCGCGGGCCACGACGTCCATCTGGTGGTTCCCATCGCGGATCGGTCGGAGGTGGAGGTGAAGGAGGGGGTGCACCTGCATCCCGTCCCACCACCCCGCGGCCGACTCGGACGCGTCTGGTCCACGGCTCGTGACGTTGTCCGTGTGGCCCAGTCGCTCCAGGGCGACATCTACCACTTCCACGACCCGGAACTCATTCCCCATGCGTGGTGGATGGCGGCTCGGGGCCATTGTGTCATCTACGACGCGCACGAGGACGTGCCCAAGGACCTTATCGACAAACATTGGCTGAAGCCGCCATTTGGCCAGCTACTATCCGGTCCGATTGATTGGACCGAACGTTGGGCCTCGCGCCGCTTCGCCGCCGTCGTGGCTGCCGAAGAGGCGATCGAGCAGCGGTTCCGCGGCTGGGCTCGCGAAACCCTCTCGATCCACAACTACCCCCTGCTCGCCGACTTCCCCGAACCGCCGGCGGATGGCCAGTCGCCTCGCGAACCGTGGGTAGTCTGCTTCGGAGGCCTCAGTCGACTGCGGGCGATCGAGCCGCTGGTGGACGCCGTGGGCCTGCTGCCGGATGCTCGCTCGGCACGGCTGATCCTGAGCGGTCGGTGCGAGTCGGAGGCGTTGATGGAGTTGCTGCGGGCGAAGCCCGGGTTTCGTCGAGCGGACTACCGGGGATGGCTCTCGCACGCCGAGATGCGACAGATGCTCCAGCAGGCCGCCGTCGCCATCATTCTTTTCTCGCCCGCCCCCAACAACCTCCAGGTTCGCTCCAACCGCTTCTACGAATCGCTCGCCTGCGGTATCCCCGTCATCACCTCCAACTTTCCCGACTGGCAGGCGATCGTTAACGAACTGGGCTGCGGACTGGCCGTCGATCCGCAGAATCCGGCGGCCATCGCGGAGGCGATCGACCACCTGCTGACGCATCCGGAGGAAGCCCGGGAGATGGGCCGTCGTGGGCGCGCGGCGATCGTCGATCGCCTGAACTGGGAACGCGAACAGCAGCGACTGCTCGAACTGTACGACCGACTGATGGCCCGGCGTCCGGCCAGCGTTCGTGGTCGAAGAGGCTGAGTGGGCTGACCGAGCATCGCGGATCAGCACTCGTTCCCAGGGCCCTGGGTTCCAGGGCCCTGGGTTCCAGGGGCCAGGGTTCACAGGGCCCAGGGTTCACAGACGGGCCGGCTCGCGGTCCGCCCGTGCTAGGCGGAGGAGGCCGACTGGGCTGTAACGCCGGACGGCGAGGCCGCCAGGGCGGCCGCTTGGGCCTGGTAGTACGCGAACCAGCTTTTCTTCATCTCCAGCAGCTTTTCCTTCCGCTGCGCGATCTTCACGATCGCCGTCTGCCGACTCAGCAGCATGCACATCGCGTAACTCGTGGTGTGCGTGATGAACGAACCCTGCTTGAAGGTCAGCAGCATCTGGTAGGTGAACATCGCCAGGATGGTCACCGCCACGGCGCGCTGGATCGGCTCCTCCTTCTGCAGGCTGAAGAGCCGGATGCCATCGCGGACCACGATCGCGATGAACGTGAGGTACAGGAACAGCCCCATGAAGCCCAGTTCGCCCAGGATTTCGACCAGCACGACGTGCGGGTAGGTGCCGCAGACGCGGGCGTCGAACGAGGCGGAGGAGCCGATGCCGAAGAACCAGTTGAAGGCGGGACTGTTCGCCCAGAAGGCCATCAGCTTGGAGACCAGGTCCAGGCGGGTCGACGAGAAGTTGCTCTGCATCGACTCCAAGTTCCATCGACCGGTCTGGTCTTCCACACCCGCAAACGCGAAAACGGCGATGCCGCCGATGAGGCAGAGCGAGACCATGGTCGCGATCCAGCCGGTAATCTGCTTGATGCCGCTGCGCATGGGCATGAACATGACCAGCGACATCAGCGCGGCGATCAACTGGCCGCGCGAGCCCGAGCGATAGATCAGGAGCAGGGCCATGAAGGCGACGATCCACCGTCCGTAGGCCCAGAGTTTGTTCACGCCGGAGAAACGCATGAGCACGGCCACGATCATGATCTGGCCGCACGTTTCGGCAATGGCCAGCGGACCGAGGCGGGTTTCCAGCTTGCCGACGCGGTTCACCACGCCCTGGCCGTGGGCGACTTCGATCGTTCGACCCCAGCCGTGGATCGACGTGCCCATGAGCAGCAGGGCCATCACGAACGTGCCGAAGAAGAGCGTGGCGACCAAACCAGACCGGATGTCCTCCGGCTTCTGCAACACCATGGGAAGCAGCAGGATGAAGGTGATGTTGTAGGGCGCGTAGTAGCGGTACAGGAAGAACGAGGTCTCCCGATCCAGGGCCCACAGGCAGGTAATGCCCGCCCAGAAATAGACGACCAGCCAGGCACCAAGCGCGAGGGTGGCCGGATTGAACGGATTCTGGCCGCGCGAGATCACCACGAGCACGGCTTCCAGCGTGAGCAGGCCGAAGCCGAGGTTGATGGCCGTGGAGTGCAAGGCGAAGAAGGACGAGTTCGCCAGGGCCCACTGTTCGAAGGAGTACACACACAGCGCCATGGCGATGACGACCGACGGCCGCCAGGTGATGGCGACGGCGAAGGCGAGGAAGACCGCCAAGACAATGGGGAGAACCATGGCAGGGGAGTTCCCTTGGGAGGGCCGGCGAATTGATGGGCACCGGCGGAAAACGGGGCACGCGCCGACTTCAGCGCGCACCGCCCGCCCGGAGGCTGACGCAAGTGTATCATAAGCCCCGCGAATTGGCCGCCAAATGGTGCGTCGTGATCCAGGTCGTTCCCGGTCCCGTGTGGGTTCCGGACGCCGTATTTCAAAAACGCAACAGGTGTCCCGCCTCCGATCGCCACTCGGCCTGCCCTCCACCCGCTGGCCCGGCATCTTCTGCCGTGTCGATGGGGAGGAGCGAGCGAAATCTCCCCCGCTGCCTTGAACGCACTTGTGCTCGCCGGCCAGCCGACCCGGCGGACGCTGGCCAGCAAGCCCTTGCTCTCGGAGGCGGGGCGATGGGACCGCTTCCGCGACGGAGACACGTGGGTACGCCACGCTTGGGGAGGGGGCCGGTGCGCGGGGGCGGCACGAATCTTGGGTTTCCCGTCGAGCCAGCGGGCGGGCCTCCGGGCAGGCTTCTATAATTCAGGCGGCTTCGCAGGGAAGCCTCGCCATCCAGACGGCTTCTTGGGGAAGCCGAGCGACGCACGGGAATCGGGAGACCGAGTTCATGCCGGGAACGGAACCGCCAAGTCGACCGGGGTACGTCCGGCGGGAATGCCCTGGCCCCGCCAGCCTGCTGAGGCTCGCCGGCCTGCTCACGCTCATTATCCTCTGGCTGGCGACTCCGCGGCTGGCCCTGGCAGGTGGCGGCCCGGAGAATGTGCTGCTGGTCGCCAACTCGCTTCGCGAGGATTCGCTGTCGATCGCCAATCATTACGCCGCCCTGCGGCAGATTCCCGCCTCCAATATCGTCTACCTGCCCTGGGACGGACCGGTCGACGCGATCCATGTCGACTACCTGCGTGAGCGGCTGCTGAAGCCCCTTTTCCAGGAGATCGCCAGCCGGCGGCTGGAACGGCAGATCGACTACATCGTCTACTCCAGCGGCTTCCCGTTCCTCGTGGATTTCAAGTCCGACCTCGCCGCGCCGCCGGCGCCGATGTCCGGGCATCAGGGTTCGCTGACCGGCCTGACCTATCTGAGCGACTTCGTGCGGGATCGCAAGGCGTCGTATGTGTTCGTGCCGCCGACTTCGCGATCCAACTTCTATTTCAACGGGCTCACACGTGGGTTCAGCAGCCAGTACGGCTGGCTGCCCACCGGCCAGCGCGCGGACGGCCAGGGAAATCGTT
>JBIIEC010000327.1:0-7085 GCA_044238045.1 Pirellulaceae bacterium | reverse complement strand
GACGGCGTTCGTCGCCTCGGCCACTCTGTTCGCCGCGGAATCCGGCTTGATCAGCTGGCGGACGAACTATCGGCAAGCCTACGAGCAGCGCACCGACCAAGGCCTGCCGCTGCTCGTGTTCGTGACCTCCGAAGCGTGCCCGCACTGCCATCGGATGCTGGACGTCACATATGCCGATCGTGACGTCGCCCGCGAAGTGGCCGGCGGATTCGTGCCCGCGCTGGTCAATGCGTCGGAGCAGGAGGAACTGGCGAAGCGGTTCGGCGTACGCATCTACCCCACGACCTTCGTGGTGGGACCGGACAACCGGATTGTGGACCGCATCGAAGGCTACCTGGAACCGGAAGCGTTCCGCTTGCGGCTGGCGACCGCCACCAAACGTCTCGCCTCGCAAACCCCCGCGGTCACCCGCTGACCGACGGGCCGCCCGGTCACCCGCGCGAGCGTCTTCGCTATTCGGCCGCCTCGCTGCCCGGGACCTTGTGCGGCAGGTACTCGTGGTTGCGCTTCCGCAGCACCTCGGCGCGGATGATGCGGTCCGGCTCCACCGGCACCGCCGACGAATCGCTCGGATCGCGGCGTTGAATCTTCTCCAGCACGTCCAGGCCTTCGATCACGCGACCGAACACGGTGTGCAGGCCGTCGAGGTGCGGGGTGGGCAGGAACGACAGGTAGAACTGCGATCCGCCCGTATCGCGTTGGTCGCCCTTGGCCATGGCCAGCGTGCCACGAAAATGGTTGCGGTGGTTCTCCTGAAAGCTTTCGCAGAAGATGCGATACCCGGGGCCTCCCGTTCCATCACCGCGAGGGCAGCCCGTCTGCGCCATGAACGCGGGCAGCACGCGGTGGAACAGCAGGTCCTTGTAGAAGCCTTTCTCCACGAGGTGGATGAAGTTGCCGACTGTGTCGGGAGCCTCGTTCTCAAAGAGTTCCACCACGAGGTCGCCCTTGCTGGTCACCAGCTTGACGCGCGGCAGGTCGTCCGCCGCCGCCTCCTGCTCGCGCAGCTTCTGCTCGCGCTCCCAACCCTGCTTCACGTCCGCCAGCATGGGCAGGTAGTCGGCCCCCTTGGTCAGCACGCCCAGCGACTCGGCCTCCTTCAGGTTCTTCTCCGCCAAGTCGTACTGTCCGACGGCGTACGCGGCGGAGCCAGCGATGTCGTAGAGCGTCTTGTCGTCGGACCCCTGGTCGAGCATCGCCTGGGAGATCTGGAGGGCGACTTCGAAGTGATCGTTCTTCAGCTCGTCCGTGGCCATGTTGACGAGGAATCGCGTCAGGTCGCGGTCGGCGTTGGGAGCTTCCGCGTGGGCCTGGAGGCCCTTGTCGCGCAGCTCGGGCACCAGCTTGCCGGCCTCCTGCAGCTTGGCGAGGAACCTCTCACGGATCGCGTCGGTGTCCTTCACTTCGGCGATGGCAAAGCGGCCCTGTTCGTCGCGCAGGTCTTTCAGCAGCTGCTTCCAGCGTCCGAACAGTGCGTCGAACGCGACCCGGGCCGGGCCGGCAGGAACGGCAGGAGCGCCCGTGTCCGCAGCCGCGGGCGGTGCAGCTGCGGGTGGTGCAGCCGCTTCCTGGGCGTCCAGCACGCCTAAGCCCGTCCAACCGAGCTGCAATCCGCAGACCACGATCGCCACACGCATGTCATTGATTCGCTTCATGATCGTTCGTAAGCCCCACTGAAGACGGTGTACCCGGCACGCCAAGGCGTCTTGCGAAATCGAAATATAGCCGATCGGCGCAAGGGTTCCCAAGCCGCCAAGCCTGCCCGAAGGCGGCCAGGTCGCGTACAATCGGGCCTTCTGCGCGACGCCCGTCGCCCGCCTTGTTCTCTTTGCCCTGGATCCACCCCCCCGATGCCCGCTCGACGAAAAAACTCACCGCCGCGTTCCCAGGCTTCGGAAACGGACCGCTCGGTACGCGATTCCGGCGATCCTTCCTCCGTGCGGATCGTCGGCGGGACGCATCGCGGTCGCAAGCTCGAATACTCCGGCGACATCCGGGTCCGGCCCATGAAGGATCGCACGCGCGAAGCCGTCTTCAACCTGCTCGGCCCGGTTGTCAAAGGCAGCTACGTCCTCGACCTCTTCTCCGGCACCGGCGTCGTCGGGCTGGAATCGATCAGTCGTGGAGCGTCCGGGGCCACGCTGCTCGAATGGCACGTGCCGACCTCCAAACTGATCCGCTCCAACGCCGAACGACTGCAGATGCAGGATCGCGTGCGGATCGTGGCGGGCGACGCCTTTCATTGGGGAAAACGCCCCGAGGAACTGATCCCGGCCGAAGCTCGCGAGTTTCCCTGGGTCATCTTCTGCTGCCCGCCCTACGCGTACTTCACGGAACGCCTGCCCGCGATCCGTGAACTGCTGGAGGTGCTGCGCGAGAAGGCGCCGGTCGGCAGCCAACTGGTCGTCGAAGCCGAGGAACCGTTCGACTTCGAGACGCTCTGGGAGGGCAACTGGCGCGTCCGCAACTACATGCCGGCCATCGTCGGCATTCACGATCTGGGCCCTGACCAGTTCTAAGCGGCTCTCAGCGGCAGCAATCGTCGACCTGCCCGGCTTAACGCCTTCGGCCCCCGCCGCCTTCGGCATCTCGGGGGCCCCACGGCTTGTCCAAGCTTCCGGCGGTATCCCAAGGCGTTCTGCTCTGTCAAGCAGAAATCTGCTCTGTCAAGCAGAAATCTTCTCTATCTCGCTGAAAACCCACCCAAAACACAGAATCCCTACTTTTTACCCAAAAACAACCCATCGATTATTGATTGTCCGCAGTCATCTGTTAGGGCGAGTCCCATGTGCGAAATGGACCACGGGGTGTGCCCCACGGCACGCTACTCCCGCAGCCCGCTACTGGGCACGTTCGAACGGACCTAACGCGTTCCGTTGGCAGCACAAACCGCCCACACTTACAAAGAGGACTCAGCCGTGCGAAAACAACGCTGGTATCTGATCGGAGCCATCGCGGCGGGGGTCGTTCTCCCGCGAGGAACGGACGCCTCTATCACCTTTACCATGACAAACCAAACGTTTACCGGATTTAACTTCTCCCAAGCCGTGGACTACACGCAGGGATATATCACGGGAACGTTGACGAGCGTATCGGTCAACGCGACCTTGAATGCCTCAGTATCATACACCTACGCCGACGACTTGGCGGTCTATGTCAAGATCGAGCCGCTCAACACGGGAGGCTTCCTGCAGGTAGGCGGCTTCAGCAACCTGAACGCGACGCAGAGGTACTCTTGGGCCAATGGCGGCAGCAGTGCCGCAGGCACAACCGTCGTCGACACCCGTACCCTGACCACGCCGCTCACTTTCACTGGCGATAAGGCCGTGGACGGCGCCATCTGGGTCGGCAACGGTTACGGCGCTGCCGGAACCAGCGGCACCTGGACCGGCACCGTCACGCTCAACGGCGTCAACTTCATTCCGAATACACCACCGCCACCGCCGCCGCCGCCGCCTCCACCACCGCCGGGCACGGTCCCTGAACCAGCCAGCGTGTTGGCGTTCGCGATGGGGCCGCTGGCCTTTGTCCTGCATCGGCTTCGTCGACGCCGGACGGCCTCGTAGTCACCGGCGATCGCTTGGCACGCTCGGCCGTAGCAAGCTGTGCGGCGCACCGATCTCTCGATAGAATCAGGGCCACTGCGGGAACGAACCTGCGGTGGCCTTTTCTTCTGCGCACTCTCAACCCAAGAGGGTGCCTTCCTCGCGCCCGTTTGATGGGCTGTCCGAGCCAAAGGCTGGCGACCCAGGAACGGGAGGTCCTCTTCATCACGATGGCCCTGCCACCTCCCGCCGATCCGCGTCACCGACTGCTTCAGCAGGCCTCCATCACCTTCCGCGAAGGTCGCGTCGAAGAAGCCATTGCACTCGCCGGTCGTTACCTGGCGGACGCGGCCGACGAAGATTTCGCAGGACATGTGGCCTTGGGCCAGATGCTGCTGCGCGCCAGGCGACTCGATGAACTGCAGGACCTGCTGGACCTCTCCGATTCCTTTCGCGATTCGGCCGAAGGCCGGATCCTCCTGGCCAGTTTGCGGAACGAACAGGGATCGTCGAGCGAAGCGGAGTCGCTGCTGCGGTGCCTGCTGGAAGAGACGCTGGAGCGTCGGCTATCGCGGATCGTCCGTTTCCAGCTCTGTCACCTGCTGGATCGCCAAGGGCGTCACGCGGAAGCATGGAAGCAGGCCACGGAAGCCCATCGCAGCTCCACGCGCCACTTCCCTGTGGACCTGCTAGTCGCTTCGCTGCGGATCACGGCCGAAGCGTCGCTGACCGAGTTGGCGAAGCTGCCGACGGCCGACCATCGGGTCACGCGTCTGGCGTGTGTCCTGGGCATGCCTCGCAGCGGCACGTCGTTGCTGGAACACATGCTCGACGGCCATGCGGGCATCCGCGCCCTGCACGAACTGCCCTTCGCCGGCCAGATGGCGGACACGATTGCCCGGGAGGGTGGCGGCTGGCCTGGCGGCGCGCTGGCCGTCTCGCGCCGGACGCTCAATCAGTTGCAGGCCACTTACCTGCAGGGCACGCGCGAGCGTTTCCAGGTGCCGGACGACGCGTGGATGCTGGACAAGACCGTCTTCCCGATGATGCAGCCCCTGTTCCTTGCGACGACGCTGCCGGGAGCCAAGGTCCTGCACATCCAGCGTTCCGCGCGGGACAACGCCATCTCCCTGTTCCTCAACAACATGGATCCCTCGTGGGGATGGACGGGAACCCTGGAATCCATCCACCGGGTCCTCGAAGCCGAGCGTCTCTACCTTCCCGTGATCCTGCGCAAACTGCAGCTGGACGTCCTGCCGATCCGCTACGAAGAACTGATCCGCGACTCACGCGGCATCCTCGAGGGGGCGTTGACATTTTTGGACCTGCCTTTCGAGGAAGCCTGCCTGCATCCGGAAAACAACCAGCGCCTGGTGCATACGCTCAGCGAGCAACAGGTGCACCAGCCGGTGCGCGATGCGAGCGTCGGTCGCTGGCAGCGATACGCGGAGCACTTCGACCGTCGCTGGGATGCCTTGGACCATGACTGAGCATCCCTGCGTCCCTTCGCGTCACACTCCCCTTCCTGCCCAGCACGCGGGAACGCCCATGACCTGCGCCAGTCGCAACCCGGCCGCGGACAGAACGACCTGCGTTGCCAAGCGAACGCTGCTGCTACCTTATTTGCCGGTGCTGGGCCTGCCGTTGCTGGGCATCCTCGGGTTCTGCATGCTGGTCTTGCTCGGATGCGGAACCGCCGCGTCGATCGCGGACCGGGCGGCGACAGGCGGCTGGTTCACCGCCGCCAGCCCGGTGGCTTCGATCGGCTTCCAGCATCGCAGCGGCCCGCCCGGCGGTTACTTCTATCCGCGCACTATCGGCTCCGGCGCCGCCCTGCTCGACTACAACAACGATGGACGCCTGGACCTGTTCCTCACGACCAACGCAGGTCCCGATGCGGACTCGTACAACGGTCTTTACGAGCAGCAGTCGGATGGCACGTTCGTGGATGTGGCGCAGCAAGCGGGGCTCCGGCTGGCCGGCTACTTCCAGGCGATCGGCGCGGCCGACGTCAACCACGACGGCTGGATCGATCTGTGCCTGGCCGGCCTGAACGAGACATCGGTCTACATCAACCGGGAAGGCCGTTTCGAACGCCTGCCGGACGACCATGGGGTGATCAACCCGAACTGGGGCACCGGCGTGGCCTTCGCCGACCTTAACCGTGATGGACTGCTGGATCTCGTTGTCGCGAACTACGTCGAGTACGCGACGGACCGCGAGTGCACTTCGCTGGCGGGCGGCAAGGACTTCTGCGGCCCGCACCACTTTCCGGCCACCGCCTCGCGCGTCTTCCGCAACCTGGGCCTCGATGCCCAAGGGCTGCCTCGATTCCTCGACGAGACGCTGGCCTCCGGACTCGCGACGCACCCGGGCAAGGCCCTGGGCGTGTTCTGCGCCGATTTCGATGGCGACCACTGGATCGACCTACTGCTCGCCAACGACTCGCAGCCCAATACACTCTTCATCAACCAGCGAGACGGCACGTTCGAGGAGCAGGGGTTGCGGCGCGGAGTGGCGGTGAACGCGATGGGGATGGCCGAGGCGAACATGGGCATCGGCGTGGGCGACATCGACAACGACGGCCTGTTCGACCTCTACGTGACGCACCTGCTCAACGAACGGCATCGACTGTGGAAGCAAGGTCCCCAGGGACTCTTCCATGACAGGACCACGTCACTCGGCCTGGGCGGTTCCGCGAGCCTCGGAACGGGCTTCGGAACGGTGCTGGCCGATTTCGACAACGACGCCGATGTCGACCTCGCCATCGCGCATGGCGGCGTCCTCAAGCCCGTCGGAAAGCAAACACCCGACAGTGCCGATGATTTCGGGGCTCCCTACGCGCAACGCAACGCACTGCTGGCCAACGAGGGCGGGACATTTCGCGACGCGTCGGCCGGGAATCCGGCGTTCTGCGACGCGCCGGGGGTCTACCGTTCGCTGGCCTGCGGCGACATCAACAACGATGGATTCCCCGACCTGGTCGTCTGCCAGGTCGACGGCCCCGTGCGAGTGTTGCTGAACCAGGCTCCCCGCGGCAACCACTGGGTCCGTTTCCGATTGCGGGACGCGGAGCGGAATCGCGACGATCTCCACGGCGTGATCCGCATCGTCGGCCAGCCCAGCGGCCGGGTGCAGACGCGTTGGGCCCATCCCTGCGCCAGTTACGCCGTCAGCAACGATCCGCGCATCCACTTTGGACTCGCGGCGGACACGGCCTTGCGCGACATCATCGTGACCTGGACCGATGGCACGGCCGAACGCTTTGTCGTCGATGCGGTCGACGTGGAGCGGACGCTGGTGAAAGGCACGGGCCAGGCGACCGACAACTCCACGCAGTCGGCGGACCCGCCGGGGAGTCCTGCGCCGTGAAGACATGGCTCCGCCGCATCGGCTTGGTGATCCTGCTGCTGACGCCGGGCCTGCTGCATCTCGCCTACCGCGCGGCGACCCAGCCCGTGCCCCCGGTGGTGCAGGATGGCGAATTCGAACCACGGGTGATCGCCGAGATCCGCCAAGCGGAGGCTGCGGTGCGGAACG
>JBIIEC010000326.1:0-7088 GCA_044238045.1 Pirellulaceae bacterium | reverse complement strand
GACGAGCGACCGCAGGTGCGACCGGTTCCGCAAGAGATCGGCTTGGCCGAGAAAATCGCGGAGCAGGTGGGAGCTCGCCAGGGTTTCGTGCTGTGGTTCGGGGAGCCGAGTGAGGTGGCGATTGACGCGTTGCTGGCAACGACGCAGTTCGACCTGGTTGTGGTCGACACGAAGGAAACACGCATCGACCAGCTGCGGCGACTTTACGACGAGGCGGGCGTGCACGGCAAGCGAGTGAGCTTCCATGTCGGCTCGATCGACTCGTTCCAGGCACCTGCCTATGTCGCCCATGCCGTGGTGCTCGCCGGATCCGCAGCGGAATCGGCGCGGCTCGATCGCGAACTGCTTCGCCGCGCCTACCATTCGGTGCGACCCTACGGCGGTGCGCTCGTGGTCCTGCCAGGCGACGCCAGCGGCGACGCCTCGTCCTGGCCCAAGGCACTGGAGGAGGGCGGCTTGGAAAGCGCGGAAGTGCTGGAGGACGCGGCCTTCTTTACCGCCCGCCGAGTGGGTGCCCTGCCTGGCTCCGCGGACTGGACCCATCAGTATGGCAACATCGCCAACACGGTGAAGTCGAACGATGCGCGCGTCAAGCTGCCGCTTGGATTGCTCTGGTTCGGTGGCAGTTCCAATCTTGATGTCCTGCCTCGACACGGACACGGACCGCCGGAACAGGTGGTCGGGGGCCGCCTGTACATCGAAGGCATGAACTCACTCAACTGCCGCGATGTCTACACCGGACGTGTCCTCTGGAAACGCACGTTCGACAACCTGGGCACTTACGACATCTACTACGATGACACGTACAAGGATACGCCGCTGGATCCGGCCTATAACCAGGTACACATTCCCGGAGCCAACGGACGAGGCACCAACTTCGTGGCCACGGAGGATGCCGTCTACATGATTGAGGGCGACAGTTGCCACGTGATCGACCTGGATACGGGCGAGACGCGGCAGCGGATCACTTTGCCGGATTCGGTCCGCGGCGAGAATCGTCAGTGGGCCTACATCGGCGTCTACAAGGACCTGCTCTTTGCCGGTGCCGGCTACGCGAACTACGGCAATCGGCTGAAGGTCTCCTTCGAGGATACCGACTCCAAGCTCGGCACAAACTCCAAGGGGTTCGGCTCCAAGAGCTTGAACGTTTCCGCCAGCGCGGCGCTGATCGCCTTCAATCGCCACACCGGCGCGGTCGTCTGGCAGGCCGATGCCCGCCATAGCTTCATTCACAACGGCATCGTGGCCGGCGACGGCAAGGTCTTCTGCCTCGATAAGCTGCCGGGACCGGTTGAGGAGCGGTTGAAGCGCCGCGGCCAGGACGCGCCGGAAACCTACCGGATCCTCGCGCTGGATGCTCAGACCGGAGAGAAGGCGTGGGAGCAGACCGGAAAGATCTTTGGCACCTGGCTGGGGTACAGCGAGGAGTTCCACCTGCTGCTGCAGGCGGGTGCGGCGGCCGATGACCGACTGGAATCGGAAGTTGGCCAGGGCATGGCCGTCTACCGTGGCGAGAATGGCGACGTGGTCTGGCGCGTCGAGAATCGACCCTACTCGGGCCCCTGTATCCTGCACCACGACCGGATTCTCACCAACGCCGATTCGTACCGCTACAATGCCGGCGCCTTCAGCTTGCTGGATGGCAATCCCGTGCTGATCGAAAACCCGCTCACCAAGGAAAAGCAGCCCTGGCAGCTGTCGCGGACCTATGGCTGCAACAGCATCATCGCCAGCGAGAACCTGTTGACGTTTCGCTCCGGAGCGGCGGGGTTCTATGACCTGCAGTCGATGAGCGGCACGGGGAGCCTGGGCGGGTTCAAGTCCGGATGCACCTCGAACCTCGTGGTCGCCAATGGAGTGCTCAACGCGCCGGACTACACGCGGACCTGCAGCTGCGGGTATCAGAACCAGTCGTCGCTGGCCCTGATCCACATGCCGGAGATGGACATGTGGACGCTGAACCATGTCGCTCGGCTCAGCAAGCCGGGCCAGTCCATCCAGCAACTGGGCCTGAACTTCGGAGCTCCCGGTGATCGCCGGCATCCGAACGGTACGCTGTGGGTCGACTACCCCGCCATCGGCGGTGAGTCGGCGGAGATCGACATCCAGGTGGAGGGAGATGCGTCGTACTATCGCCGCAACACGCTGGCCTTCAGCGGCCCGGGTGAACCGTGGATCGGCGCGTCGGGGGTCGTGAATGCCACGCGGATCGTCGTGCCGCTGAGCATTCGGCAGTCGAACGACGAAGTGCGTGTGCCGATTCGCGCCGCCGAGGACGATGCCGAGGAAAAAGCGGACGGCAGCGTCGTGCTGGACAGCAGCGACATCGAGCTGGTGGAGGACGATTCGCGTCAGACGGTCGGCTTGCGTTTTGACAAGGTGCCGTTGGAACGAACGCGTAAGATCCTTTCGGCCCATCTGCAGTTTGTCTGCGACGAGGCGACCGAGGGCGATACGCAGGTAGCGATCGCCATCGAAGACGCTACGCAATCGGCTCCGTTCGCCAAGGAGGCGAAGAACCTCTCCGGCCGACGCCTGGCGGGTTCGCCGGTCGCCTGGACGATTCCGAAGTGGGATGCGGTCGATCGCGCGGACGAAGCGGAACGATCGCCCGATTTGGCGGAGCTGGTGCGCGGCATCATCGGGCGGCCGGACTGGTCGCCCGAGAATGCGCTCACGCTCCTGCTGACGGGCGAGGGAAAGCGAGTGGCCAAGGCGATGGAGGGCGGCGCGGACAAGGCTCCGACGCTCGTGCTGAAGGTGGAGCCGCTGCCGCCGGCCTCCGTACCTGCCGTGCCTCACACCGTGCGACTCTACTTCGCGGAGCCCGATGCCACGCAACCGGGGGAACGTGTCTTCGATGTCCTCCTCCAAGGGCAGACGGTGATCGAGGATATGGATGTCGTGCAGGAGGCAGGTCGTCCACGGAAGACGATTGTCCGGGAGTTCACGGGCGTCGCGCTCACCGATCGACTCGTCCTGGAAATGAAGGCCGAGAAGGGCCAGCCGATTCTCTGCGGCTTGGAGATCGTCCGCGAACCGTAGGCTACCGGAGGGAACGCCTGCATGGCTGCTCCGATCTGCGATTTCCTGACGTTGACGCCCCAGGGGCTCTACTGCGAGCCGGGGCGGTTCCATATCGATCCATGGCAGGCGGTCGAGCGGGCGGTGGTGACCCACGCCCACAGCGATCATGCGCGAGCGGGGTGCGGTCGGTACCTGGTGGCGCGTTCCTGCGAACCGCTGCTGCTGGCGAGATTGGGGCGTGTCTCGGTGGACACGCTGGACTATGGCCGTGAGCTGACGCTGCAGGGCGTGCGCGTGTCGCTGCATCCCGCCGGACACATTCTTGGTTCGGCGCAAGTGCGACTCGAGTACCGCGGTCGAGTCTGTGTCGTCACGGGCGACTACAAGCGGCAGGCCGATCCGACCTGCGAACCCTTCGAATCGCTGGCTTGCCATACGCTGGTCACGGAATCGACGTTTGGCCTGCCGATCTACCGCTGGGACCGATCGGAACGCGTGGTGGCGCAGATCGAGGCTTGGTGGCGCGGCAACCAGCAGGCGGGGAAGGCCAGCGTGCTCTTCGCCTACGCGCTCGGCAAGTCGCAGCGGATACTTGGCTCGCTGGATCCCGCCATCGGACCGGTGGTGGTGCACGGAGCGATCTGGCCGTTGCTGGAGGCGTACCGGCGCGCGGCCGTGGTGTTGCCGCCGGCGCTCCGCGTGCAGGATGTCCCGCAGGATTTTTCATGGGCCCACGCGTTGATACTGGCCCCACCCTCGGCCCGCGATTCCGCTTGGCTGAAACGCTTCGGGCCGATCAGTACGGCCATGGCCTCCGGCTGGATGCTGGTCCGCGGCAGTCGACGACGACGGGCCGTCGATCGCGGCTTCGTCCTTTCCGATCACGCCGACTGGCCCGAACTGCTGGCGACGATTGACGAAACCGCGTGCGAGCAGGTGTGGATCACGCATGGCTACGCCGCCGTGCTGGCTCGTTACCTGGGAGAACGCGGACGCCGGGCTGAAGTACTGGAATCGCGGTTCGCGGGGGAAGCCCTGGAAGAGTCCACGGCCGATGCGGAGGAGTCGTCGGAGTTGGTGGAGAGCGAACAGGACGACGCGAAGTTGCCAGAGGACGTGGGCGACGTGACCGGAGAGGCCGGCTCATGAAGCGATTCGCCGGACTCTACTGGCGACTTGATGCGACGACGCGCACCAGCGAAAAGGTGTCGGCGCTGGTCGACTACTTCCGGGAAGCACCGGAGGGCGACGCGGCTTGGGCGGTCTTTTTTCTTTCGGGAAATCGCCTCAAGCAACTGCTGCCCGCGCGCGTCCTGCGGCAATGGGCGATGCGGGAAGCCTCCTTGCCGGAGTGGCTCTTCGAGGAATGCTACGAACGCGTGGGGGACCTCGCCGAGACGGTGGCCCTCGTGCTGCCGGCGGTGGAGCAGCGGCGCGCGTGGTCGCTGCGGGAGTTCGCGGAGCAACGGCTTGAATCGCTGCGCGGGCTCGATGAAGAGAAGCTCGTCGGGGAACTGCGCCTTCTGCCCGCGGAACTCGCCGCCGACGAACGGCTGCTGGCCTTCAAGCTGTTGACGGGTGCGTTTCGCGTCGGGGTTTCGCAGACCCTGGTGTTGCGAGCGCTGTCGCAGGTGACGGGCGTCGAGGTGGAAGTCCTGGCGGGACGCTTGATGGGCACATGGACTCCCAGCGCGGACGCGTATCGCGCGCTGGTCGATGGTGCGCGGGGAGAGGCGGGGAAGGAGCGACCGTATCCGTTCTGTCTCGCCCATCCGCTGCAGCGGGCGCCGGAGGAGGAACTGGTGGACCTGTCTCGATGGCAGGTGGAGTGGAAGTGGGACGGGATCCGCGCGCAGGTACTGCGTCGCGACGGGGCGACACGCATCTGGTCGCGTGGCGAAGAACTGATCAACGATGCGTTTCCCGAGGTGGTCGATGCCTGCGGGCGGATTCCGGAGGGCACGGTGCTGGACGGGGAGTTGCTGGCATGGGACGAGCGTGCGAACGCTCCCCTGCCCTTCCTGCAACTGCAGCGCCGCCTGGGACGCAAGTCGCCCGGCAAGAAGCTGCTGCAGGAGGTTCCTGCGCGGTTGCTCTGTTTCGACCTGCTGGAATTCGCGGCCCGCGACATCCGCGAAATGCCGCTGGCAGCCCGCTACGAACGGCTGAGTGCATTGGTCGCCGCCACGGAGGATCCGCGTCTTCGCCTTGCACCGCGCCTGCCGGCCGAATCCTGGGCGACTCTCGCTGCGCTGCGGGCAGCGAGCCGCGAACATCGGGCCGAAGGCCTGATGCTCAAGGATCTCACGTCCGCCTATCGCGTGGGCAGGCCGCGGGGTATCTGGTGGAAGTGGAAGATCGACCCGATGACCGTGGATGCGGTGCTGGTCTACGCACAGGCCGGGTCCGGCCGGCGAGCCAGCCTGTTCACGGACTATACGTTCGCCGTCTGGAAGGGCGAGGAACTGGTACCCATCGCCAAGGCCTACTCCGGCTTGACCGATGAAGAGATCGCCCAGGTCGATGCGTTCGTGAAACGGAACACGCTGGAGCGATTTGGACCCGTGCGGCAGGTCAGCCCGGAACTGGTGTTTGAGCTGGCGTTTGAGAACATCCAGCGTTCGACGCGTCACAAGTCCGGTGTGGCCGTGCGTTTTCCGCGGATCGTTCGCTGGCGCCACGACAAACGCCCGGCCGATGCCGACCATCTGGAGCAGCTGCTGGCCCGGATCGACGCCGAGCGTTAATGTCCCCGGACGTCGGGGGGACGCGTGGCGTCCATTCGATGTTCAGGCCGACCATGCGCGGTGTTATACTGGCGGGCCGACGAAGGCTGCCGATGGCGGCGATGGGTTGGACGAATGGGGGATCGTGGGATGACAGGTGATTGGCGGAACGACGGCTCCGTGGGCTTGGCAGGCGGCACGCGCGCACGGCGCACGGCGATGGGCTGCGAGGGGCAACACGTCGCCGCGCGCTGGTTGGCTTGGCTGCTGGTGTTCTGGGTGGGTGCAACGGTTCGCGCCGAGGATCCGCTGGACTTCGCGCACGACGTCGTCCCGATCCTGCGCAAGCATTGCGCCGACTGTCACGGAGGCAAGGAGGCGAAGGGCGGGTTCTCGATGAACACCCGCGGGATGATGCTGGAGGCCGAGGTGGTGAATCTGGAGTCTGCGGGTGCGTCGCGACTGCTGGAACTCGTTCGCTCGACGGACGCCGAACAGCAGATGCCGCCTCATGACCGACCGCGTTTGTCCGCGGAGGAGATCACCACGCTGGAACGTTGGATCGCAGGCGGCCTGGCTTGGGAGACGGGGTTTACGTTTGCGGAGTCGGCCTACGAGCCGCCGCTGCAGCCGCGGCGACCGGAACTGCCACCGCCGACGGCCGGCCGCGAGCATCCGGTGGATCGAATCGTTGACGCGTACTGGCGGGAGCGGCAGGTGACGCCTCCCGCACCGCTGGACGACCGGCAGTTCCTCCGTCGCGTCTCCCTCGACCTTGTTGGCCTCGTGCCGACTCCCGAACAACTGCAGGCCTTCGTGGCGGACGCTTCGCCCGACAAACGGGGCAAGCTGATCGACGCCCTGCTGGCCGATCGTGACAACTACGCGGCACATTGGCTTACCTTCTGGAACGACCTGCTTCGCAACTCCTATGCGGGTACGGGCTACATCGACGGCGGACGCCAGCAGGTCACGGGTTGGCTCTATGCGGCCTTGCGCGGCAACTTGCCTTACGACGCCTTCGTGCGCGGCCTGGTCGCTCCATCACCGGATGCCGCCGGTTTCATCCAGGGCATTCAATGGCGCGGCAACGTCAACGCCAGCCAGAGGCGGGAGATCCAGTTCGCCCAGAGCGTGTCGCAGGTGTTCCTGGGGATCAACATGAAGTGCGCGTCCTGCCACGACAGCTTCATTGATCGCTGGAAGCTGGAGGAGACCTATGCGCTGGCGGCCGTGTTTTCGCAGGAGCCGCTGGAGCTGCATCGCTGCGACAAACCGCAGGGAGTCATGGCCAAGGCGGCCTGGATCTTTCCGGAACTGGGGCAGGTCGATCCG
>JBIIEC010000325.1:0-7121 GCA_044238045.1 Pirellulaceae bacterium | reverse complement strand
CCTCCGGCCCCCTCGACTGGCCCCCCACGACGGCAGTTCCGCTTGTGGATACCTGCAAGTCCGAGGTTTTCCCGGCTTGACCGAGTCTCAGGGCGGAAACAATGGGGGGACGGGGACGTAAGAGGGGGGAAATCAGCAAAGTCTTGACGGGGGGCGTTTTTCCCGGTTAAATCCCGTAGTCTGCGGTTCGAGCCCATTTTGCGAAGTCGAACCCTAGACTGGTCGAGGCGGCTCTTTTAGGTGTCAGGGAATGGGATATCTTCCCAATCTCCTTGTCTCATATTTTTCTTTTCTCTTTCGTTTCTGGAAATGGAGGCACTTCTATGTCGACTCGTAGTCGCAGGCAAGGGTTTACCCTTGTCGAATTGTTGGTGGTGATCGCGATCATCGCCATCCTGGTTCTGCTGCTTCTGCCGGCCATCAATGCGGCTCGTGAAGCCGCTCGCCGCAACGGCTGCATCAACCAGGCTCGTCAGTTGGCTCTCGCCGTGGTGAACCACGAGGCGACGAGCCAGCGTTTTCCGCTGGCGAACACGGCTCCGCCGCGTGTCGCTGGACGCGCCAGCAACCTGGGCCGTGTGGCTCCGGGTGCCGCGACGGACAACTTCTTCAAGACCACAACGAACGCTGGAGCGGCTCAGTGGAAGCGTAACAACGACGGCTACAGCTGGATCGTGAAGATCCTGCCGTACCTCGAAGAAACGCAGCTCTACGACCAGATCGCGAAGGCGAGCCAGCAGTTCAACGTCACGCCGTTCCATCCTTCGATGGTGCGAGTGACCGGCAAGCCGGAATCGCACTTCGCGGCCACCAAGGTGGACTTCCTGAAGTGCCCGTCGTTCTCGGGTGAGACCATCGCGCAGGATCCGGCCAACTACAGCCTGCCGACGCAGGTCGAAGTGGCGGGTGGCAACTACGTGGCGATCGCCTCGGCGACTCGTAACGTGAGTGCTTCGAACTATGTGGACGATGCGGATCCGAAGTGCGGCGGCTCCATCATCTCGGCGATCGACGACGACTTCCGCGGTCTGAAGATCCGCGATCTGGTCGACGGCACGTCGAAGACGGTGATCATCACGGAGTCGAAGCACGAGAAGTTCTCGTCGTGGTACTCGGGTCAGTCGTCGTGGGTGACGGGCTTCCGTCCGGACACGAAGCCGGCCGTGGCCGTCCAGCCGGACGGCTACCTGGGCGTTGCCAAGTCGAGCGATGCCGCGAACCTGACGGCTCTGAACTTTGGTCGCCCGATGCTGCTGTCGCAGGGCAACAACAGCCAGTCCGCTCTGCAGAGCACGGTGTGGTACTCGACCCAGCTGGCGGGCGGTGAGTACGACTGGGGTCCGAGCAGTGATCACAACGGCGGTATCGTCGTGCACAGCTATGCCGACGGTCACACGCAGGCGATCACCGATTCGATCGACCCGACGCTGTACTTCCGGCTGATCAGCCGTGGCGGTGGCGAGCCGGTCGCGCAGGACCAGTAGTCAACGAGGCGAATGTCGTGCAGGTCGCCAGCCAGGCAACCTGAAGCGTCATTCGTTTCGCGGAGTGTGTTCATGACGGAGTCGCCGTGGTTCCCCCAGGAGCCACGGCGGCTCTTTTTTGTTGGCGGAACGATCCGCCGTGCGAACAGTTCAACGAGGAGGAAACGGCGATGTCGGAGTGTCCGATCGAGGTGGGAGTGCGGGAGGTGAAGGCCATGCGGGACGCGGGCGACGATTTCCTGCTGCTGGACTGTCGCCGTCCGGAGGAGCATGAGTTCGTGAAGATCGGTGGCGAGCTGTTCGTGCCGATGCAGGAGATTTCGGAGCGTGTGGCCGAGTTGGGCGAGGACCGCGGCAAGGCGCTGGTGGTCTATTGCCATCATGGTGGCCGCAGCCTGATGGTGGCGCGATGGCTGCGAGGCCAGGGCTGGTCGCGTGCGCAGAGCATGCGGGGCGGCATCGACCAGTGGGCCGAGGAGATCGACCCCTCGCTGCCCCGCTACGGCTGATTCCCGGCAGGAGCGCGTCCGTCCCGGCCGCACCCAGCCTTTTCCAAGTACCCCAGCCCCAGCCCCACCACCTCCTGCTCACGCGCCACGCAGGAGCGCGGCCGTCCCGGCCGCACCCAGCCTTCTCCAAGCACCCCCCAACCCCAGCCGCACCACCTCCTGCTCACGCGCCACGCAGGAGCGCGGCCGTCCCGGCCGCACGCAGCCTTCTCCAAGCACCCCAGCCCCAGCCGCACCGGGGTCGCGACGAGCCGTTCGCATCTTGAACGACTCCAAGCGACAAGTACGATGAGAGGCTACGAAGCGTCACCCCTACCATCCTGCCGAAAGCGCCTCCGTCCATGGCCAGCAGTACCCTGAAAGATAAGTGGGACCGGCGGATCTGGTACCCTTGCCTTCAATCGCTGGGCAGACTGAGTCGGGACTATTCCCCACGAAGAATCGACGTCCAGTGGCCCGAGCGTCCTTCGCGGATCGATTTTCTCTCTGCCCTGGTGCGCAGCCAGAAGTTCGAATCCTATTTGGAGATCGGCTGCCGCGACGACGAGTGTTTTTCCCAGGTCCCTGCAGCTCACAAGGTGGGAGTCGATCCGTGCAGCGGCGGGACCGTCCGGGCCACGAGTGACGAGTTCTTTGCGGGCAACTCCGGGACGTTCGACCTCATCTTCATTGATGGACTGCATCTGGCGGACCAAGTCGTCCGGGATATCCAGAACTGCCTGCGATTCCTGAATCCGGGCGGAGTGATCGTGCTGCACGACTGCCTGCCACGCGACTCGGTCGCCCAGTTCCGGCGCCGGTGCAGCCAGATCTGGAATGGAGACGTCTGGAAGGCGCTGGTGGAAGTTCGAACGTGGCCTCGTGTGGATGCCGCGATGTGCCTGATCGACCAAGGCTTGGGAATCGTCACCGCGCGTCCCAATACCGACCCCATCCCCCTGCCCGCCAAGTCATTCCTGGAACTGAAATACGATCAGCTGGTCGACGATCACCGACGACTGCTGCGAACGCTTGATTACGACGAGGGCCTGCAGTTCGCGGTGCGTGCCCCTGATTCTGCGCCGGCGTCTCGCTGAAGCTCAAGGCGCGGGAACGCGCCCCTCGGTCGAGGACATCGCCTCAGTGTTCGCACTGACCGCAGATCGGGTCGTTCACCCGGCCCGTTTTGAGCAATTTGAGCATGCGGGCGCGGGCTTCTCCACCATGGATCTCGCTGAACTTCTGCTGGTAGAGATTTCCCAGGGGCGGCAGGTTGGGAGTCGCACAGCAGGGAATGACATCGCCGTGGCAGTCGACGAACAGGTTGACGCCACTCATCGGCCAGCAGACCCGGTTCTGAACGCAGGGAGCCCGCCCGGTCGGATTCTCCGCGGCCTGGGGCAGAATCTTCCACCCACGGAACTCCGGAGTCCAACCACGAGTCTCCAGGACACTCCGCCACCGGGACTGTCCCTCGGGGGAACTGCAGATGGTGCGGGTCATCAACTGCACCGGGGATCCCAGCCGCAACTTCAATCGATGTGCCGTCTCCAGGAACGCGATCAGCTTCGACCACTTGGCCGGCGGACGCACACGCTCGAAATCGGCTGGCGTCCCGTCGCCATCACAACTGACCACCAGGTGGGTGACCACGCCCGAGTCAAGGATCGCCTGGATCCGCCCCTCATCACAGATCATCGCGTTCGTCGAGATCTCCACGCGGTCGATCGCGAAACTCTGCTGCTTCACCACCGGCAGCAAGGCTTCGAGAGCCGGATGCAGGAACGGCTCTCCAAAATTAAACAGCCGCAGCGTCTCGACCTGCCGGACATCGACATTCCGCAGGCACTGGTCGAAACCATCCGGAGTGATATGGTCAATCTTGGGAAGCAGTGTCGAATTCGGACAGCCGATGCAACGCAGCTGGCACCCCTGGACCACGTCGAAATGAAACACCGGAATCCGATACCTCCAAACTTCATTCAGGCGCCGTTCGCCTCGCTCGAGAACCGAGCCCAACTGCTGCAGGATGGGAAGTGCCGGGAATGAATTTCCAGTCGGAGACATCGTCGATCACCCTCGAAAGGCGAACCTGAAACTCCAGGGGGGGGGGCCCGTGCGAGCGATAGGCCACAGGACCGTCAACGAGTACTCACTCACCCGCTTGGTCGAGGATACGCCAACCTCCGCCGGACTTCAATGCGTTTCCGAAACCTCCGTGCCCTTCGCGGTTAAAAAAAAACCAGCCCCAGGTCCCCGCCGCCTTTCCCACGCCCTGAGGGCGGATAGCCGCACGTTCCAGCGAGCTATAGCATAGGTGTCGCACCGCATCGGCATCGGCGACCGCTGAACGAAGTGCCGCCTCCTGTGGCCGGCAGCATCCAGGACTCTCCATGGCAGACACCCCTACCAGTTCCCGCAGTCGAGTGATCCGCGACCAGATCGAGTTGCTGTCGTTGGCGGAAGGATTCTTTCAGTCCAGCATCCTCTTCACGCTGCAGCGGCTTGACGTCTTTGCTCTTCTCGGGAACGGAGGAGCGACGCTGGACGAGCTGGCCGCGAGGCTGAATGCACCGTCTGGCACGCTGGGGCGACTGCTGAACGCGGGCGTCATGCTCAAGCTGCTTGTGGCCGAAGGGACGCACTTCCGCCTTTCGGAGGTCGCCGAGCGACTACTGCTGCCCTCCGCGGGCGACAGCTACCTAGGTGACTGGCTCGCACTGCTTGACCAGTTCAGCGGGATGTACACGCGACTGGACGAGGCGATTCTATCGGGCGGTCCTGTCATCTCGGAAAGCGACTATCACGGCGACGACCCACAGCGAACGCGGCAGTATATCCGCGCGATGCACAGCTACGCATCGCTGCGAGGCGAGGACCTGGCGCACTACCTCGATACCAGCAACTGCCAGTCGCTGCTCGACCTTGGCTGCGGACCGGGAACGTTCGCCTTCCACCTGGGCCGTCGCAATCCCCGCCTGGCCATCACGCTTGCCGACTTCCCCGGCGTGCTCGAAACGACGCGCGAGATCCGAGCCTCCTTCGACCTCGAAAACGAGATCACCTTCCTGCCGCTCGACCTGAACCGGGACGCCATTCCCGGCCAGTACGATCTGATCCTCGCCTCCAACGTCCTGCAATGCTTCGAGGAGGAGACGCGACGGGATATCATGCACCGCCTCCATCAAGCGTTGCGGCCGGGTGGTTCCGTGGTCATCCAGGCCCAGCACCTGAACGAGAATCGCCAGGGCGGTCGCTGGGCCGTGTTCGTCGACCTGAATCTGCTCTGCACGACCCAGCACGGCCAGAACCATACGCTCGCGGATACCCGGTGCTGGCTTCAAGATGCGGGCTTCGTGAACATCGAATCCTGCTCGATGTCCATCTACGGCACCACCTCCTTCGTGCGAGGGTATCGACCGCAATGACGCCCAGCGACATGGCCTTGAGAGAGGACTTCACGTCCAGCAGCGAGTTGCTGCCCGAAGTGCTGCCCGCGTTGCTGGACAGCGCGGCGGCGGCTTACCCGGACCACGAGGCGATCCGCGAAGCGACGGGCGGTGCCGCGATCAGCTACCGCGACCTGCTGCACCTGTCGCGCCAACTGCGCGACCACCTCCGCGAACTCGGCGTCGGACGCGGTGATCGCGTGGGCATCTATGTGGGCAAGTCGATCGATGCGGTCGCGTCGATCTTCGGAATCCTCCAGGCCGGCGCGGCATACGTGCCGGTCGATCCCAGCGCACCAGCCGCCCGCAACGCCACCATCCTGGCCGACTGCTCCGTCCGTGTGCTGATCCTGGAGGAACGTTTCGAGGCGGCCCTGCTCGAGGAACTCGCGCCGCGCGACTGCCACCCGCAGCGAATCACGCTGCGAGCCACCGGAGGCGGTGCGCCGCTGCGGGACGCCCTCCAGCGCGACGCGCACGCACCGACCTTGTCCGCCGATGCGCCCGCATCCATCGACCCGGACGACCTGGCCTACATCCTGTACACCTCCGGCTCAACCGGCATTCCCAAAGGCGTGATGCTCTCGCATCGCAACGCCACCAGCTTCGTGCACTGGTGCTCGCACACCTTCCGCCCCCACGACCGCGATCGTTTCTCCTCCCATGCGCCGCTGCACTTCGACCTTTCGATCCTCGACCTATTCGTCTCGATCAAGCACGCAGCGACGCTGGTGCTGATCGACGAAGCGACCGGCAAGTCGCCCGGGCAGCTCGCGGCCGCCATCGCGCGCGAACGGATTTCGATCTGGTACTCCACGCCGTCGATTTTGAGCCTGCTGACGCAGTATGGCAAACTCGAACAGCACGACCTGTCCGCGCTGCGCCTCGTCCTGTTCGCCGGCGAGACGTTTCCGATCAAGCATCTGCGAGCGTTGAAGCAGCGGCTGCCCGCACCGGTTTACTTCAACCTGTACGGGCCCACGGAAACCAACGTCTGCACCTTCTACGAAATCCCGCACCAGATTCCCGACGACCGTACCAAGGCCTACCCCATCGGAACCGCCTGTCAGCCGCTGCGGACCAAGGTGGTCGACGACGCAGGACGCCCGGTCGCCCTCGGCGAGGTCGGGGAACTGTGCGTCAGCGGCGAGGGAGTGACGAGGGGCTACTGGAACTCCCCCCAAATGACGTCCGAGGCTTTTTTGCTGGATCAGTCCGACGGCCGCTGGTACAAGACGGGAGATCTGGTCGTGGAGTCGCCGGAAGGCTGCTACGACTTCCTTGGCCGGCGGGACCGGATGGTAAAGAAACGCGGATATCGAGTCGAACTGGGCGAGATCGAGGCGTGCCTCTACCGCCATCCCCTCGTCCAGGAGGCCGCGGTCCTGGCCACTCTGGACGAGGAACTGGGCCTGCGGATCCAAGCTGTGTTAAGCTGTCGCAGGGAATCGCACGTCTCCCCGATTGAACTCAAACGCTATTGCGCCGAACAACTGCCCGCATACATGGTTCCCGATGTGTTCACCGTTCAAGCAGATTTACCCAAGACATCCACGGATAAAATCGACTACCAAAAATTGAGTTCGGCACTTCAATGCAAGATAGGTTAACCTAGCCGGTGGACCCCGCTTCCTGGCCGGCAGCCTTCGCTCCGCGATCCGTGCCAACGACATGTCTTTTCCCTGATCCTTACTGCGAGA
>JBIIEC010000324.1:0-7149 GCA_044238045.1 Pirellulaceae bacterium | reverse complement strand
CAGTCGCGACTGCCGGGAGTTCGAACTCGGCTCGGAATCTCCGCGACAAGTCTCCGACACGCGACGACTGCGTCTAATCTATCGCGTCACCCAGACCGCCACAACGGACTCACCGCCCGCGGGCGCAGCCGCGCCCTCCGTCTGGGATCGTGTGGGCGCGCGAACGCAAGTTCCCCGGGCCACGTCAGGGAGATGCGTGCCCCGTCTCTCGGAACCGTTTGCTGCCGCCTGCTCCCACCCATCCAGCGCCATCCCGCCCAAGGCCCGATCGGGCCGTTCGACCGGCGATCGTCCGCCAGCACGCCGCCCCGTGCGGAGCAACCGCCGCGCAGGCGCCGCACTGTTCGCCGTACACGGCTTGCGCAGTGCGCCGCATACGGAGCGCGCAGTACGACGGCGAAGGCCGTGCCGGCAAGGCCGGCGCGGGCCGGTCGGTCCGCCCGGCGGAACCGCTTGGATTAAAGCAGTCCGCCGTGGGTGCGGTACGGCGTCATGTGATCCGGTTGGTCGAGGAACCAGATGCGCTCCCACTCGTCCAGGATCATTCGCATGTTGTCCGACGTGAAGAGCAGTTGTCGCGTGCGGCGAACCGGGTCGCCCGAATAGATCGGGATGAAACAGCCCGTCGAGGTGGCCAGCGTTACCGCGAGCAAAAGGCCGCAGAGCAAGCGTCGCATGAATACTCCTCCCTGAGTACATTCGCAGCGCCGGAATTGCCGCGTCAGGCAACCTCCGGCGAGTGGTTTCCCTTCGATGGCCGAGCGACGCGGCGCGTCACACGGTGGATGGGGTGGCTTCCAGTTCCTGCCCCACACGACCAGGCTTTGCGGAGGAACGGGGAAGACAGGCGGTCAGGGGTTGCCTGATCCGGTCTGGCCCTCGCCGTTGGCCCGCCGAGCTGCCTCGGCCCGAGCCCTCTCCTCCGCCTCGGCTGCGGCCTTTTCTTCCATCTGCCGCACCCGCTCTTCCATCTCCTTGCCGGGTTTGAACGTCACCACGAACTTCTCGGGTACATGAACCTTGTCGCCCGTCCGAGGGTTCCTCGCCTTGCGAGCCGCCCGACGCTTGACCTCAAAGACCCCAAAGTTGCGCAGTTCAATCCGACCCTCTTCCACCAGCGTTTCCACGATGGCATCGAACGTCTTTTGAACGATTTCCTTGGTTTTGAGCTGGGTAAGCCCAATCTCGTCGGAAATTGTCTTGACGATCTCTTTCTTGGTCACGGCGACGCTCCAAGGTGGCAACGGGGAGCTGGTGGACGCCGACGCGGACCCGACTGTCGGCCGCCTCGACGTGCTCCAAGTGTATATGCCGCAACAACTAGAGTCAACCCGCTAGATTCCAACCGACCGACTCTCGTGTCCCGTGCTGCCTCGGCTCGCCATGCCTCCTTCGTGTGCATCGCTGGTACCGTGAACCCGACCGTGCTTCCCCAGACCCGCAGGGATACGCAGGGAGCCCAGCCATGCGGGCCGCCCCGTTCGAGGCTGCCCACTCGCTGGCTCCGACGCTCATCCCCCGGCCCAAGGCTCGAATAACGAGTTCACGTACGGATAATCGACGCTACGACCGGCAAACTTCAACCAATCCGAATAGAAGTTACGACCGGATGACAGCACTGGCCCCGCGCGGCAGTCTGCGTTGAATAGCGTTCGCCCTGCTGGCGAGTCGTTTGGCCGATCGAGTCGTTTGGCCGATCGAGCCGTTTGGCCGGTCGAGCCGGTCGAGCCTGCGGCTTGTCCAGGAGCATGGCCGCTAGAGGCGGATGACGGCCCGTTGAGCGTCGATCTGCTCGATGGTGTAGAGCTTTCCCTTGCCGCTGCCGGGACAGACCTCGCAGGTTCGCGCCCAGGCCTCCTCGTCGCGGACGTTGGAGTCCCAGAAGGGCCAGGTCCGGCACTGCCGCGGCCGCGCCTCGTAGACCGTACACTTCCGCGCCTCGGTGTCGAAGAACACGCAGGCCCCGTCCGCGTACTCCCGCAGACTCTCTCGAATACCCACCTTCCGCACATACTTGTCGCGGAACGTTTCGATGTCGTCGATGCCCACCAGCGCCGCCAGCTGGGTGATCTCTTCCTTGTTCACCCAGACATAGCCGGGCGCTCCCGTGCAGCAGTCACCGCATTGAGAGCACTTGAACCGCAAGCCGTCTTGGTACCAGGGTTCCGACATGTGCGTGATCGCAGTTCCGGGCTAGAGGAGAGAAGGAACGCCGCAGGTTGCTACGGCAAGATCTGGGCCAGGGTCGCCAGCAACGCGTGGATCTCGTCCTCGGTCGTAAACGGCCCCCAACTGGCCCTTACCGTACCTCCCAGCTCCGCCGTTTGCAACGAGGCGTGCATCCGGGGCGCGCAGTGAAAGCCGGCGCGGACTTCGATGCCGGCCAGTTGATTGAGCAGGATGGCGGTCTCCTGGGACGGCAGGTCGTCGACGTTGAAACTTAGCAGCGGCGCCCTGGGGCACCCCGCGGCCTCCGCCGGACCGTAGACGGTCACCTGCGGCAGTTCGCTCAGGCCTTGGCGGAGCAGTTGTCCCAGCCGTTGCCCATGCGCGGCGATCGCCTCCACCGTGCGTTCCTCGAGCCAGGCCAATGCGGCTTCGAGTCCGACGAGTCCGGGCGCGTTGAGGTTGCCGGCTTCGTACTTGGCGGGCAGCTCGCGGGGCGCCTCGTCCGACTCGCTGGACGTCCCGGTGCCGCCGTAACGCAGCGGTTCCAGCATCGCTTCACGACCGGGTGCCACATACAGGAACCCGGTGCCGGTCGGGGCCAGCAGTCCTTTGTGCGCGGGGGCCGCCAGGAAGTCGCACTGCAGTCGTCGGACCGAGAGCGGCAGGTGACCCACGGTCTGGGCCGCGTCGACCAGCAGCAGGGCCGGATGCGATTGGAGTAGTTGGCCGATGGCTTCGATCGGCTGCACAACGCCGGTCACATTCGACGCGTGGGTGAGCACCACCAGCCGCGTGCGTTCGGTCAACGCGTCGCGGACTTCGTCGACTGTGACGCAGCCGTCGCCGCTGCCCGCCAGACGCGTGACCTCCACGCGTCCGCAGGCCTCCTCGTGCCGCAGCGGACGGAGGACCGAGTTGTGGTCGAAGACGGAAGTGACGACATGGTCGCCGGGACGCAGCAGGCCGCGCAGCGCCAGCGACAAGGCGTCGGTGCCGCTGTAGCAGAACACGATCTGGCGGGGATCGCCGGCGTCGATCAGCCTCGCTAGCCGCCAGCGAGTGCGGTCGATCCGCCGGTCCACCTCCAGCGCCGCTGCATAAGTGCCCCGCCCGGCCGGCGCTCCCAGCGTGCGCTGGTACGCATCCACTGCGTCGTAGACCGCCTCCGGTTTCGGCCAGCTCGTTGCCCCGTTGTCCAGGTAGATGCGTGCCATCGAGTGCGTCGCCGGGGTAGGAAAGGGCAGTGGGTAAGGGTAGTGAAAAGGGACGCGGGGGCAGGACGTCGAATGCATGTCGCTGAAGGCCTGTCGAGGCAGGAACCGTCCTGCGGCTGCCGGCGTGCGTCAGCCGCCGATCTGGTACATGGCTCGTGCCGGACGCGAAAACTCCGGCGCGTCGATCCCATGACCAGGCTTCTTGGCGTCGACGCATTCGCGAACCAGGGCTTGCAGGGCGGCCTCGCGCGTGGCCGCCGCGGGTTCCCTGTCGGCGTCGCGCTGCGAGGTTGGAAGCGGTTGGCGGAGCACGCTGCGGGCGTCCCATTCGGTCGTCGAAAACAGGCAGTTGCGCACCTTGCCGTCGGCCGTAAGCCGCAGTCGGTTGCACGTTCCGCAGAACGGTTCGCTGACGGGATTGATGAAGCCCACGCGGCCACCGCCGTCGACGAACTCGTAGTCCCGCGCCGGCTGGCTGGGGTCGTCGCGCTGGCAGGGCACCAGCGCACCAAACTCCCGCTCCAGCATCCCTCGCAGCTGTTCCCCATCCAGTACCAAGTCGTTCTGCCACTTCTGTTCGGCATCGAGCGGCATGAATTCGATGAAGCGCATTTCCAGTCCGTGCCGACGCGCGAAGTCGACCAGCGGAATCGCTTCGGCTTCGGTGATCCCGCGGATGGCGACGGCATTCAGGCGTATCTTCCGCCAGCCGACGCGCTGCGCGGCCGCGATGCCGTCGAGCACGCGCTGCAGCCCGGTTCGCCGCGCGATGCGAAAGAAGTTCGCTTCGCTGAGTGCGTCGAGGCTGATGTTGATGCGCTGCAGGCCGGCCGCCCGCAACGCCTCCGCCTGCTCGCCCAGCAGCAGGCCGTTGGTCGTCATGGCCAGCTCTTCAACGCCGTCAATCGCCGCCAGTCGGCGCACCAGTTCCGGCAGTTCGCTCCGCACCAGCGGTTCGCCGCCCGTCAGTCGCAGGCGGCGGATGCCCAGTGGCACCACGGCCCGCACGAACGCCTCGATCTCCTCGAACGTCAGGATCTCGGAGCGAGGCTGGAACTGCACGTCTTCCTGGGGCATGCAGTAGAAGCAGCGGATGTTGCAGCGGTCGGTGACGCTCAGGCGAAGGCTGGTGTGCACTCGGCCCAGGCGATCCACCAGCGGTTCGTTCCGAGTCATGATTTCCCACCGCGCGACGTCGCGCCCCTGCTGCCGGCGGAACCTTCGAGCACCTCGCTCGACGGTCGCCTGCACCTCAGTGTAGCTGCCACCGATCCGGCTGCCAATTCGCGCCGCCTCACGCCGCGGGGCCTGCGGACTGGAGACACGCGTCAGGGATGGACCCACTCCGAGGAGCCGTCGGCCCAGTGCTCCTGTTTCCAGATCGGAACCTCCTGCTTGAGGCGATCCATGAGCCATTCGGCGGCGGCGAAGGCATCGCGGCGGTGCGGGGAGCTGACGGCGACGGCGACGCTGGCCTCGCCCAGCCCGACTTCACCCAGCCGATGCACCAGCGCGCAACCCACCAGCGGCCACTGCGCGCGGGCCTGGGTTTCGAGCAGCTCCAGCTGCCGCCGCGCCATGTCGGCGTACGCTTCGTAGTGGAGCCGCACGGTCTGGCGTCCTGCCGTGAACTCGCGCGTGGTCCCCAGGAACAGCACGACCGCTCCCGCCTGCGTCGACTGGACAGCGCGGACCACTCCTTGGGCGTCGATCGGGTCGCGGGTCAGTTCCACCATGTGCGGGCCTTTCTCACGCGCGGGTTCAGCCGCCGCTGACCGGCGGGATGCAGGCAACTTCGTCGGCCGCCTGCAGCACCTGCGATTCGGCGGCGTAGCTGGCGTTGACCGCGAACCGAGTGGCATCCAGCAGTCCGCCGAGGGCCGGGCACTGCTGTCGGAGGAGGCCGCGGAGGTCGGCCACCGTGGCCCCGTCGGGGCAGTCGACGGGCAGCGTATCGCGGCCGGCCAGCTGCCGCGCGGCGGCGAACAGTTTCACTTCCACGATCATGGCGCCGCCAGTTCCTTTCCGGAAGTCTGGTGCAGCACGGCCGCTTCGGGCAGCAGCCCGTAAGCAACGGCCAGCAGCTTCAAGGGATGCACCGTCTGCTTGCTGGTTCCCTGGGACATCTGCAGCTTGCAGCAACTGCACTCCGTGGTCCCCACCTGGATGCTTGGAGATCGCATGCTGGAGATCAGTTCCCAGCCGACGCGCAGGCTCCGCAGATAGTTCTGGCGTTTCATGCCGTAGGTGCCGGCCATGCCCGAGCAGGCGTCGGGCAGCGGGCGGACCGTCAGGCCGGGGATCAGCCGCAGCAGTTTCGCGCCGGACGTCCCGGTCTCGAGTGCCCGCAGATGGCACGGCTCATGGTAGCCCACGGTCAGGTTGATCGGTTTCAGGTCGAGTTCCAGCTGGCCGGCGAGGTGCAGTTTCCAGAGGTAGCTGCACGCTTCGCTGGTGTTCTCGGCGACCAGCACCGCGTCCTCGTCATCGACCAGGTGCGGGTAGTCGCGCGAGAGTGCGAGAGCAGCCGACGGCTCGGTGGTCACGATCTGGTAGCCTTGGCGGACGGAGTCGGCCAGCAGTTGGACGTTGAGGGCGGCGGTCCGCCGCGCGCGTTCGACGGCGCCGACGGAGATCATGGCCATGCCGGACTGCTGCTGGCGTGGGTGGACATAGACGCTGACGCCGTTGTGTTCCATGATCGCCACGAACGCTTCGGAGAGCTGCGTGTCGAACCAGTTGGCGTAGACGTCCATGAAGTAGAGCACCTTGCGGCCGCTGCGGCGGCTGGGCCGCGTCAGTCGGCGCCGGCCAGCTTGACGCAGGAAGCTGCGGGCGGCGAGGCGTGGCAGCTTGCGGCCCTGGGCGATGCCGAACGTCTTTTCGAGCAGCCAGCGGCCGAGGGGGCTGCCGAGCAGTCCGTTGGCGAGGGGGCGGGCGAGGCTGGCCCAGGCGGCGATGCGATCGAGCCGCGTCAGGAACCAGTCCGCGCGACTGAGGCCGTTCGTCGCCACGTACTGCGCCTTGCACTCCGTCATCAACCGCGGAATGTCAACGCTCGCCGGACACTCCAGCCGGCACTGGTGGCAGTTGACACACAGGTCGGCCAGCTGTTTGAACGCGTCGGTCTTGAGCAGGTTGGAGTCGAGTCGCCCGGTCAGCACGCCACGCATCAGGTTGGCCTTTGCGCGCGGCGTCGTCTCCTCGGTCGGCTCCACGCGGAAGATCGGGCACATGCGTTCGCCCGCGGCCGTCGACCGGCAGCCGCCGCAGCCGTTGCAGTCGCGCGCCGTCTCCATCAGCTCCTGCTCGCTCCAGACCAGCTCCAGCGGAAACAGCGGCGGCACCTCGCCTGTCGCGGCCACCGTCTGGCCGATCGCGTGGCCGATCGCATCCGGGTCGCCCGCGTCGGCCGTCTCGTCCAGCACGCTCGTCGCCCGCGACACGGGACGCAGGTTCTGCGTCAGCCCCTGGCCGCCCTCGTCGACGATCTTGCCGGGATTCAGGATGTTCTGCGGGTCGAAGATCCGCTTGACCTGCACGAAGACCGGATAGAGCGCCCCGTACTGTTCGCGGAGGAACCAGGTGCGGCTGAGGCCATCGGCATGCTCGCCGCTCACCGTGCCGCCCACCTCCAGCACCTCCTGGTAGAGGTCGCGCGCCAGGTGCTGCATGCGGCGGATGTGTTCCGGATCGGAGAGATCGAGGAACGGACGGATGTGCAGCTGGCCGTGTCCCACATGGCCGAACAGCGAAGCGGTTACCT
>JBIIEC010000323.1:0-7226 GCA_044238045.1 Pirellulaceae bacterium | reverse complement strand
AGGTCGACAAGCGAGTCGCCGTTGAAGTCCCCCGCGAGCGGCGGCGTGGCGGACGGCGCGACGCCCGGTGAACCGCCCATCTCGAGACTCGCCCTCCAGACTTCGCCGCGTCCGTAGTCGATCGGCTGCGTGCTCGCCGGCTGCGGCAACTCCAGCGAACGCCCCTGCCCATCGGCCATGGACGGCCACGGCGATTCCGTGCCGTACGCGAAATCCGCGATCGTCCTTCCCTCGGCAGTCAACATCCGCAGTGACTCGCCGGCGTCATCGAGCGACGACGGGTAGAACTCGCCCACGACGCGCGCCGCGCTACCATACCGTAATCGGAACGCCGCCGCCTTGCGTGCGACGACCGCGTATTCGCCTGGTTGCAGCGTCTGCGGAGCCAGCAGGGCGTCCACGCCTCCCGTAAGTCGCACGTTCGCCAGGTTGATCGGAGCGTTCCCCAGGTTCGCGAGTTCCACGAACTCGAAATCGCGGTCCTCCAGTCGTCCCTGCGCGGCCAACTCCGCGGCAGTAGGCGATTGTGGATGGTAGTTGATCTCAGTAATACGCAGCGAATCGGCCACCGGGTTGGTCCGTTGTGATGTCACCAGGATCTGGTCGCCCCCCACGACGTTCCCGCGCAAGTCCACGGCCTCCAGTTGCACGACATTCGTGCCGGGCTGCAGGCTGACCGTCGCTTCCCAGTACTGATCGTCCAGCCAGCGCACGGGCACCTCGGCATTGGTGCCCTTGAGGCGGATCCTAGCCACGTCGACCCATGCCTTGCCGCGCAGCGCGAACTGCCGGTCGTCCACATGGAAATCGTTGCCGTCGTTGGAGGTGATCTCGAAGGGGTAGACGGGAGGCATCCGTGACAGGACGTTGGCTTTGCGATTCTTAATGTAGGTCTTGATCGGCGCGTAGTTTTGGCCGGCGACCTTGCCGTAGTGGTCGACCCAGCGGTCCATGTATTCGTTGTTGAAGGTCGTCTGGATCATATCCAGCAGATGGCCATAGACCACGCGGCGCACGCCCGGCTGGTTCAAGAATCTCCCCGTGTTGCTGTCGGTGCCGATCAGCGGCTGGTTGGTGGCAGCCGTGAAGGCGAAATCCCAGTCCCAGGGCATGGCCAGCACCCGCTGGTCCTCCGGGCGGACGTAGAACTCAATGTTGTGGTGCAGCCCGCCGCGCGTGTAGGTGTCGGCCGCGCCGGTCAGCGACTGAAGCGCGAAGACGCGCGCCCAGACGTCCAAGTCGATCATCGGTCTCACCGACTCGACGAGCGCTCCGCCGGTCTTGCTGAACGCCCGCGACAGTTCGATGATCCGTTCGAAATCGTCGGCCGCGCGATTGTTGCCGATCTGGAGGTGCGGCCGGTACAACTCCTTGTCGTCCCCCAGGTCCTGCAGGTCCATGGCCGGCTGCGGGTGCAGGTACGGATTGGGCAGCTTGAGTCCTTCGGGATTGTTCCCTACCGTTCCGCTGGGAACGTAGGCGATATCCAGGCGGAAGGTGCTGCCGTCGCCACCCTTCTCGTACTGCGTATCGAGGAACTCGTCACCGTACCGGGCCATCAGCAGCAGGGCCGTGCGACTGTGCGCCGGATTGGGCGCGACCACATGCACGAGATCATCGTACATGAGCGGCATGTTCCCTGCCTGGTTGCCGATATGCTTGATGAGGATCTCGTCCTGGGTAAACGGCGTGGAACTGCTGCGGCCGGACCGGTCGATCGAGACCGAGTCGTGGACGCCGCGGAAACGCTGCATGGGATCGAACTGCACGTGGAAGCCCAGGTACTGAGCGTCTCCGCGTCCGGCGTTGGAGCCTCTCAGGCGCACTCCGACGTTGTAGAAGATCTCCTTCTCGTCGTAGATGACCGTGCCCCGCGTCAGTCCGTTTGAAAGCTGGTTGACGGGAGCGTGCAGGGCTTTCGTGTCGGCCGGAGTAAGAATGATCCGGAAGTTATGCAGGCCACGCATGGAGGCCTTGCTATCCTGGACTTTGTAGAGGGCCCGCGCGGCGGGACCTTCGGGCGGGAAAGAGGCTTCCGTGCCTAGTCCGTCCGAGCCGCTGACGAAGAATCGCACGATCTGGCTGGCTGCCTGTCCGGGAATCGTCGCCTGATAGCGTCCCTCCGGTCCGAGCGTCATCGGCACCGTCTGCAGTTCGCCGTCCTGCACCGAGTAGTGCAGCGTCGCGCCGGTCACTCCCTGGGGATCGTCGGCGCGGACCGAAACCGTCACGGGCTGGTCAATCGAGGGGACAGCCGGTTCGTGAAGCAGTTCGTGGAAGGTCGGGCCCAGGTTTCTTTCCACGCGACTGTTCCGCGCACCGGGAGTGCCCGCGCGGAGGGGACGCTGCAGCACCTCGGTGTGCGGCAGCCGGTTCCAGTAGAGGTTGCTGCGCAGTTGGTTGGAACCAGCGAGCCATAACACTCGGTAGCGAATCTCGTACTCCACTCCCTCGCGAATCTTGGCGCCGCCCGCGAAGGTCGTCTCCAGATGGTTGAAACGATCCTCGGTTGGTCCGGTGGCCACCAGATGCAGCACCTGGTTGGCGGGATCGAACGGATCCACGGCGACCAGCGCGCGCTGCGTGCCACCTCCCCGCCACTTGGCGGCGGCCTGGCCCGGCACGTCGGCTTGAAACGCCCCGTTCTGGATGCGCTGCGCCGCGACGCCCGCGGGATCTTCGATCACCGACACATCGTCGATCATGACCTCGCCCGCATCGAGCAGCCCGAGGATGAACTCCTGGTACTTGTTGTTCACGCCGTTCGTGAACCCTTCCGACCTCACTTCGCCGCGGTAGGACACCGTGTGCCACGCCGGCGCCGACGATCGACTCGCCGCCCACGATTCCGGCACACGATTGTCCGCGGAAGCATCGCGCAGTTCCAAGCTGGCGCCGCCCCCATCCGCATAGGCGCTCCATCGTCCATCGCTGTGGTAGAGCACCTCGTCGGCGGGATTGCCGTAACGATCCAATAGTTGAATGCGTTCAGAACGGTTCGACAGACTCCCGTTCCACGGGCCGAACACTGATCGCACCTCGGGATAGCGAGCGGCGAAGGCCACCGGATCGCGGGCAACGACCAGATGCTGCCCCGGCGCCAGGGAAGTACCCGCCGGCAGGCGGAACTCGACGGCATCATCCAACGCCCAGAGACTCAGGTCGATCGTCCGCGTCGCGCTGCGATTGTGCAGTTCGATCCACTCCTCGTCCGACTCCCGATACGGCTGGCTCGCCGTCGCCGGTTTCGTCTGGCGTCCCAGGCTGAGTTCCACTCCGAAGACCACGTCCGCGCTGGCCACGGAGTCCTGGTGGACTTCGACGGAGAGTCGATTTAGCCCTGGCCTCAACGCGTCCTTGGGCAGTTTCAGGTACGGACTGCGTTTCGCGTTGTTGATCGACGTTGCGGCGAGCGTGTCTGCGTCGACCGAATCTTCGGGCATGTTGTACCGCAGGACCTCGATGCCATTCAGGTAGAACACCGCGCCGTCGTCAACGACATGCTGCAGCAGCAGTTCACGTGTCGCCACGTCGATGGCCGGATCGATCTCGAATTCACGTTCAAAATAGAAAGTGCGCACCACCGGGAAGACGGACGCGGGATTGGGCAGCGCAGTTCGGATCGGTTCGGGCAGCGAGTCGCGGTCGTAGCCGATCAGTCCGTTACCCGACTTCCAGCCGTCGTTGCCCACCGGATGGTAGGCAACCGCCCAGTCACTGGACAGGCCGGCGCTGGAGTCGCGATAGCGCCAGGGCGTGAAGGCATCCAGTTTGATGAGCGGCACGGCATCGAACTGCGCCGGCACTGCCGGTGCGCTCGGGGTACCCGGCGCGTGATACATCAGTTCGTTGAGGACGATGTCCGATTCCAGTTGGAACTGGTTGGCGGCGCCGGGTGTCGTGACGGCAGGCACCAGCCAGCGGTCGCCCCATTCAGGCGAGCGGGCGCGCGAGGTGTCCGGCACGCGCACGGCATCCACGAGGGAACCGTCCGCCGCGTGCAGGAACAGCGCCTGCCCCGCCGTCGGAGTGAATCCAAGCTCGGCCGCGCGCAGTAACCGGTATCCTCCGGCCGCCAGTTCTTGCGGCCCCAGACGATACGATGGCGCGCGGGGATCGTCGGTTGCCAGCCGCACGTCGCGCAGGTCTACCGCTGCGCCCGTCACGTTCCGCAGTTCCACCCAGAACCCATCCGCTCCGCTCACTGAGATTTCACTCAGATTCAGGGCCGATCCTGCGGGAGATTCCACGTCGGAGTTTGGGGCACCCGGCGTACCGCCCATCACACGACTGCTCGACCAGTTGTCGGCGGGCTGGGTGCCTCCGTTCGCGCGCACCTTCGCGAGGCTCGCGCCCGAACCGTCCGCTCCCACCGGCCAGTCCCCCGCGTCGTTGTACGCCAGTTCATCCATGATGCGTTGGCTGTTGTTGCGCAGGCGCAGCGTCTCCCCGCCATTGGATAGTTGGCCGGGATATGGCCCCAGGACATTGGCGAGCCCCGTGACCGCGGCCAGCTGCAACGGATCCTTGGCCACCACCCGGTAGCCGCCCGCGGGAACGATCGTGCCGGCGGGAAACTCATAACCCACGCCTTCGATCGACCATCGTGACAGATCCATGTCCACCGACATCAGGTTCCGCAACTCGACCCACTCCTGGGTCTCGCTCTCGCGCGGATGGTACAGCAGTTCGCTGAAGACGACGGTGCTGTCGAGCAGATGTCGAGCCTCGAGCGATTCACGTCCGAGGCGGAAACGGCGTGAAGCGTGCCGCGCGCTCGCCTGCCGTGCCATGAGCCGCTGTCGGGCTGGTCGCTTCCCGAACCAACCAAGCTTGGACTGGCACGGCTCCTGCGGACGCGCGGGCCTCTCTTCGTTGCTGTCGCCAAACATCGATGCGGATCCTCTTGGCCGTGGAGTCTCGGTACCAGTCGCTCGTCGCCTTCGAGCCAGCCTGCAAGGACTTGTCATCGTTTGAGCAGTGGCAGAGCCACGGGCTGGAGCGATGGAGTCTACCGACAGCAAAACTGGAGGATTGCGAGGATGGATTTTTGTTGCAAGTCGCCAGACAATCGCCTATCCTGCCCGCCGGTTCTGGTGCCTCGCATTATCTGCCCGTTTCCCCCGCCTTGCCACTGTTGGCATGCCACTTTTCGCGTCGAAATGATGGCGTTGCCCAGCAGCAGACGCAACCGTTGGCCCTCCCAGGCCGTTATTCGTCGAGCACGGCGAAAACACCCGGTGTCCCTGGTTCGAGACCTCCGGCGAACATTTCCGATCGAAGGCGTTTAACCTGTGTTTCCCTTAACGCCTGGCCCCTCATGCCCCCTACGAACGAGGTAGCCCATGAGTCGCATCAGGAGCCACCAAGCGAATGAACGCAAATGGGCTCGCGCGCGACGATGGGCCGGAACGCTCGGAGTTGGCCTTGCCGGACTGCTGTCGCAAACGGCCTACGCCGGTCTCTCGTTAACCGGAGGCAACCTGGCGTTGGTGCAGGAGGGACCGGTCGCGAAAAAAGCGGGCGACCCCGCGCCACCCAACCTCGCCACGAACGCCACGCCGTTCGCCACTGGAGAGCTTGGCCCCGAACTGAACATCGGGTTCCATGTGATCGACAACTTGAACGACGGGTTCTATGGCAACGCCTACAGTTGGATTGGCGGGACATCGAACGAATATCCGGAACCGTTCGCAGGTGTTGACTTCGGAGCGACCCCCGTGGCGAACATCCAAAGCCTCGCGTTCGGACGCAGCAATGTGCTGGGAGGCGACGCCTGCGGCGTATGCGTGGATCGGCACCAGGGCTTGTACACCCTGCAGTACACGCGCGTCCCCAACCCCAGTTCACGCCTGGATCTGGATGCAACCGGCAACGCGAGCACTGGCTGGGTCAGCATCGGTACGCTTGAGTACGGCCCATCGGATGGCCCGGGCACGAACTACAACCAGACGTGGATTCGCCATCGTTACAACTTCGATCCGGTGAACGCGACCGGCCTGCGGTTGATCGTGCCCGCCACGGGTCTGGGCGGCGGCACGGCCGTGGATGAGATTGAGGTCTTCGACGCGCCGGGCGGTTTCGTGCCTCCTCCACTTCCGCCTGCCCCCGTCGTGCTGACGCCCTCGGACGGTTTCGACATGACCTGGGATGGCAACAACGGCGCGAACTTCACCGGGGACGATCCGGCCAAAGCCCCTGACAACCTGGCCCTCGCCTCGCGCGGCTCGGTGGCGTTCAGCAGCAGCGACCTCGGGCGGCAGCTCAACATCCCCTTCTACCTTGCCGACAATTTAAACGACGGGTTGTACGGAGACATGAACGGCTGGAGGGGTGCCGATGACAATCCGTTTGAGCCGGTGGCTTTCGCCGGTGTGCGGCTGGCGAAGCTCACGGCCATCGGGCGAGTGGCTTGGAGTCGCGATAACGGCAACAATGCCACCGATTCTTGCGGGGGACAGTGTACCGATCGGTCGACAGGCTCCTTCACGCTGCAGTTCACCAGCGTTGCCAATCCGGACGCGAACACCGCCGACACAGGGAACGCATTGACGGGTTGGCAGACCATCGGAACGGCCGACTACCGCGTCGGCGACACCACATTCACGCCCTACTTGCGCCACGAGTACGCTTTATCCTCGGCCAACGGCAGTATTCTTGCCTCCGGTTTCCGCCTGCTGGTTCCCGCCACGGGACTCGCAAGTGGCACGGCAATCGACGAGATCGAACTCTACGCGGCCGGAGTGGCGGGCGACCTGGACAATAACGGGGTTGTCGACGCCCGCGATATCGATCTGATTGCATCCGCCATTCGCGGCGGCAGCACGGCGGCCCCATATGACCTGAATCAGGACCAGACCGTGAACTCGGCTGACCACCGCCACATGATTCAGGTTATAAAGAGGACGTGGTTCGGCGACGCCAACCTCGACGGCGTGTTCAACACGACCGACGTCGTCTCGGTTTTCCAGCGGGGTGAATACGAGGACGGTGTCGCCGCGAACTCGGGCTGGAGCGACGGCGACTGGAATGGCGATGCGGAGTTCAACACGGCCGACTTCGTCGCTGCGTTTCAGGATGGAGGCTTCGAGCAAGGTCCGCGGGCGGCCGTGTCGGCCGTGCCCGAACCAACCGGCCTGGCCCTGTTCACGTTGGGTTTGCTTTCGCAGTTAGGTAGGATTCGATGCCGACAGTCCCCATCCACCGCGCGTCGCGCTGTCTGATCG
>JBIIEC010000322.1:0-7261 GCA_044238045.1 Pirellulaceae bacterium | reverse complement strand
CTTCCGCGGATGACTCATGACCGAGTCGTCCTTGACGGACAGGCGTTCCATCAGCCCGCTGACGTCGTAGTGCGGAATGATGACGCCGATCGATCCTGTGGTCGTCGTCGGCTCGGCAAAGATCGTCCGCGGTTCGTCCCCCACGGCCATCGACACGTAGTAGCCGCCGCTGGCCGCCATGCCGCCCATGCTCACCACCATCGGCAGTTGGCGATCCGCCCGCAACTTCTTGAGATGATGCAGGATGTAGTCCGATCCGGTGATCGTGCCGCCGGGCGAGTTCACGCGCACCACGACCGCCTTCACCTTCGCGTCGTCGCGAATCTGGTCGATCTGATGCTTGACGAACTGGTCGACGGCTCCAATGACCCCCTCCACCTCCAGAATCGCCAGCTTGTCCTGCGACGTCTTGTCACGCGAATGGTACCGTTCCTGCACCAGCCCCTCGGCCGCGCTGTAGTACTCCTGGTGCTTCGCCATCATGCTCATCACCACGGAACCGCAGAGCAGGAAGCCCATCCAGCCAAGCCAGCCGAGCCAGCGGCGGGGGGGCGGAGCGGGCTGCGGCAGATAGACCACCTGCGGCCCCGCTCCGGGAGGTGAGACCACCGTGGCCTGCACGGTCGCGGAACGCGGATCAGGAGTCGAGCCGGAACTGGGGGAATCCATCGATATCATCCTCGCGAAAATCACAGAATGCGGGCGGCCCGTCCGTCGCATGCGGCACCACCTCGTCTCCCCATTCTTGCAAATTCCCGCAGCAGGGGAACCGGAGGCCCGAGAAGCGATCCCCGGTTGCAAGGCCCGGTTGCTCCCCGCAACCATCGCCGCACCACTTCCACCGCCGCTAGCAGTTCCTGCGTTGGTGTTGCGTTCCCGAACGAGGAACGACTAAGCTAACCGGGACCGACCATGGATGTAGCAGACGCGAGAATGCAAAGGAAATCTGCAGTGATTGTCTCGGCCTCCACCGACTGTTATCCCGACACTCCAATCCCCGAAGTTTTCGACCGGCTGGTGGATGTGGAATACTCCACGGTGGAGATTGCCCTCCGTCATGGCCCCGGACGGCTTTCGCCGGCCGACGTGCTGCGCGATGTCGACAAGGCCGTTGCCCTCTGCCGTGACACCCACCGTCTGGTCATCTCGGGATACTCGGTGGATATCGAAGCCCAGGGCGAGGAACACTACGAACAGTTCGCCGCCTGCTGCCGACTCGCTCGCTCCACCAAGGTCGCTTCCCTGACGGTTCCGTCGGGCGAACTGGGAACGCCGTTCAACCAGGAGGTCGAGCACCTGCGTCGGCTGGTGGCGATCGCCACGATGGAGAGCGTCGTGGTCAGCATCCGCAGCCAGATCGGCTGCCTGTCGGAGGACCCCGACACGACCGTCGTGCTCTGCGACAACGTCAAGGGCCTCGGCGTCACGCTCGACCCCAGCCACTACATCTGCGAACCAAACGCAGGTCGCAACTACGACAAACTGCTGAAATACACCTACAACGTGCGTTTGCGGGACACGAGCCCCAAGCAACTGCAGGTACGCGTGGGCCAAGGCGAAGTCGACTACGGCAAGCTAATCACGATGCTTCGTCGCCTCGGCTACGATCGCGCCCTGTGCGTCCACATGGGCCCCGCGCCGGGCATCGAACACATGGCCGAAATGCGCAAGATGCGCCTGCTGCTCGAAAGCCTGATCTGACAGGGGATCGGAAGATGGCGAGAAAATGAACCCCGGGCCTTGCCAGGGTTCAGACGCGTCGAAGAGATGGCCCTCGGTGACTGCTCGTGAGTGCACTGCGATACGACACGGCCGTGCTCACATTTCATAGCTGCATCAACTACGGCAGCTACTGGCAGGCCCGTTGTTTACTGGAGGGCCTGCGGAGCCTCGGGGCCTCTCCTGTCCTGCTCAACCATGATTCTTGGCGAGTTCGTTTTGCGGAATGGTCATGGGCCTTGCGTCCCGCAGGGACCGTGCAAGTTCGAGACCTGCCAAGTTACGCCTGGAAGATCCTTCAGTTCGCCCGAGCTCACGGGGAAATGGAAGCTACCCGACGGTTCGCACTCAGCAAACCCGAGCAGGCCGGCAACTTCCCCCGCCTGGTGATCGGCAGCGACGAAGTGTGGAACCAGAGCCACCCGTGGTACGGTGGCCGCGAGCTCTTTTTCGGCGAGGGTCTGTCGGCCGAGCGACGCATCGCCTACGCAGTGAGTGTCGGCAACCAGGACCCGAACGACGAATGGAAGCCGGTCTGGCGTGAACGTCTGGCCCGCTTCGATCGAATCTCCGTACGCGACGCCAATACGGCCCGCTTCGTCACGAAATGCCTGGGAACCTCGCCGGACCGTGTAGCCGACCCGTGCCTCTGCTTCCCGCTCCCGCTCCAGGAACCCTGGAACGGTCCAACATCTCCGTTCGCAGTTGTCTACGGCCATGGTTTCTCCCGCGATTTCGCTGCTGCGGTTCGCACCTGGGCGGCCTCCCGCGGCATAACGCTCGTGAGCATCGGCTACCGCAACAACTGGGCGGACCGCCAGTGGATCACGGCCAGCCCGCAGGACTTCGCCCACGCCATGGCCAAGGCCCAGGCGGTTGCCACCAACTTCTTCCACGGCGGTGTCTTCGCGCTGAGAAATCGCCGGCCCTTCGTGTGCGAAACCACCCCCTACCGTGCCGCCAAGCTTCTTGACCTGCTGCAGACGTTCGGGTGCGAGTCGCATCGATTCCAAGCCGGCGGCAACTCGGACTGGGTCAACGCCAAGCTGGATCAGCCGCTACCGGCGGAACTGGCTTCCCGCATCGAGAGCACCGCCCAGTTTTCGACGAACTGGCTGGCGACAGCAATCCGGTAGCCGAAGCCACGCGGCTACGATCGCCCACCCGACGCCTCGCGCCGCGCCGCTTCCTGCCGCGCCACGCGCAGGTCGTACTCGTCCGTCAGCGTGTACGGACACACCTCCTGCTCGCCACACTGGCTGCAGACGACGCGGATCAGGTCGGAACTGGCCAGCTTCAGGTCGTGCTGCTGGCAGAGGCTGTAGAGCTGCTGCAGGTGGACGCAGGTCATGGGAACTCTCCTGGGATCGTGTTCCCTGATTATATCCCTCGCGAGCGCGGCGCGACGAGCGAAATCGGGCGGCACACCGGGGGGCTGCTCGCCGTTTTTTTTCCCCTCGGCGGGCCGAGGGCACCAGCCACGGTGGCTCCCGGAAGCCAGGGGCTCCGTGTACACTGCTCCCCGGGCGCCGGTCGCCGATGAGGTCGGCGGACGACGAGTGGCGTTCCCTGATTCGTGAAAGATACATGGAGACCCGCATGCGCTGCCAACCCCAGCCCCCGACGTCGTTCCGTTTCCTGGCCACCTGCGCCGCCCTGGCCGTGCTGCTGGCCGGCCAGGGACTGCAGGCCCAGGCAACATCCAACCAGACCACCACGAAGGCCCCGTCGAAAGGCGGAGAAAAGATGAGCATCAGCAAGACCGAGTATGGCAAACTGGCCAACGGACAGACGGCCCACCTCTTTACCTGCGTCAATAAGAACGGCTACCGCATGCAGTTGACCGACTACGGCGCGATCGTCGTCACGCTGGAGACGCCGGACCGCGACGGCAAGCTGGCCAACATCAACCTCGGCTTCCCGCAACTGGAGGGCTACTTCCAGCGGCATCCGTATTTCGGCGCCACCGTCGGCCGTTTCTGCAACCGCATCGCCAAGGGACAGTTTGAACTCGACGGCAAGACCTACAAGCTGGCCACGAACAACGGCCCCAACCACCTGCATGGCGGCGTGGAAGGCTTCGACCGGTTCCTCTGGAACGCCACCGAAATCTCCACGGACAGCGAAGTCGGCGTGCGGTTCCATCGCGTCAGCAAGGACGGCGAAGAAGGTTACCCAGGCAACCTGTCGGTCACCGTCACCTACACGCTCAACAACGACAACGAACTGAAGATCGAGTTCCAGGCCTCCACCGACAAGGCCACGCCGGTCAACCTCACGAACCACAACTACTGGAATCTTTCCGGCGCCGGCTCGGGCGATATCCTCCAGCACGAACTGACACTTGCCGCCGACCACTACCTGGCCGTCGACAGCACGCTCATCCCGACCGGCGAACTCACGCCCGTCGCCGGAACGCCGCTGGACTTCAACAAGCCCACGGCCATCGGATCGAGGATCACCCAGGTCGGCGGCGATCCGACGGGCTACGACCACTGCTTTGTCGTCCGCGGCAAGCCGGGTGAACTGCGACTCGCCGCACAAGTCACCGACCCCGCGTCCGGCCGCCGCATGGAGGTCCTCACGACCCAGCCCGGCATCCAGTTCTACACCGGCAACTTCCTGGATGGCGGCCCCGGCGGTAACGGCAACGGCAAGCACGGAGCGTTCTGCCTGGAAACGCAGCACTACCCCGACTCGCCCAACAAGCCGCAGTTCCCCAGCACGATCCTCAAGCCTGGCCAGGAGTTCCACCAGGTGACCGTGCACCGCTTCTCGGCCAAGTAACGTCGCATCGCGCGAACGCGGGCAGTCGTCGAGACGCGAAGCAAGCCACACGGTATCGCGAGGATGCCGTGTGGCGACTCCCACTGTGGCGTCACTCGGCTGCGGGCTTGCGTCCGATGACGAAGGCCTGGATCAGCAGCGGAAGAACAAACAGATTGCCGACCAGACCGCCCAGCATCGCCAGCGTCACGAGCGCGCCGAAGTAGACTGTGGGAATGAAGCGGCTGGTGGCCAGCACGGCGAATCCCACCGCCAAGGCCAGCGTGGAGAAGACGAGCGACTTGCCGACGGACTGCTGCACCTCCTCCAGCGCGGCATCGGCATCCAGCCCGCGTCGCAAACCGTTCTGGAAACGCAGGATGTAGTGGATGGAACTGTCGATCGACAGTCCCAGCGTCACGGCCGCGATCATGGCCGTGCCCATGTTGATCCGCAAGGCGGGCCAAGCCGAGGCCGCCAGCCAGCCCATGGCACCGAGGACCACCATCACCGGGATGGTGTTCGGAACCAGCGCGATCAAGGCCAGCCGCAGGCTGCGGAAGGCGATCCACATCAGCAGGCCGATGCCCAGGATGGCAACTCCGAAGGTGCGCCACTGATCCTGCAGCACGCTGTCGACCAGCTGGGCCAGCAGCACGAAATAGCCCGTCACCTCCGCGCCCGGAAACTCCGCCGCGCTGACTTCGCTCACCTGCTGGATCAGCCGCTTCTTCTCCGCGGCCGACTGCCTTTCGTGGACGCGCAGCATCAGACGCGCGTAGTGCCGAGCCTCACCGGTCGCCTTCGGATCGACTCCATAGAGGGCCGCGTAGAACTCGGGCATCCAGTTCTGCATCGTCCGCAGGCCCGACTGGATCATGCCCACGCGGACGAAGGCCAGTTGTTTGCCCAGGTCCACGGGCGACAGCTCCACCAGCGCATCGGCCAGGCTGAAGACCTTGGTGATGGCCGACGCGTCCGGGACCGCCGAAGCCGTGGCGGATGCCGCGGTCGGTCCCGCAGGGCCATCGGCATTGGCGGCCGACACGCCCGCCGGCAATCGCCGCAACTTCGCCTCCAGCCGCCGCAGTCGCTGCAGGAACGTCCAGTCGATGGACGCCGGCGCGGGAATCAGCACGTCGCATACGCCCGCGCCGCCCAGGTTCTCCTCGACGAACTGGTAGGACACCGCGATGTCACTGTCGGGCCGGAAGTTGCGAGTGAAGTCGGTCTCGACCTGCAGGAATCGGAGCCCCATCATGACCAGCAGCGTGGGAATCGACAGCAACAGCAGCGTTCCCAGGGGCCGCGCGCGAACCGGACGCAGAAGGCGCTGCAGCTGGGCGACAAGCCGATCCTCGCCCCACGGCGTGCGCGGGTCGGTGTCCAGGTTGCCCAGCAGCGCCAGGCCCGGCACGAGGAGCAGGACGTTGACGAGGACGAACATGGATCCCAAGGCCATCATGAGGCCGAAGTCGCGGACAGGTCCCACGTCGGAAACGGTCAGCGCCAGGAAGCCCACGGCATCGGTCAGGCAGGACCAGACAATGGGCCAGAAGAGAGCGCTGAGCGTCGTGCGCAGGCTTCCCCGCGGTCCCAAGCCGCTGGCCCGCGCCTCGCTGAACCGCACCAGCACATGCACCATGGTGGCCACGCCGACCACCATCACCACCGCCGTCAGCATCGAACTCACCATGCTCAACCGCACCTGCAGCAGCACCAGCAGGCCGCGCGTCATCCACAGCGTCCACTGCACGACCAGCAGCGGCAGCACCACCCAGCGCAGGCTGCGGAAACAGGCGACAATCGTCATCCCCAGCAGCAGCGTGGACCAGATCCCCAGGCGGTGGCCGTCGTCCTCGACATACCGAAAGCCGTCCACCAGCAGGATCGGCTCGCCCGTCAGCCACCCCGGCGCCAAGCCCTCGGGCAGCGACTGCATGACGGCCCGCATCTGCTCCACCGTCTCGCGGCGCGTGGCCGCTGCCGCCGGGCTGGGATCGAGCATGCAGACCAGGGAAACCACCTGGCCGTCGCTGCTGTGGGTGAAGTCGCGAAACAGTTCGCGCGTGCGCCGCGCCAGGACGGTGTCCTGCGTGATCATCGCGCCGGGCATCGGCTGGTCGATGCTCAGCACGGCCTTCACGCCCGCAATCGCCTCCAGACGCTCCCGCGTCTTCGCCACCCGCTCGATGCCCGCTCCGTCTCTGGCGAACAGTTGCGGATCGCGATACACGGCCAGCACCACTTCGTTGCCACCGAAGGTGCGTTGGAGTTTCTTGTAGGCGACGAGGGCCGGGTTGTCGGAGGCGAACATGTTTTCGATGGACCGGTCGAAGGCGAGGCGCCCGGACAGCCACCAGCCCGAGGCCCCCAGCAGCAGGGCCAGAACCAGCAGCCAGCGGCGCCAGCGGATCAAGCCATCAGCCAGCGTATCCGTGCTCATCGACATCCCTTCCCGGCCCGCCGTTTTCCCGGCGAAGGCCTGCGCGCGGCGAACCTCGACTCCACAAACGCTTACATTTCAGGCACTTGGGTCAATCGACCCGGCTACCAACTTGCCTTGCCCCCTCCCCAGACCGCTCCTATAATCTCGCCGCTTTGCCCGGGAGAGGGAAGCCCGGGACCAAAGACTCGGCAGACGGCCCTTTTGGGAGGTGTGGACTTGGCAAGCCACCTTTCCGAGATGCGTGCGCCGCGCCGCAGCGCCAAGATCGGCAGGGGATTCGAAACCAACAAGGAAGTTGTGACCCTGTTCCATACCATTCGGGACTCG
>JBIIEC010000022.1:0-25316 GCA_044238045.1 Pirellulaceae bacterium | reverse complement strand
TCGATCGGGGCCCACCCGCGGGCGAACCGCCGAGCACACGGGCGGAATCGAGCATCTTCGCCAGCGTTCCCCGCAACCGGGGATCGCCTGCCGCCGCCCCATCCACCGCAGTCGAAGCGCCGTCGTTTCGCGCTCAGCGGGCGGGGACAAGCGTGCCGCCGAGGCCCCGCGCCTGCCAGAACGACGAAGGAACCCAGGCCAGGTGGGCAACGATCATGGTCGCGGCCAGGGGAAGATTGCCGGACGCCACGGCCAGCGAACACCAGGCCAGCGAGCTGAAGAGCAGGACCAGCGGCCGCAGCCACGGATTCCAGACGAACGCCACCAGCGCCAGTTCGGACAGCAGGAAGCCATGGGTCCACAAGTTCACTAGGAAAGGTTGCTCGCGCATCCAGCGCAGGTCCAGCAGCGGCGACTGCTGCTGGGCGGCCAACCACCACATCGCGTCTCCGCGCCACCACGTGGCTGCGGCAATCTGCGAACTGAGAAAGGCCAGGTAGAACAGCACCACGTGGATCTGCATCAGCCGGCGAGCGACCGTTGTCAGGCTGGAGGGCTGCGCCGCCCCGCCGCTCGCCCGCGCACCGCGACGCGCGTCCAGCGATAAGTAGTCGCCGCTCCGGCCCAAGGCGAGATAAGCGACCAGCGCCACCAGCACCGACTCGGCAGGCCCCGCCAGGAACGGCGCGCGATGGATGTACGCCAGCATCACGCACCAGGCGAGAACCGAAGTCACGCGCGTCCAGGCGCCCAAGGTGAACAGCAGCAACACCACCGCGCTGCCCGCGTGCAGCACCCACAAGAGGCCGGGCGACGATACGAACAGGTAACTCAGATGGTCCAGCGCCGAGGACGTCCCGGTGGCCTGGCTGGTCACCAGTCGGTCGTAGAGCGTCGCGTTGAACCAGCCGTCGGGGCCAAACCAGGCCAGCAGGTCGGGCGTGAAGGAGAGCTGCCAGGCGAGCAGCAGGAGTCCCACGGCGATGCGCATCACGGACAGATCGAGTCCATCGGACGGCGCGAACCAATACTGGTTCCAAGCCCGGCCCACATAGTCCGTCAGTCCCCGCAGATAGTCGCTCAGCAGTTTCATTCGATCCGCACCACCTAAGGCCCCGCTGGTTTCGGATTGGCGTCGCCGCCGGCTGCCGACGGAGATGCTGGGCTGGCCGACTGGGGGCTGGCCGACTGGGGGCTCACCAACGCCGCGTCCGTGCGATCGACGCGGCGATTGACGCGTACGATACCCGCCGTGTCCCGCCACGCATCACCGACGAAGACCTCCTGCCGCTCTTCCCTGTCGCCATCCAATTGCGCGTCCAGCGGCAGCGGCGTCAAACGCTCCAGTCGCACCACGCGCATGCGGACCGCCGACGTCGAACTTCCGCTGCCCCGCAGCGAACCGTGAACGGCTCCCACGAATTCCGACAACGCCTCGCCATCGTCCTGCTCCGTGTAGGCCGCCAGGCGTCCGAGAAGATTGCGGACTCGCTGCGCGCGGAAACCGGCCCGCCAGAGATCATCGCCGGGATAGACCACCCCCGGGTCGCCCGTCCCGTTCGCGCCGGCGATCGGCTCCAGGACCAGCCGATGGTTGTCTTCCGCCTCCATCGCGTGCGTCAGCTGGTAGCCGACCAGATACGGCGAGTCCCAGTGCAGGAGCTGCAGGTAGCTGCGGAACCCCTTGGCGTTGAGGATCCGATCCTGCAGCGGGGATCGATTGAGATTCGCAGAAAGCGCCACGGCCACCGCAAAGAGATGCACGCAGATGACAACGGAGCAGACACTTCGAGCCGTCTCGCCCAGCGTCGATCCGGCATCTGCCGCACCTGCCTGCCTGGCTGCCTGCGCTCGATCCGCCACGTGTCGACCTCCTGGTACCCTTCCTGCCGCGCGATCGCCCGGAAGATCCTGCGGCCTGTGATGCCGACTCCACGATGGCCCATCCACCGCAACGCGCGTCGCTTCCAAGATAAGCTCTTCCGCGCCCCCGTGCGATGGCCCCGCAACCGGGCCGTTTCGCGAGGATCGCCTCGCGCGCGGGAACAAAAAAAAGATCGGGCGACTTGCCGAGGCAAGAGGCCCGATCTTCAAGGATCTTCTTCTATCGCCGGGGAGATGATTCGCGACTGTCAGCTCCGCCCGTCGATACTCGGGAGTGTCATGCACTCCCGGTCAGCACTAGGCCGAGGGAGCAGCGGGAGCTTCCGGAGCAGCCGGAACTTCCGGGGCAGCCTCAGCGGCGGGAGCCGGAGCAGCCTCGACGGCAGCCGGAGCACCGCAGGAGGGCTCGGCAGCGTGGCAAGCCGAGCAGCCCGAACCGTCGCAGGCGCTGCAACCAGCGGCAGCGGCACCGCACGAGGGCTCAGCGGCAACTTCGCAGCCGGCGCAAGCCGGAGCGGCTTCGGCACCGCACGAGGGCTCGGCAGCGGCTTCACAAGCCGGAGCAGCACCCTTGCAGCGGTTGGCCTTCTTGGCGTGCAGGCGAGCCATCAGGCCGCCGTGGCAACGGCTCTTGCGACCGCCGCAGTCACCAGCACCCGAACCACCGCAGTCAGAAGCGGCAGCCGCTTCCGCACCGCTGCAGCTCGGAGCCGCAGCCGCAGCACCACCGCAGTCAGCCGCACCGTGGCAACGACCGCCGAACAGGCGAGCGTGACCACCGTGGCAACGACCACCGAACAGACGTCCATGGCATCCAGCGCCACCACCATTGCATCCGTGGCCTGCGGTCGCTTCCGTGTTGTTGCCCATCATGCCGATGGTCAGCACCGCGATGAACAGGGCGATCCCTCCGAGAAACGTGCGATTCATATAACTTCCTTCCGTTCAGAACTCGATTAGCCGCCGAAACTTTTTCGCACTCCCCACCCGACGGCGACCCTAATCGGAGGGAACAACCCAAAACGTTATGCTCGGGAAACAAGGCAACCCGAGCGGCGATCATCAACTTTTACGGTTACACAAGATAAACAGATTCAGGATCTTAGCGAGTAAAGGTATCACGACCACCCCCCATGTCAACCGGCCTGACCGTTAATTTGGATAAACTCAGAAGCCGGGAAAGATTAAGGGGACTTTACCACACGCGGCCGTTGTTGCATCTTTTCAACAGGAAGACAAGGAGGGCTGCGACGATTGGAGGGGCTTCGGCGGACAAAAAAACGGGAAACCGAATCGCCCCATTCCCCGAATCTTGCCCTGTGACGCACTTTTGACACTCTGCGTCCTCCCGCAGTCGCGTCGAAAATCGTTCAAGACTCGAACTGGCCTGACGTCCGGTCGCTAGCAAGCTGTCGCACCGCACCGCCCCACCGCTCTTGGCCCAGACGTGGCGTCGCGGACCAAGCCCCTGGATCGCGGACCGTTTTCCCCAACGCCGAGGGCCCACAGCGGTGGCGACGGACCTGGACACATGGGGCACTGCCGGATCGCGACGCGGCCGACTCGAACTCCTCCGCCGATCGCTCCCGCCGGCCGCGCCCTCTTCTTCTCTTCCGGCGACCGTGCCCGACCCGCGACCGTGCCGCTCTCCACGACGGGCGGGCAACTCTCTATAATCCCGCCGTCGTCTCGCGAAGAAGACACGATCTGGGAACCTTGAGAAGAGAGGGTATTTCGTGGCCGAACATGTGGTGATCATTGGCAGTGGACCGGCCGGCTGGTCCGCCGCGATCTATGCAGCGCGAGCGAACCTGCGGCCGCTTCTGTTCGAGGGCACGCCGAAACCCGAGATGATTCCGCTCGGTCAGTTGGCGTTCACCACGGAGGTTGAGAACTACGCAGGCTTCCCGGCGGGCAACATCCGGGCGTTCGTCGAGAGTGCCGTCGACCCGGCCCGTCATTACAATCTCCCGCCCGCTCCCGCCGGCCATGTGAAGGATGGGCAGCCGCACTATGCGGTGCAGGGCGTGGAGTTGATGGAGTTGATGAAGCAGCAGGCCCTGAACTTCGGCACCCGCGTTGTGGGCGACGACATCGTGGAAGTCGACTTCGATTCCCGTCCGCTGCGGGTGAAGCCTGCCGACGGCGACTGGGTCGAAACGCATTCCGTCATCGTGGCGACGGGTGCTCGGGCCAACTACCTGGGCCTGCCCTCGGAGGAGACGTTCAAGAACCGCGGCGTGAGTGCCTGCGCGGTCTGCGACGGTGCCCTGCCGCGTTTCCGCAACAAGCCCTTGATTGTCGTCGGCGCCGGGGACTCGGCGGTCGAGGAGGCCACCTACCTGTCCAAGTATGCGTCGCGCGTCTTCATGGTGCATCGCCGCGACCAGATGCGTGCCTCGCGCATCATGCAGGACCGGGCGCTCAGCAACGAAAAGATTGAGATGGTCTGGAACCACGTTGTCTCCGAGGTGCTGGGCAGCGACGACGCGGGCATGACCGGCGTCCGCATCACCAGCACGCTGGACGGTTCAGCGCGTGACCTGTCGGCCGTCGGCATGTTCCTGGCGATCGGCCATACGCCCAACACGGGGTTCCTCAACGGCAAGCTGGCGATGAACGAGAAGGGCTACATCCGCTGGACGCAGCCGTTCCGCACGTGGACGACTGTCGAAGGCGTCTTTGCCGCCGGCGATGTGGCCGACGACTACTATCGCCAGGCCATCACCTCCTCCGGCACCGGCTGCATGGCCGCCCTGGACGCCGAGCGTTATCTGGCCGACAAGGGCATCTAGTCAGGCTCGCGAACCACTCCAGGAGGGACTGCCCGCATGGAAAAGATCTCGGTCGCCGACGCGCGCCAGAAAGCGTCGATCGGCAAGTCCGTCCGCCTGCAGGGCTGGGTCCGTACCCGCCGCGATTCCAAGGCCGGTTTCAGCTTCGTCGAACTCAACGACGGCTCCTGCCTCGGCAACGTCCAGGTCATCTGTGAAACCCGGCTCCCCAACTACGAGTCGGAGATCAAGCACCTGGGCTCCGGATGCAGCATCACGGTGGAAGGCGAGGTGAAGGCCTCGGGCGGGCAGGGGCAGGAGACCGAAGTCTTTGCCGACCGCGTCCAGGTCCACGGCTGGGCCGACCCGCAGACCTACCCGCTCCAGAAGAAGCGGCACACCTTCGAGAAGCTCCGTGAATGGGCCCACTTGCGCCCACGCACCAACACTTTCGGCGCGGTCATGCGAGTGCGCAACACCATCAGCCGCTCCATCCACCAGTTCTTCCAGGAACGCGGCTTCTTGTATGTCCACACGCCGATCATCACCGCCAGCGACTGCGAAGGCGCCGGCGAAATGTTCCGCGTGACCACGATCGATCCGGCCAAGCCGCCGCGCAAGGACGGCGCCGTCGACTACTCCCAGGACTTCTTCGAACGCCCCGCGTTCCTGACCGTCAGCGGACAGCTGGAAGGGGAGATCTTCGCCACCGCCATGGGCAAGATCTACACCTTCGGCCCCACCTTTCGAGCCGAGAACTCCAACACCTCGCGGCACCTCGCCGAGTTCTGGATGGTCGAACCGGAAGTGGCGTTCAACGAACTGTCCGACAACATGCAGCTCGCCGAGGACTTCCTCAAACGCATCTTCCGCGACGCGCTGGAACAGTGCGCGGAGGACATGGAGTTCTTCCATAAGTTCGTCGACGACAGTGTTGTCGGTACGCTGGAGCAGATCGTCAACAGCCCGTTCGTGCGACTGCCCTACACCGAAGCCATCTCGATCCTGGAGAAGAGCGGACAGGCGTTCGATTATCCCGTCACCTGGGGATGCGACCTGCAGTCGGAGCACGAACGGTTCCTGACCGAGAAGCACTTCGGCCAGCCCGTGATCCTATTCGACTATCCGCGCACGCTCAAACCGTTCTACATGAAGGTGAACGACGACGGCCGCACGGTGCGGGCCATGGATGTGCTGGTACCGAAGGTCGGCGAGATCATCGGCGGCAGCGAACGCGAAGATCGACTGGACGTCCTCGAAACGCGACTCGCCGAACAGGGGCTCGATCCGCAACACTACTGGTGGTACCTCGACCTGCGCCGCTTCGGCACCGTACCCCACGCCGGCTTCGGACTTGGCCTCGAGCGGGCCGTGCAGTTCGTCACCGGCATGGCAAACATCCGCGACGTGATCCCGTTCCCCCGCACGCCCGGCAACGCCGACTTCTAAGCCAAACCGCGCGACAGTCAGACACGGCACATGCCACGTGCAGAGAGTCGTAGTCGGCATACGCCGTGTGCCGAAAGAGTGTCAGCCCGCACCGGCGACCAGCCTCGCGACCTGCCGGACCCGCAGGGTCGTTTACGTTCCTGAACACCCCGCGCGAAATCCGTTGCCTTTTCCGGCGGTGTGCGGCCATAATGGGTCGCACGCCCACCGATCGCTTCCTGCCTTCCCGATCGCCCCTCCTTCTCCGGGAACATGCCCATGGTGCCCCCGAGGCTCCCGCTGGTCCGTTGCTTGCTGCTGCTGGCCGTGATGGTCGGTGCCGGCGAGGGCCGGGCGTTGCGAGCGGCCGAATCGCCGGAGGATTTTTTCGAGAAGCGGATCCGGCCCGTGTTGGCCGAGCATTGCTTCGAGTGCCACGAGGGCGATGCGGGGAAGGTGGAGGGTGAGTTGCGGGTGGACTCCCGCGCGGCGTTGCTGAAGGGCGGCACGCGTGGCCCGGCCCTGGTGCCGGGCAAACCGCAGGAGAGCCTGCTGGTGCTGGCCGTGCAGCACGCCGACCAGCTGAACATGCCGCCGCGCAACAAGCTGCCCGAGGCGCAGATTCGCGACCTGATGACGTGGATTGAGCAGGGGGCTCCCTGGCCTGGCGAATCGGACACCGCCGCCAGTGCAACGCAGGCCACCGCAGGCTCCGCTTCCACGAATCGCGCCGACGCGCCGACGCTCTGGTCGCTGCAGCCGCTGGGCGATGCGCGACCGCCGGAGGTGCGTGACACGAGCTGGCCTCGGCAGGCGCTGGACCATTTCGTGCTCGCGCGGCTCGAAGCGGAAGGCTTGCGTCCCGCCCCGCCGGCGACGCGCCGCGCCTGGCTGCGACGCGTCACCTTCGACCTGACCGGCCTGCCGCCGACACCGGCGGAACTGCGCGCGTTTGAAGCGGATGGCGAGCCGGACGCGGAAGCGCGCGTGGTCGATCGACTGCTGGCCTCGCCACGTTACGGCGAGCGTTGGGGACGCCACTGGCTGGATGTCGCCCGCTACGCCGACTCCAACGGCATGGACGAAAACCTGGCTTACGCGAACGCCTTCCAGTATCGCGACTATGTCGTCCGCTCCTTCAATGCCGACAAGCCGTTCGATCGCTTCGCCACCGAACAGCTGGCGGGCGACCTGCTGCCGAACCTCGCGGATGACGCGGCGCGCGACGCCCGGATCGCCACCGGTTTCCTGTCGCTGGGCGCGAAGATGCTGGCGGAGGACGATCCGGTCAAGATGCAGATGGACATCGTGGACGAGCAGATCGACACGATGGGCCGTGCCTTCATGGGCATGACGCTCGGCTGCGCCCGTTGCCACGACCACAAGTTCGATCCGCTCTCCGCGCGCGACTACTACGGGCTGGCCGGCATCTTCAAGAGCACCCGGACGATGGAGAACTTCTCGGTTGTCGCGCGATGGCAGGAGCAGTCGGTTGCCGATTCGGCGCTGGCCGCGCGGCACCAGGAGATTTCGGCGCGGATCACCGCGCTGCCCAAGGATTCGGAAGAGGCCAAGCAGCTGGAGGCGACACTGCCGGTGCTTCCTGCGGCCATGATGGTCAGCGAAGGCGAGGTGCAGGACACGAAGATCCACATCCGCGGCAGCCATGTGACGCTGGGCGATCTTGTGCAGCGAGGTTTCCCGGAGATCATCCTGCCCGCCCAATCGTGGCCGATCGCCCAAGCGTCCAGCGGACGGCTGCAGCTGGCCCAGTGGCTCACCGATCCCCGCCATCCGCTCACCGCCCGAGTCCTCGTGAATCGACTGTGGCAAGGGCATTTCGGCGAAGGACTCGTCCGCTCGCCCGACAACTTCGGACAGCTCGGCGACCGCCCCGCGCACCCTGAACTGCTCGACTACCTCGCCCGCCAGTTCCTTCACGGCGGCTGGTCGCTCAAGGAACTCCACCGTGACATCCTGTTGTCAGCCAGCTATCGCATGGGCTCGCACTACGACGCGCAGGCCTTCGAGCGCGACCCGGACAACCGGCTGCTCTGGCGTGTGAACCGGCGGCGCCTGGAGGCGGAGGCGATCCGCGATGCGGTGCTGGCCGTCAGCGGACAGCTTGACCTGCACATGGGCGGCAGCCAGCTGCCCACGCCCAACCGGGAGTACGTGACGAGCACGGCGAACGTGAATCCGGTAGCCTACGAGGGCCAGCGCCGCAGCCTCTACCTGCCGGTCGTGCGCAGCGCGCTGTTCGAGCTGTTCCAAGCCTTCGACTTCGCGGACCCCAGCGTGCAGGCGGGACGGCGGGACACGACCACCGTCGCTCCCCAGGCGCTCTTCATGATGAACAGCCAGCTGGTGACCGAGCAGATGAAAGCCTGGTCGGGTCGGCTGCTGGCCGAGGCGTCGGTGGACGACGCGGGCCGCGTCGGCATCGTGTATGAGACGGCTCTGGGGCGCCCGCCCACGAACGAAGAAACGGTCGCCGCGCTGGCGTATGTCGAGCGATTCCGGCAGACGCTCGCCGCGCGAGGAAAAGCGGCCGACGAAGCACATCGCGCGGCCTGGGAAAGCCTGTGCCGCGCGACCGTGGCGACCAACGAGTTCCTGTTTATCGACTGATCGACCCCGTCCCGCGATCGCCAAGCGGCGGTCGGGCGGGCGTACGGCTGCGAGGATACCGCCATGACCGCGAACCGCCGACCCGACCATCGCTGCCATCGGTTCTCGCCCGTGTTCTCGCGGCGCGACCTGCTGCAAACGTCCAGCGCCGGCTTCGCCAGCCTCGCCCTCGCCTCACTCCTGCATCGCGACGCCCCCGCAGCTTCCGCCGGCCTCGGCCCGCTCGCTTCGAAGGCTCCACACTTTCCCGCCCGCGCCCAGCGCGTCATCTTCTTGTTCATGCACGGCGGACCTTCGCAGGTCGACACGTTCGACTACAAGCCGCTGCTGCAGCGCGATCATGGCAAGCCGCTGCCGTTCGCCAAGCCGCGCGTGTTTTCCTCGCAGACCGGCGAACTGCTCAAGTCGCCTTGGCGATTCCGCCAGCATGGCCAGAGCGGCGCGTGGGTCAGCGAACTGTTTCCGCATGTCGCCCGCTGCGTCGATGACTTGTGCATCATCAACTCCATGCATGGATCCAACTCGCGTCATGGCGGCGCGTTGCTGGAACTGCATACCGGCAGCGATACCTTTGTCCGCCCCAGCATGGGCTCCTGGATCACCTACGGGCTTGGCACCGAGAACGAAGACCTGCCCGGATACATCACGGTCTGCCCGACGCTGACCCACGGCGGCGTCAACGCGTACAGTTCCGCGTTCCTGCCCGCGGCCTACCAGGGAACGCCCATCGGCAACGCCAGCATCCCCGCCGACCAGGCCCGTATCCCCTATATCGTCAACGCCGGACAGACGCCCCTCGACGTGCAGCGCATGGAACTCGACTACCTGCAGTCGATCAACCGGCAGCACCTAGAGACGACCGGTCCCGACGCGGCGCTCGAAGGCCGCATCAACTCGTTTGAACTCGCCTACCGCATGCAGATCGCCGCGCCCCACCTGCAGGATATCGAGGACGAGACGGCCGCGACGCGAAGCGCCTACGGGCTGGACAATCCCACCACCGCCAACTTCGGCCGCCAGTGCCTCATGGCCCGCCGCTTCGCCGAACGGGGCGTCCGCTTCGTGCAGGTCACGCACAGCTACAAATGGGACCAGCACGCCGAACTGAAACGCGACCACGAGAAGAACGCGGCCGAAGTCGACCAGCCCATCGCTGCGCTGCTCCGCGACCTCAAGGCCCGCGGCCTGCTCGACGATACCCTCGTCCTGTGGGGCGGCGAGTTCGGCCGCACGCCCGTCGCGCAAGGCAACGATGGACGTGACCATAACCCGCAGGGCTACACCATGTGGCTCGCGGGCGGCGGGGTCAAGCCCGGCATCCGTTATGGAGCGACCGACGACTACGGTTACTTCGCGGCCGAGAACAAGGTGCACCTGCACGACCTGCACGCGACCATGCTTTACCTGCTGGGCCTGGACCACAAGCGTTTGACGTACCGGCACGCGGGCCGCGACTTCCGTCTGACCGATGTGCATGGCGAAGTTATCCACGACCTGTTCGCCTGACCTGCCGGGTGCGAACGGGGACGGATGGAGCGTCGCCCCCGCCGGTCCGTGCGACAAGATTCCCGCGAGCTAAATCGTTCGATGACCATCCCCGTGGAAGTCCGCCGCGAACTGATCCGCCTGGCCTGGCTGGCGTCCATGGCCCTCGCTGGGCCTGCCATTGCCTTCGCCGCGCTGGCGCCATGGACCGGTCACCAACTGCGCTGGTCGACTTTTCTCCTGCTGGCAATTCCCGTCGTCTCCGGACTCGCCGCCAGCTCCTGCCGCCGCCTGCGGTCGCTTCGCGGCCCAAATACCCCCCGCGGCCAGTTCGGCCTCGCCCAGCTAATGCTCTTCACCAGCATCGCCGCGCTCTGGCTGACCGTCGCCCGCTGGGACCTGGCTGCCATGCAGACTCCCCAGGGGGCCAAGGCGGTGATCGAGGAGCGGATCCGCCAGATCGTCGGCGACGGACGCGTGCATCTCTCCCAATCGCTGTTCGTCCATGTGCAGCGTAAGTCGTTCGACGACAATGACCTTCGTCGACTGGTCGACCAGCTTCCGGCGCTCCGATCCATGAACGCCCGGTTCTTCTACCTCGACCTCTCCAACACGCAGATCACCGATCGCGGCATGGCTTTGCTGGCCGACTGTCACAGCCTGGAGTTCCTGACCTTGGACAACACCCGCGTGTCGCCCCAGGGTCTGAAGGTGATCGCGCAGATGCCCCTGCTGCAGGCCCTCTCCCTGCGCAACACGCGAGTTCCGGCCGAGGAGCTGGCGAAGGTGCGGAGCCAGCGGCCGAAGGTGTTGGTCAGTCCGGAGGAGGCCCAGCCGCTTCCGCTGTCCGCCAATCCTCGCTAACCAGCCGCGTTAATCGCCATCAACGCCCAGCCCTCATTCTACCCCCGTTTCCCATCTTCTTCGTCGGGGTGGCGGGCTTGAGGGCGTCTCCCCGCGGGCGCGACTGCGGGTTTCCCTGTGACCACAACGGTTTACGCGACCGTTTGTCCCAGCGTAAGCGCTTGACGCGGGGTCGCTGGGGGGTTAGTCTGCACCTCCCGATTTTTTAATTCTGCTTCGACCTAGTATCTCATTCGCCAATACCCCTCCGAAGAACTCGGCTCGACGGCCGGACCGGTCCCGCGATGCACATCAAACTGCTGAAGGTGTTTTGCGACGTGGCGGCCCGCCAGAGTTTCTCGGCGGGGGCCCGTGAAAACGACGTGTCGCAATCGTCGGCCAGCCAGATGGTGCAGCAGTTGGAGGAGCGATTGGGCGTCCGACTGTTCGACCGATCCAAGCGGCCGCTGGTGCTGACGCGCGAAGGGCAGGTCTACTACCGCGGTTGCCGCGACCTGCTCGATCGCTACGGAGCGTTGGAAGAAGAGGTACGGACGCTGCATGAGGAAGTTTCGGGGCGTGTGAGCGTCGCCTCCATCTATTCGGTGGGGCTGAGCCACATGAACGAGTCGGTGCAGGAGTTCCTGGGCCGGCACCCGAAGGCGAATGTCCGGGTGGAGTACCAGCATCCGGACCGCGTGTACGCGCTGGTGGAAAACGACCAGGCGGACGTGGGACTGGTGAGTTATCCGCGGTCGAGTCGCACGGTGCTGGCCACGGCATGGCGTGAGGAGCCGATGGTGGTCGTCTGTGCGCCGTCGCATCCATTCGCGGATCGCGACGAACTGGACGTCCGCCAGTTGCATGGGAGTGTTTTGGTTTCGTTCGACAGCAACTTGATCATCCGGCGTGAAATCGACCGAGCACTGACGGCCCGCGGCGTGGAGGTCCAGGTGGCGATGGAGTTCGACAACACGGAAACGATCAAGCGGGCGATCGAGATCAACGCGGGGATTGGCTTGCTGCCGGCGCCGACGGTGCAGCGGGAACTGGCCTCCGGCACGCTGGCCGCCATCCCCTTGCGGGAAACGCCGCTGGTGCGACCGCTGGGCATTATCCAGCGGAGGGGCAAGGAGCTGTCGCGAACGGCGCGGCAGTTCATCGAGTACCTGCTGGAGAAGTCGGAACGATTGGCGACGGAAACAGACTCCAGCATCGACCCAGACTCCGATTGCGACAACGGGGGCACCGCGGACCTCAACGCGACCGCGCTGGGGCACTCGCCGAGAGTGGCCGGCTGACGAAACACGCGGACACGGAACCGTGATCCGCACGCACCCGCGAGCCCTGCGACGAAGGGCCGCACGACAGGGGCTCGCACGAGGGAGCGAGCCCGGGCAGGAACCAGGAAAAGGACTCGCAGGGACGCATCCGAGTGTCGTTGATCGTCCTTCGCGGCGGCACGAAAAGTGAACCCGTTGGAAACCCTTGGAAAAGATCCACCGCCGCCGCGCGGTACCCAAGCATCGCCCGTGGTCCTACAGTCCCCGGGCGATCCCAGTCTTCGCAGATAACGAGCATTCATCGCAGGTAACGAAGATCATGAAGAAGTCGGTGTTTAACCCGTTGGGATTCCCCGCCAAGCACGGCCTGTACGACCCAGCCAACGAGAAGGACAGCTGCGGCGTCGGATTCGTGGCCCACATCAAGGGGCAGCGAAGCCACCAGATCGTGCTCGATGCCGACACGGTGCTGCGCAGCATGGACCATCGCGGCGCGTGTGGCTGCGAAGTCAACACGGGCGACGGCTCCGGCATCCTCACGGCGCTTCCCGATGCGTTCCTGCGGAAGGTCGCGCGCGTGGACCTGAAGGCCGACCTGCCCGGTCCCGGCCAGTTCGCGGCCGGCGTGGTCTTCCTGCCGCAACTGGCCAACGAGCGGGAGCACTGCAAGCGCGTCGTCGAGAAGCTGATCGCCGAAACCGGCCAGCGGCTGGTGGGCTGGCGCCGCGTACCGACCGACGCCAACGCCGCCGACGTGGGGCCGATGGCCCGCGGCAGCGAGCCGCACAGCGAGCAGCTGTTCATCGCCGCCGCGCCGGGCCTCGAGGGCGACGCCTTCGAACGCCAGCTCTACATCATCCGCAAGCGGGCCAGCCATGCGCTGCGCACCGACGAGTCGCTGTCCCAGCGGAAGATGTTTTACGTCAACAGCCTGTCGACCAAGGTCATGATCTACAAGGGCATGTTGATGTCCTGGCAGGTGCTGGACTACTTCCCGGACCTCAAGGATGAGGACTACACCACGCATCTGGCGATGGTGCACTCGCGATTCTCCACGAACACCTTCCCCAGCTGGGACCGCGCCCAGCCCGCTCGCTTCATGAGCCACAACGGCGAGATCAACACGCTGCGGGGCAACGCCAACTGGATGCGGGCCCGCCAGGGTGTCGTGGAAAGCTCGCTGTTCGGCGAACAGATCCAGCAGCTCTTCCCCATCGTCGAACCCGACTGTTCGGACAGCGGCACCTTCGACAACGTGCTGGAGTTCCTGCTGATGACCGGCCGGTCGCTGCAGGAAGCCGTGATGATGATGATCCCCGAGGCCTGGCAGAACCACGTCTCGATGCCCGAGAGCAAGCGGGCCTTCTACGAATACCACTCCTGCCTCATGGAACCGTGGGACGGCCCCGCTTCGATCGTCTTCACCGACGGCCAAGTGATCGGCGCCGTGCTCGACCGCAACGGCCTCCGCCCGTCCCGCTACTACCTGACCACCGACGACCGCGTGATCATGGCCAGCGAAGTGGGCGTGCTGCCGGTCGACCCGGCGATCGTGAAGGAGAAGGGACGCCTGCAGCCGGGACGCATGTTCCTCGTCGACTTCGCGCAGGGACGCCTGATCCCGGACGAGGAGTTGAAGGAGGAGTTTGCCCGCCAGCGGCCGTACGCCGAATGGCTGCGCGAGGAGCGGATCCATCTGTCGGACCTGAAGCCGAACCAGGAGCCGCACGGGTTCTATCCCGATTCGCTCCTGGAGCGCATGCAGTCGTTCGGGTACACGCTGGAGACGATGCAGTTCATGCTGCTGCCGTTGATCCGCGAGAAGCGCGACCCGATCGGCTCCATGGGCAACGATTCGGCGCTGGCCTGCCTCTCCGACCAGCCGCGCATGCTGTATGACTACTTCCGCCAGCTGTTCGCCCAGGTGACCAACCCCGCGATCGACTCGATCCGCGAGGAAGTCATCATGTCGCTCGAATGCTACATCGGGCCCGAAGGCAATCTGCTGGCGACGACCAAGGACCACGCGCACCGGCTGCTCGTGCCGCACCCGATCCTGACGAACGAGGAGCTCGCGGCGCTCAAGCACATCGACCAGCATCCCGCCGGTCGTGGCTGGCGCACGCAGACGATCGACATCACATGGCCTCGTTCCGAGGGCCAGGCGGGGATGCCCAAGGCGTTGGATCGCATCTGCGCCGAAGCGGAAAAAGCGATCGACGACGGCTTCAGCCTCGTCATCCTTTCCGACCGTGGCGTCGCGGCCGACCGCGTCGCGCTCAGTTCGCTGCTGGCCGTCGGCGCCGTGCACCACCATCTGGTGAAGCAGGCCAAGCGGACGCGCATCGGGTTGATCCTGGAGACGGGCGAAGCGCGTGAAGTGCACCACCACTGCCTGCTGTGCGGCTACGGCGCGGACGCGATCAATCCCTACCTGGCCTTCGAGTCGCTGTGGCAGTCGCAGCGCGATGGCTTGCTGCCGGAAGACATGAGTGACGAGAAGATCGTCTCGGCCTACTGCAAGGGCGTCGCCAAGGGCATGCTCAAGGTCATGGCCAAGATGGGCATCTCGACGCTGCAATCGTACAAGGGCGCGCAGATCTTCGAGGCCGTCGGCCTTGGCACCGACGTCATCGACCGCTCCTTCGTCGGCACTGCCAGCCGCATTCAGGGCGTCCACATGCAGGTGCTGGCCGAGGAGCTGCTGCGGCGCCACGCGATTGGATATCCTCAGCGTCCGGAGGAGCGGATGCCGGCGCTGCCGAACCTGGGCGAGTTCCACTGGCGGGCGGACGGCGAGCGGCACATGTGGGATCCGCAGTCCATCGCCGACCTGCAGGTCGCTTCCCGCGCGAACAGCACCGAAGCCTACCGCCGCTTCGCCAACCACGCCAACCAGGACGCCCGCACCCGCTGCGCGCTCCGCGGTCTCCTCTCGTTCAAGGCCAACACCAACAACGGACCGATCCCGCTGGAGGAGGTCGAATCGGCGAAGGAGATCGTCAAGCGGTTCTGCACCGGCGCGATGAGCTTCGGATCGATCTCGGCCGAATCGCACGAGACGCTGGCCATTGCCATGAACCGGCTGGGCGGCAAGAGCAACACGGGGGAGGGCGGTGAGGAGCCGGAACGGTGGACGCCCGATCCGAACGGCGACTCACGCCGCAGCGCGATCAAGCAGGTCGCCTCGGGACGTTTCGGCGTCACCATCAACTACCTGACGAACGCCGATGAGCTGCAGATCAAGATCTCGCAGGGCGCGAAGCCGGGCGAGGGCGGCGAACTGCCCGGCAAGAAGGTCGATGATCGCATCGCCCGCGTCCGCTACTCCACTCCCGGCGTCGGCCTCATCAGCCCGCCGCCGCACCACGATATCTACTCGATCGAAGACCTCAAGCAGCTGATCCACGACCTGAAGAACGCCAATCCGACGGCGAGGATCAGCGTCAAGCTGGTGTCGGAGGTGGGCGTGGGCACGGTCGCCGCCGGCGTGGCCAAGGGCTTCGCCGACCATATCCTCATCTCGGGTGATACGGGCGGCACGGGCGCTTCGCCACTGACCAGCATCAAGCACGCCGGCCTGCCCTGGGAACTGGGCATCGCCGAAACGCACCAGACGCTGGTCCTCAACGACCTTCGCTCCCGCGTCGTCCTGCAGACCGACGGCCAGCTGAAGACCGGCCGAGACGTGGTGATCGCCGCGCTGCTGGGCGCCGAGGAGTTCGGGTTCGCCACCGCGCCGCTCGTCGCGCTCGGCTGCATCATGATGCGCAAATGCCACCTGAACACCTGCCCGGTCGGCATCGCCACGCAAGATCCGGCGCTGCGCAAGAAGTTCATGGGCAAGCCCGAGCATGTGGTCAACTACCTGTTCATGGTCGCCGAGGACGCCCGCCAGATCATGGCGCAACTCGGCTTCCGCTCGATCCTGGAATGCGTCGGCCGCGTCGACTGCCTGGAGACGAACGAAGCAATTCGTCACTGGAAGTCGGACGGACTGGACCTGTCGCCGATGCTGACGCCCGCCGAGAAGCCGTATCCAGACGCCGGCGTGTACTGCACGAAGTCGCAGGACCACGGCCTCGACAAGGCGCTCGACAACGAACTGCTTCGGCTGGCGGAGCCCGCGCTGGAGCGTGGCGAGGCGGTGAAGATCGAACTGCCGATCATCAACACGAATCGCACCGTGGGGACGATCCTCAGCCATGAGGTGGCCAAGCGATACGGCCTGGCGCTGCTGCCCGAGGACACGATTCGCATTCGCTTCACCGGGTCGGCCGGCCAGAGTTTCGGCGCGTTCCTCGCCAAGGGCATCACGATGGAGATCGAGGGCGACGCCAACGACTACGTGGGCAAGGGCCTCTCGGGCGGCAAGATCATCATCTATCCGCCGCGTCAGAGTGCCTTCAAGTCGCAGGATAACATCATCGTCGGCAACGTCTGCCTATATGGGGCGACGAGCGGCGAGGCGTACTTCCGCGGCCGCGCGGCGGAACGGTTCTGCGTCCGCAACAGCGGCGCGTGGGCGGTCACCGAAGGCGTCGGCGACCACGGCTGCGAATACATGACCGGCGGCCGCGCCGTCATCCTCGGCTCCACCGGCCGCAACTTCGCCGCCGGCATGAGCGGCGGTGTCGCCTATGTGCTCGCCAAGCATGACAAGTTCCGCGACAACGCCTGCAACCTCGGCACCGTCGAACTGGATCGCGTCGAAGCCGACGAAGACCTCGCCGAACTGCTCGAGATGATCGAGAAGCACCACGAGTACACGGGCAGTGAAGTGGCCGAACGGATCCTGGGCAACTGGCCGCGATCCGCCGACGACTTCATCAAGGTCATGCCGACCGATTACAAGCGAGTCCTGCTGGAACAGAAGTCCCACCAGGCGACCTCCTGATCCGCGCGGCCACTGACTCGCGCGAGCCCACCTGTCACGGGACGGGCGCAAGCGAATCGGGCCACACACCACTCCAACAACCACGCAAACAACCATTCCTTTTCTGGCTACGTAGCAGCGATCGGCGCATACCATGGGAAAACCCACCGGCTTCAAAGAGTTCCCCCGCCAACCGGTTCCTTACCGCGACCCCGTCCAGCGGGCGAACGATTTCCTTGAGATCTACACTCCGGCCGATTCGGCGCAGCTGCAGACGCAGGGCGCTCGCTGCATGGACTGCGGCGTGCCGTTCTGCCAGTCGAACAACGGCTGCCCGATCGACAACCTGATCCCCGAGTGGAACGACCTCGTCTACCAAGGCCGCTGGCGCGACGCGCTGGACCGGCTGCACAAGACGAACAACTTCCCGGAGTTCACGGGCCGCACGTGCCCGGCTCCCTGCGAAGGCGCTTGCGTGCTGGGTATCATCGAACCGGCGGTCACGATCAAGAACATTGAGAACGCGATCATCGACCGCGGTTTCGCCGAGGGCTGGGTGAAGCCGCAACCGCCCACGGTACGTTCCGGCAAACGCGTCGCCATCGTCGGCTCGGGTCCCGCGGGCCTCGCCGCCGCCGCGCAGCTGAATCGCGCCGGACACACGGTCACCGTCTATGAACGAGCCGACCGCATCGGCGGACTGCTCATGTACGGCATCCCCAACATGAAGCTGGAGAAGAACGTCGTCGAACGCCGCGTCGAACTGCTGCGCCAGGAAGGCGTCACGTTCGTCACCAACGCGCACGTCGGCAAGAAGGAAGACTTCCCGTCCGGCCACATGACGCAGATCATGGAGGAGCGCGGCTGCACAGTGAAGTATATCGACCCGAACCAGCTGCTCGCCGAGAACGACGCGGTGCTCATGGCCACCGGCGCGACGAAGCCCTTCGACCCCACCGGTCGCACGCCGGGACGCCACCTCGAGGGCATCCACCTGGCGATGGACTTCCTCACGAGGAACACCAAGAGCCTGCTCGATTCGAAGCTCGCCGACGCCAGCTTCATGTCCGCGCAGAACAAGGACGTGATCGTCATCGGAGGTGGTGACACCGGCGCGGACTGCATCGGCACGTCGCTGCGACACGGCTGCCGCAGCGTGACGAATTTCGAACTGCTCGATGAGCCGCCAGCCTCCCGCGCCGTCAACAACCCCTGGCCCGAATGGCCGCGCATCTATCGTGTCGACTACTCGCATGCCGAAGCCAAGTCGCGATTCGGCGCCGACCCGCGCCGCTACTCGCTGCTGACCAAGGAGTTTATCGACGACGGCAAGGGCCATGTGAAGGCGGTCCGCACGGTGAAGGTAGACTGGCAGAAGCCGGGCGAGAAGGCGCCGTTCAGCGAGATCGCCGGTTCCGAGCAGGACTGGCCGGCCGACCTCGTGCTGCTGGCCACCGGCTTCCTCGGCCCCGAGGAGAAGGTTGGCGAGATGCTGGGCTTGGAGTTCCAGAAGCCGCGCGGCAACTGGGTGACGTTCGGCGCCGAGCACGGCAAGTTCGCGACGAGTGTGCCGAAGGTGTTCGCGGCCGGCGACTGCCGACGCGGCCAGTCGCTGGTGGTGTGGGCGATCAACGAAGGCCGCGGCGCCGCCCGCGCCATCGACGTCTTCCTGATGGGCTCCAGCAGCCTCCCCGCCCCCGACATCACCCTCGGCTCCACCCTCGCCGCCACCTGATAAGCCCCGCAAAGACAGAACACCGTGCCGCACCCTCCCTGCTCTCGGTGTTCTCCGTGGTGAAAAACCCACCGACCTGAAGCCCCGCCTCCATGAAAGCGACAGGTGCCCCCGTGGCGAAATGGTGGTCACTGCTGCTGATCCTCCTCCTGCTCGCCCTGGCTGGCATGGCATGGCTCGCGCCGCGTGGCATGCCCGTCGAAGCTCGCCAGCCGGAACGTAAGGCGATTCGCGAGTACATCGAGGAGGAGGGCAAGACGCGGCTGCCCGATGTCGTGCGGATCACCATGCCGCTGCAGGGCCGCATTTTGCCCATTGAGGTGAACGAAGGCGACCGTGTCACCAGCGGCCAGGTCGTGGCTCGCCTCGACCCGCGCGATCTCGACACCGAACTGCTGGAGCGTGCCAACACGGTCCGCCGCTACGACAAGAACTTGCAGCAGATCGACCTCGCGATCGAGCAGGCCGCGCAGACGGTGAAGGCCAGCAAGGCCAAGTACGACTTCGCCCTGCGACTTTTCAATCGTACCAAGTCGCTGTCGACGACCCGCTCGACCACGCAGACGGAACTGGAGCGAGACGAACTGCAGGTGACACAGTCCTCGCTCGACCTGCGCAAGGAGGAGTTGAACAAGAGCATCTACGAAATCCTGCGTGGCGTCTTTGAACTGATGCGGGATTCCGACGCGGCGCGGCGCGACCAGGCGGAACGCGACCGACAGCGGGCGGAAATCACCTGCCCGATTGACGGCATGGTGCTGAAGACGCCGGAGCACAACGAGCGCGTGATGCTGGCCGGCGAGCTGCTGATGGAGGTGGGTGACCTGCAGCAGCTGCAGGTGGAGGCGGACATCCTCACGCAGGACGTCACCGCGATCCGGGTCGGAGCACCGGTCGACATCGCCGGTCTGGTCGCCGACGCCGAGCCGGTGCGCGGCACGGTCACGCGGATCTATCCGCAGGGCTTCACGAAGATCTCGTCGCTGGGCGTCGAGCAGCAGCGGGTGAAGGTCATCATCGATTTTGAACCGGGCGTGCGGGAATCGCTCGCGCAGCGCGGACTGCGGCCGGGAGTGGACTTCCGCGTTCGCGTGGAGATTGAGACGGCGCGGAAGGACGGAGCCTTGACGATCCCGCGAGCTGCCGTGTTCCGCAGCGCGGAAGGCACTTGGCAGGCGTTCCGCATCCAGGACGGCCGCGCGGCGCTCACCGAACTCCAGGTGGGCCTCCGCAACGACTTCGACGTCGAAGTCCTCGGCGGCCTGCAGGAGACCGACCTCATCATCGTGGCCCCCGACTCGACGCTCACCGAAGGCACCGACGTCAAGGCTGCCACCCCTAAACCAAACCAACCCTAAACCAACCTTGAACCTAAACCGCCCCAGCCTTGCGACGCACGGCGCGTGCCTCTTACGTTTTCTCCCTCCAACGCGCGAAGGCCCCCATGCAACTTCCCCGGGACACCGACATTTTGGTCATTGGCGGCGGCATCTGGGGGTGGAGTGCCGCGTACCACCTGGCGGAACTCGGACGCGCCCGGCAGACACTGGTGCTGGAGCGAAACGCCGAGATCGTGCAGGAGACGACCAGTCAGTCCGCTGGCCAGGTCGGGCAGCTGCGCGGCGACGCAGTGCTTGCGAATGCGGTCGGTTACACGTTGGAACTGCTGGCCGGTTTTCGCGAGCGGACGGGCCACGACCCGGGGTTTGTCCGCAGCGGCAGCCTGCATGTCGCGTTGTGCGCGGAGCGAGCGGCCATGTTCGCGAGGTTGGCCGAGACGGCCCGGGGCCTGGGAGTGGTCGTCGAAGCGGTCGACCATGCGGAAGCCGCTCGGCTCGCGCCGACACTGCGGCTCGATGACGTGCACGCGTCACTCTGGGTTCCCCGCGACGGCCATGTGAGCGCGCCGGCAACGGCCCGCGCTTTCGCCAGCGCGGCGCGCGATGCGGGAGTGTCCCTGGCCAGGGGCATCGAAGTGGTGGAGTTGCTCGTCGAGCATGGCCGTGCCACGGGCGTACGGGTGATCGACCACAACGGCTCTGCTGCCGAGGCCAAGACGATTCGGGCCGAGCGCATCGTGTTGACCGCGGGTCCGTGGACCGTGCTGCTCGCGCCGACCGCTGGCTTCTCGCCGCCTTTTTTTCCCATCCGTTTGCAGCAGGCGCGGACCGAGTCGGTCGGCCTGCCCGACAGCTACCCTGTGCTCCGCGTGCCCGATACCAGTTGCTACATTCGCCCGGAACGAGGCGGCTACCTGCACGGATTCTTCGACCCCGATCCGCTGCCGATCGACCTGCACGAGCGGGGTGCTGCCTGGCGGACGCGCGACGTGACGCCGGAACCGCTGCTCATCGCCGAGATGCAGCGCCGGTTGGCTGGAGTGCTGCCGCAGTTGGCGGAGCTGAAGATTGACGAATACCGCCAGGGCATGATCACCTGCACGCCGGATGGACGTTTCGCGATCGGTGCCGTCCCGGGCGTCGAGCGACTCTGGATGGCCGGGGGCTGCGGTGGCACGGGCATCGCCGCGTCGGGCGCGATCGGCCGCTGGCTGGCGAACTTGGCGGTGAACGGCCATGCGGGCGACGACATCGGCGTCTACGATCCAGGCCGTTTCGCGAAGCAGCCGGAAGATAAAGAATGGTTGCGCCGGTCCGCCTGCCAAACGAGCGCCGCCTACTACCGATTGCCCTCGGAAGTAAAGTAGCGGTCACACGCCGAAGTGCCCGCGCGGCATTCCGGCCCCTCTTGGATGCAATTGCAGGCGTCATCTGCTATCGTCAAATGCAGCCCCACGGGCGCGTGCCCCTCCTAGCCGGTACACGCCACGTGCCGCAAATAGCCCACCGCAACCCACTCGGCGCACCGCGTGTGCCGACTACAGGACTCCGCCATGATCCCAGCGATGCGCGGCACACGACGGCAATTCCTTGCGCGTGCGGCGGCGCAGTTCTGCATCCTGGCGGCGATCGTCGCGCCGCGCCTCCACGCCGCCGACCAAGCCCCCGATCGCGCCGCGCTCGACTTCTTTGAGGAGCGCATCCGACCGGTGCTCGTCGAGTCCTGCCATGGTTGCCATTCGCGAGCGGCGGGCAAGCAGGAGGGCGGGCTGTATCTGGACAGTAGCGAGGCGATTCGCCGGGGCGGCAATGGTGGGCCGGTGCTGTCGCCGGGGAGTCCGGATGCGAGCCGACTGCTGGCGGCGCTGACGCACGAGCAGGACGAACTGCAGATGCCGCCCGATGGCCCGCTGCCGGAACCGCAGCGAGCCGACTTTCGCGCCTGGATCGCCGCTGGCGCCGCGATGCCCGACGATGCGCCGGCCGCGACCGACCGCCACGAGCGTTCCCAGCACTGGGCCTTCCAGCCGATCGTACGTCCCGTCGTGCCGCAGGTCCAGCATGCCGACTGGTGCTGGACGCCGATCGATCGGTTTGTGGTTCGTCAGCTGGAGGAGCAGTCGATGGAGCCTGCGTTGACGGCGCCGCGCGAAGTGCTTATCCGCCGCATGACCTTCGACCTGCTCGGCCTGGCGCCGACGCTCGACGAAGTGCAGGCCTATGCCAACGATGCGTCACCCGATGCCACGGAGCGTCTCGTGGATCGGCTGCTTGCCTCGCCCCGCTACGGCGAACGCTGGGGACGACACTGGCTGGACGTCGCCCGCTATGCGGACACGAAGGACCAGGTGCTGGCCTTTGGCAACGATCGCATTCGACCTTATTCGTATACTTACCGCGACTACGTCGTGCGATCCTGGAATGCCGACTTGCCGTTCGACCGGTTCGTGCACGAGCAGCTGGCGGCCGATCAGTTGGATCCGCCGACCGATCGTTCGAAGCTGGCCGCGATGGGCTTCCTGACGGTCGGCCGTCTGTTCGACGAGAACGCGCCGGACATCATCGACGACCAACTGGATGTCGTGGGCCGCGGCTTGATGGGCCTTACCATCAGCTGCGCGCGGTGCCACGACCACAAGTACGATCCGATTCCGACGGCCGACTACTATTCGCTGTACGGCGTGTTCGCGAGCACGGAGCGTCCGATCCCGCTGCCGCTGCTGGGCGACGTACCGGACACGGCCGAGGCGCGCGACTTTGAGGCGAAGGCTGCCGAAGTCAACGGCCAGCTGCAGCAGCATATCGACCGCGAGTACCGGGAACGCATGGACGAAGCCTGCCAGCGCACGACGGACTACCTGCTGCGCGTGGCCACGCAGCCGGCCGATCCGGTCGAGACGGCGGTCTTCTACATGTCGCTGACGCCGGGCGAGCTGCGTCCGGTGATCACGGGCCGCTGGCGTCGCCATGTGCGGTTGAACTCCGGCGTCGACGATCCCGTGTTCGGTCCGTGGGGGCAACTGGCCGCATTGCCGCCGGATCGATTTGCCGCGGAATCGCGATCGACCCTGGCGGCGTGGGCCGCGCGACCGGCGGGTGAGGGCAGCGGCCAAGTGAATCCGCTGGTGCGTGATGCGCTCACCGCCGCGCCGCTCGACAACCTCGAAGCGATGGCCCGCGCGTACGGCTCGGCGTTCACGGCGGCGTTTGAACGCTATCTCGCCGCCGACCGCTCGCTCGACGCGCTCGACGCGCCCTCGCGGCAACTGGTCGGCCTGCTCGTCGAACCGCACGGCCCCGTCTACTTCCTGAGGCAGCATGCCTACTTGTACATGTCGCGCGTCGAGCGTGATCGCTACCATAACCTGCTGCAGCAGCTCGACAAGATGGCCGTCGAATCACCGGCCGCGCCGCCGCGCGCCATGGCGCTCGTCGATTCGCCCGCTCCGGTCGATCCGCGGATCTTCGTGCGCGGCAATCCACAGACGCTGGGCCGGTCGGTTCCCCGTCAGCTGCCCACGCTGTTGAACGATCTGCGATCGGGTCCGTTCCAGCAGGGAAGCGGTCGGCGCGAACTGGCCGAAGCGATCACCGATCCTCGCAATCCGCTCACCAGCCGCGTGCTTGCCAATCGCCTCTGGATGCACCACCTGGGCCAGCCGCTCGTCGCCACGCCCAGCGACTTCGGCTTGCGTGGAGCCACTCCGACGCACCCAGAACTGCTCGACTATCTCGCGTGGACCTTGCAGCACGACGACCAGTGGTCGATCAAGAAGTTCCATCGCCGGCTGATGCTGTCGCATGTGTACCAGCAGTCGAGCGATGATCGCGCGGAGTATCGCGCGATCGACCCGGCGAATCAGTGCTACTGGCGAATGGCCCGGCGACGGCTCGACCTGGAGTCGATGCGGGACACGATGCTGCAGGTGGCCGGACGACTGGACGGTCGCCTCGGGGGCCGTCCCGAACCGCTGACCGCCGATCCACTCCATCGCCGACGCACGCTGTACGGACTGGTCGACCGGCAGGAGCTTCCCGGCCTCTACCGCAGTTTCGACTTCGCCAGTCCCGACCAGTCGGCGGCGCAGCGACCACGCACGACCACGCCGCAACAGGCCCTGTTCGCGATGAACAGCCCGTTCGTGATCGCCCAGGCCGCGGCGCTGGCCGACGGGCTGCCCGCGGAGGCGAACGATCGCGAACGGCTGCGATGGCTGTATGGCCGCGTGCTGGGTCGGGAGCCGATCGAGGCCGAGCAGCAGACGGCGCTGGAGTTCCTGAAAGCATCGAGCGCGGCCGCATCGGAGGCAGCGGAGACGGTGACCGCGCCGCAATCGACCTGGACCCAACTGGCCCAGGTCCTGCTGGCTTCGAACGAATTCTTTTACGTCGATTGAGTCGATAAGGCGGCGAGCCATGAAGAGTGAACCAAGCGACCAAGCCGACGGCGCTTCGCGTGACCGTGCCGATGCGACCATTCGCGCCGCGGCTGTGTCGCGCCGCGCGGCGCTGCAGCAGATGGGTACGGGCCTGGGCATGCTGGGACTGGCGCACGTGCTGCAGCAGGCGGGCGTGTCGGCCGCCGCCGGAGACAGCTCGGCTCTTTCGCGACCTCATTTCCAGCCGCGCGCAAAGCGTATCATCCACATCTTCTGGAACGGCGGTCCGTCGCAGATGGATACGTTCGATCCGAAGCCGATGCTGACGCGCTACGCGGGTAGCAAGCTGCCGGCCGGCAATCTGTCGACCGAACGACCGACCGGCGCGGCGATGGGCTCGCCGTTCAAGTTTCATCGACACGGCCAGAGCGGCCTGGAGATCAGCGAGATCTTTCCGCACATCGCCCGCCATGCCGACGACCTGACCATCATCCGCTCGATGCACGCCAACACGCCGAACCACGAGCAGTCGATGCGGCTGATGAACTGCGGCGACGAACGGCTGTCACGACCGAGCTACGGTTCGTGGCTGACCTATGGGCTGGGCAGTGAGAACCAGAACCTGCCGGGGTTCGTGGTCCTGTGTCCCGGCTACCCC